>NZ_LDUJ01000001.1:0-535947 GCF_001043675.1 Lysinibacillus sp. LK3
TTATATTATTGTCTTGTAAAGCAAATTACAGTTTGATTGGGATATTTAATCATGAAAAATTTAGAAGATTGCTTTACATATAATTGGTTGAATTATTATTTGTGGGAACGATTTATACATATTTTTATAATTTTATAATTAAATAGCGCGATAATATTGTTCTCACAGAATAATATAATTTATTAAAATTCTGGAGGAATATACTATGACAAAACAAAACAAAGGTCGTAAATTTTTCGCAACTACAGCTACAGCAGCACTTGTAGCATCAGCAATCGTACCAGTAGCATCAGCTGCGGAATTTCAAGATGCAGCTAGCATTTCATCTTGGGCAAAAGAAGCTGTTCAATTTTTAACTGATAAAGGCTACATCCAAGGCGATGAAAAAGGAAACTTCAACCCAGCTGGTACACTTACTCGTGCAGAAGCGGCTGAAATTTTATCAAAAGCATTAGATTTAAAAGCTACTGGTACTGAAGATTTTTCTGATGTTAGTGAAAATGATTGGTTCTATAATGCAGTACTTGCAACTTCACCAGAATTATTTGATGGTATGGGCAATGGTAAATTTGAGCCTAAAGCTCAATTAACAAGAGAACAAGCTGCTAAAGTCATCGTTCAAGGCTACCAATTAACAGGTAAAGCAGATCTTAGCCAATTTGCAGATGCTTCTAAAGCTTCTAAATGGGCTGTATCTTACTTAGAAACAGCTGTAGAAAATGGTGTAATCAATGGTAAAGGCTCTTTATTAGCACCACAAGATAAAATTAGCCGCGAAGAATTCGCTACAATGGTAAAACGTACGATTGATGCAGTTCAAGAAGTAACACCAGCTGTAGAAGCTGTAAAAGGACTTAATGCAAAAGAACTTGAAGTGAAATTCAACACAGCTGTTGATGCAAAAGATGCAGCAATCACAACAAAATATGCTGTTGAAGGTGTAGCAATCACTAACGCAATAGTATCTGAAGACGGTATGACAGTTACGTTAACAACTGATAAAGAAGTAAAATTAACAAATGGTAAAGTAACTGTAAAACCAATTAAAACAAAAGCGGATGCTAAAGTTTTAACTGAAGAGTTCAACAAATTAATCACATTTGCAGATACGACTCCTGTAAGCGTTAATTCTGTAGAAGCTAAAGGTACTACAGCTGTTATCACTTTCGACGAGCCAGTACAAAGTGAAGGAACAATCAGCTTAAATGGTACAGAACTATCAAAAGAGCGCTATACTTTATCTGGCAAGAAATTAACAATTACTGGATTAACAGCAGAACAATCTTACAAAGTAGACATTGTTGGTGCAACTGACTTCGCTAATAATATCGCAAATCCTATCGCAGTTAACTTCACAGTTTTGAAAGCAGACGTTGATAATTCAAAACCAACTGTTTCTACAGCAGTGAATGGTACAGAAATTACGTTTGATTTCTCTGAAGAATTAATGAAACAAAATCTTAATGCAGATGCAGAGACTAAAGAATATGCAAAAGTAACAGTAGGATCAACTGTATTCTATTTAACAGATGCTGATATTAAAGATACAGAGGATAAAACTGTATTCACTATTGATGCTAAATCTGCTTTAGGTACAGCTACATTCATTAATACAAACATTAAAGTAGAAGGACAAAAAGATTTAGCTGGTAATGCAGGTGATGCATTTGAGTTCAATGCTATTCTTTCAAAAGATTTAACACCTGCTACACTTGTTTCTGCTGCTACTAAAATGTTAGTAGCTGATGATGTAAATGCTACTACAGACGTTGATGCATTATACCTTACTTTTAGTGAGCCAGTAAAAGTAGAAGGAAAATTAACTGTTAAAACACAAAATGGTATTGCTTACACTACTGGAAAAGAAACAGCAGTAAAAGCAGATGCAGGTTTCGATGTAGATGGTAACGGTAAAATCGAGGGTGCAGAGAAAAACACTGTAAAAGTTGACATTGATCTAGATAGCAATTCAACATACACTTTCGAGTTATCTGCTAAAGCAGTAACAGATTTAGCTGGCAATGTAACTGCTGATACTGTTACTTTCAATGTAACAACAGGCGTATTTGAAGCTACACCTGAAACACCAACAGATTCATTAGTATTCGGCGCTACTCCAGTTGTTGTAACTGACAATAACGTATTCACAGTTGAGTATGCTAAAGATGTGACTGCAACAGCTACAAATGCTGCTAACTACACACTTGGAGGAAAAGAACTTCCTGCAGGTACGCAACTTCAGTTTGTAGATGGTACTAAGAAAGTAAGATTCACTTTACCAGAAGGTTCTATCACAGCTAATGGTAATTATGTACTTGAAGCTAGCAATGTAGTAGATACAAAAGGTAACACGCTTAAAGGTGGAAAAGTGACAACTCAAGTTGCACTTAAAGAAAATATTGTTCCTGTTGCTACTAAAGTAACTGCAGTAGATAGCAAAACATTTACAGTAGATTTCTCTGAAAATATTGCTGATCAAGCTGCTCCAACAGGTGTTACTGTTAAAATTGCAGGATCAACTGTAGAACTTGCTTCTATTACAGTAGCTGGTGGTAAACTTACTGCGATAACTAAAGCTGACTATGCATTAACAGACAGCATTGTAGTTGAATTCAAATCAACAAACCTAGTTGATGCTAATAACAACAAAGTAAAAGACGGTTCTATTGCAAAATAATTAAATCGTTCATTGAAAAGCCCTGTGGAGATTTCCACAGGGCTTTTTTAGTGTTTAAATAAGGATCATGCTAATAGGAGAGAAAGACCTTTAGGCAAGGCGAGAGGTTGATTTCCGTTCCGCCAGCGTCCTTTCCAGAGGGCGTCCGATGAGCCGCTGTGTTCGCTCCAGGGTCTCCTCTGAGACGCTAAATCCCCTAGGAGTGACGCTGGCTCCACTCCAATCAACCATTCTGCAAAAGTGTTTTTTCCTTATTTTTCATACTAGCAGTAGCGATCAAAATAGCCCATGATTTGCATGATTAGAAAAAGGATAGGTTTTTATTTTCAATGTAGAGAAGTGATGCGTGATAACACCTCTTCATAAAACCTTCACTTTATTTGTAAACCTTTGCTAATAAGGTAACACTTTTGTGGGGGAGGGGAGGGCTACTTGACTCCCGTGGGATAGCAAGACAGGCAAAACGCTAAACGGAGTGGTAGCGGAGGAAGCAATTCGGCGCTCGCCCACAGGAAAGTAAGTAGCCTGCAATGGAAATTCATTTTCACTTTTTATTGATTGCTTTTTTAACACTATGAAACCCCTTGGTAGATTTCCACAGGGTCTTTTTAATTTGTTTCTTCTTATTTAATAATGCACCACAGAAGAAACATTAGTATTTCAGTAACGGTAAGCACAAAATAACAGGTTCTCAACTAAATATACACCAGTTGACGGAAACAAATCGACGACTGGCTGTGCATATTGAACGGCTATTTGTAAGGGAATTTGCTAGGGATAGGTCCAAAGGCAATCCAATGGTACTTAAAGAATCTGCCCATCAATAGCACGACCATCCATGTGACGAATAGAGCAAAGATAAAGCCACCAATGCTCCATAGGTGATAGATTATACTATTACCACCAGTACTTAATTGTCTATAAAGGAAAAGGAAAAATGGATGCAATAGATAGACGCCAAATGATACTGTTCCTAGATTGATTAAGCCATTTACAAAAGCATGGTTCCATATATCATAGATCCAGAAAGAAAGCTGTAATAAGACAATACAGGCTGTTAAAGATTGTAGCTGAAAAACTAGCTCAAATATTGTGCTGTTCACTATATAGGTTTGTGATGTATAAACAAAGTAATATAAATAAACATTATATATAGTAGAAATTAGCCATATGCACCACACAAAAAGTATCTTGATAGGAAAATTTTCTTTTTTTAGTTGAAGCCATCCTTTGTATTTTTCAAAATAAATTCCTAAAAATGCCCCTGCTAAGAAATAAAAGAGATAGGAAAAAGCGATACTCCCTCTATAGGGAAACTGCCATAACTCAGCGTTTAATAGAATAAAGACCCATTGAAGAACGAACCCAATCCAAATTAAATAAGGAGATAGTGCTGGTTTTTTCTTTAAAATATATAGGAATAATGGGAACATAAGATAGAATTGAACAATAATAAAAATATAGTATAGATGCGTATACGCTTTGCCTAATAAAAGTTTTTCTAGAAATTCGATACTAAATAGAGAACGCCATGTGTCTACTAAATCATGTGACACATAAAATTGCATCGCTGCATAATAAAAAATAGAAAAAAAGAGATAAGGAATGAGTATTTGGGTCACTCTTTTTTTATAAAAATGAATGATAAGCTCCTTTGTTAAATCCTTTTGTATATAATTGTAAAATAATACAAAGCCACTTAAAAAAATAAAAGCAGGGACAGCGAATTTAGGGGAGATATTGAAAAATACATAAAATGGATATAATTTTGAGTCACTAGATAAAGCCGTTACAGGTGTACTAGTAGAATGAATAAGAAGAACAGCTAGAATGGCTAAAGCCCGTGTAATAGCTAATTCATTAATATGTGCTCGCTTCATACGATCATCTCCAAAGTATTAATTATAGTATTGAATTCCCAGAATACTGCCTACATACTCTATTGGTATGCTTGTTAGTACAAATTTAGACAAGCTTTGTTGCCTAAATTTGTCTAAAGGAAACAAGTGGGTTGTTCATGAGCTACTATAAAGCGCTTTTATGTCAGGGAGATGTCAACAATAAAAAAAGCTACCACGCTCGCTTTGCGTAGTAGCTGTATGTTGTTATTCGCCATCTAGAATTATTTTCTGGGAAATAGAATAAAGAAGGAAGCTTAATTAAACTCCTTATAATGCAACAAGGATTCTACCTCTTGCTTGACCCTTCAGTAAAATAGGTAAAACATCAGGAAGTTGTTGTAGTGTTACCTCTTGCTGAATAAAATCATTAAGGTTTGCTGGTTTGAAATCAGTCGCTAGTCGATGCCAAATGTTTAATCGAATGTCCATTGGGCAATAAACAGAATCAACTCCAAGTAAACTCACGCCTCTTAAAATGAAGGGAAATACACTTGTAGGAAGCTGTGTACCTGCCGTTAAACCACTACATGCAACAGCCCCACCATATTGAATTTGGCTTAATAATGAGGCAAGTGGCTCTCCACCAACAGAATCAACAGCAGCAGCCCATTTTTGTTTGCCTAATGCTTTAATTTTTCCATCATAAACCTCTTCACGATTTACTATTGTAGTAGCCCCGAGTGATTGTAAATATTCATGTTCAGATTCTTTTCCTGTGCTCGCTTCAACTTGATAACCCAGTGTTGAAAGAATAGATACGGCAAAGCTACCTACACCTCCTGTAGCCCCTGTCACAAGAATTTTCCCCTTTTCAGGATGAATACCATTTTCCTCTAACTTTTGAACAGATAATGCAGCTGTAAATCCTGCAGTACCAATTACCATAGCCTCTTTAAGGGAAAGTCCTTTTGGAAGCGGTACAATCCATTGCGCTGGGATGCGGGCATATTCACTAAAGCCACCAAAATGGGAAACACCTATTTCATAGCTAGTCGCAATGACCTCGTCACCAATTTTAAAGCGAGAATCCTCAGAAGAAACAACAGTCCCAGCTAAATCAATGCCAGGAACAAAAGGATAAGACGTAACGATTTTACCATCAGGAATAGAGGCAAGACTATCTTTATAATTAATACCTGAATAACTAACTTTAATTAATACCTCACCCTTTGGTAGATCTTCTAAAGTTAACTTGTTCACTTTCACTGTAAATGCATCATCTTTATTGACTACTAACGCACTAAAATTTTCTGCCGTCATCGTAAACGTCCCCCCTATAATTTTATTCCATTAAACAGTATCAAAATTATTCTGACCGGTCAACATAAAATTGGATTGTTGCTACTCTTCATGTATAATAACTTCTATCAAGTCATCGGAGGCTCCTATGAAAAAGAAAGAGGAAGAACGTAAAAAACAGATTATGAAAGCAGCCTTTAACGCTGTTTCACAATTAGGTTATGATAAGGTTACACTACAAGACATAGCCAATCATGCCAGTGTCTCAAAAGGGGTAGTTCATTACTACTTTACAAGCAAACAAAACATTTTATTAGAATTACTTGAATCCACTACGAACAAAATCTACAGCTATGAAATACAGGAAATAGGCAAGCATCAAACAGCTATAGACAAGCTTCATGCCTACTTAAATGCTGTATTTGTATCGCCTATAGAAAATAAAAAATTTTACAGGGTTTATTTAGACTTTTTAGCTCAGGCAAATAGCAAAGAAGAGTACAAAAGAATTAACTTAAAATTTTATGAGAATTGCTGGGGAATTGGACAAGAAATTATTGAATTAGGAAAAAGAGAAGGTGTCTTTAGTTCAGACATTGATTCCTTAACCTATGCAAAAATGATGAGGGCAATGATTGATGGTTCATTAATTCAGTGGTTAACCTGCGATTTAGAAGAACAACATAAATTTTATAAAGAAACCTGTTTGAATAGTATTGTGCGATTATTAAAATAGGCAATTGAAAAGCCTTATTACTATTGTAGTAAGGCTTTTTTTTGCCGTAAAAAAGAAGAATAATTGAATGATTTTGGAAAATATTTATTAACATATTGCATTTATAGATAAAATTACCGTCAAAATTTTCGGAAAAAACTATAAAAAAAGAACAGTTTTAATATTTTGTTTAGTAATTTTTTACAAAAATACGCACTTAAAAGGAAAAAAATGTTTTGTTATGCATTGAAATAGCGTTTATGCAATCGTTTATACAAGAATAAATCTATGTTTTTAATAATTTAAACTGTATAAAAATTTAAAATAATGTCGAGTTGAGTCAATGTTGCAATTTCTTTATACTGTGAAAGTAATTATTGGAGAGGAGAAAACATCATGAATAAAGAAGTGACAATTATTGGGGTGCCCATGGATTTAGGTCAAACAAGAAGAGGCGTAGACATGGGACCAAGTGCTATCAGATATGCGGGGGTAACTGAACGACTTGAGAGACTTGGTTATTCGATTTACGACGAAGGGGATTTAACTATTGACTTCGTACACGAAGATAAAGACGCAGAAGGAAAGACAAACTTAAAAAATTTAAAAACTGTCACAGAAAGTAACGAGAAGCTAGGCCAAAAAGTAGACCATGAAATTTCTTTAAACCGTTTTCCTTTAGTTTTAGGTGGAGACCATAGTATTGCTATTGGAACATTAGCAGGAGTTTCCAAGCATTATGAGAATCTAGGTGTCATTTGGTATGATGCCCATGGCGATTTAAATACTGGTGAAACATCTCCTTCAGGAAATATCCATGGCATGTCTTTAGCTGTAAGCTTGGGCCTTGGACATCCAGCACTTACAAATATCGGAGGCTATGCTCCAAAGGTAAAGCCTGAAAACGTTGTTATCATTGGTGCTCGAGATTTAGATCCTGGTGAAAAAAAGCTTATTAAGGAAATTGGTATTAAAGTATACACGATGCATGAAATTGATCGTTTAGGAATGACGAAAGTAATGTCAGAAACGATTGACTATTTAAAGGAGCGCACAGACGGTGTTCACCTATCATTAGATTTAGATGGACTGGATCCAAATGATGCACCAGGTGTAGGCACGCCAGTAGCAGGTGGTATTAGCTATCGTGAAAGTCATTTAGCTATGGAAATGCTGTCAGAAGCAAATATTATTACTTCAGCAGAATTTGTTGAGACAAACCCTGTATTAGATCAATACAATAAAACGGCTATTGCTGCGGTAGCTTTAATCAGCTCACTATTTGGCGATACATTACTTTAAGCCATGAATAGAAGTCATTTTGTATCCCAGAAGGAAGAACTTTTCTTAAAAAATTAGGTCGCGACAACCAACTATAAGAAAATAGCTCTCCCTATAGTAAGTTTACAATACAATTTAGCTATTCAATAGCCTTTATTTTGTCAGAAAATTGACAGTTCATAAAATATATAAAACAGTTTATCTATTAACATTCAAATTTTAGATTGTTATCTGTTTTGTACGAAAAAAAGAAAGTGCTTACACAGATAATGAATGTAAGGAGTTTTTTATGGCAGCAGAACAATATGAATTAAAAAGAAGTATGAAAGCAAGACACTTATTTATGATTTCACTTGGCGGATGTATTGGAACTGGTTTCTTTCTTGGATCAGGCTACACGATTAACCAAGCTGGGCCAACTGGTGCCATCCTAGCTTACTTAGTAGGCGGAGCAGTTATGTATTTAACAATGCTATGTTTGGGTGAATTGTCTGTTGCTATGCCGGTATCAGGTTCATTCCAAACGTACACGACGAAATTTATCGGTCCTGCTACTGGTTTTGCCGTTGGATGGCTATACTGGCTAGGTTGGGCAGTAACTGTTGCTCTTGAGTTTTTAGGGGCTGGACAACTAATGCAAAGATGGTTTCCTGATTCACCAGTATGGATGTGGTGCCTAATATTTGCAGCACTACTCTTTGTATTGAATGGTTTATCAGCAAAAGCATTTGGTGAAGCAGAATTTGTCTTCTCCAGCATTAAGATATTGGCAATTATTATGTTCCTTGCGGTTGGTGGAGCAGCTATGTTTGGGCTAATCGATATGAAAGATGGAACAAACGCCCCATTCCTTACTCATTTTTATGAGGGTGGATTGTTTCCTAATGGTGTAACAGCACTGCTTATTACAATGATTACCGTGAATTTTTCATTCCAGGGTACAGAATTGATTGGTATTGCTGCTGGGGAGAGTGAAAATCCTGAAAAGACTATCCCTAAATCTATTAAGCAAACTGTTTGGCGTACGCTGTTCTTCTTTGTGTTATCCGTATTTGTACTTGCAGCAATGATACCAATGGATAAAGCAGGTGTGGTGGAAAGTCCATTTGTAGTCGTATTAGATAGCATAGGTATTCCATATGCAGCAGATATTATGAATTTTGTTATCCTAACAGCCTTATTATCTGTCGCAAACTCTGGTCTTTATGCTGCAACACGTATGCTGTTCTCACTATCTGTCGAAAAGATGGCAAGTCCCGTTTTAGGGAAAGTTAATAAAAGAGGTATCCCAATGAATGCATTACTAATCACACTCGCTGTAGCAGGTCTGTCTTTACTGTCAAGTGTATTTGCTGCTAATACAGTCTTTGTGTGGTTATTATCTCTAGCAGGCTTAGGTGCACAAATTGGTTGGATTGCGATTACAGCATCTCAAATTGCATTTAGACGCTCCTATATACGCCAAGGAGGAAAAGTAGAGGATTTAAAATTCAAAGCGCCACTGTATCCAGTGATCCCTATTTTAGGTTTATTAGCGAACTGTATTGTTATGGCAAGCTTGGCTTTTGATCCAGCTCAACGTTTAGCACTCTACTGTGGTGGAACATTCTTCATTGGTTGTTATATCGTTTATTATTTAAAAGTGAAAAAAGTGACGAATTTAGAAATAAACCAACAAGAAGTCCAATTAAAATTAAATCAAAAAATATATCTTTAATATCAAAGAGTAGCTACTTACATGGCTACTCTTTTCTTCATAGATAAGCAACAACAAAGACGTATTTAACAAAGAATAGTTCCAGTAATAAGAGAAAAAATTTATTGTTTTTCGATAAATAAATATTGAAATAAGATAATTTATCGTTTATTCTTCATACAAGAAGCAATTTAATTATGAACAAGTTCATTTGAGGTGGATTCATGTTGAAGAATTTTATTAAAGACTTAGGAGTCTTTACGTATCATCAATCATTATCTTGTATTTTTCCTGTTGTGATATTTGCTACACTTGCACTCTCTAAAGCCATTCAAATACCTGGGGTAGGAAGATATGACTTTATTCTGGCAATCTGTCTATTGACTCAGTACTTGATGTATAAATTTGGTTTAGAAACAAAGGATGAAATAAAAGTCATTTGCTTGTTTCACATTATTGGGCTCGTGCTCGAACTATATAAAGTGAATTTCAATTCATGGTCATATCCTGAAGAGGCGTGGACAAAAATAGGGGGTGTGCCTTTATATAGCGGATTTATGTATGCGAGTGTAGCAAGTTATATTTGCCAAGCTTGGCGTAGGTTTGATTTAAAAATTGTAAGCTGGCCAAAAAGTTATGTAGCTATTCCACTTGGAGCCATTATCTACTTGAATTTTTTCACACACCATTTTATTTATGATTTTAGATGGCTGTTAATGGCACTACTATTTATTGTGTTTTATCGTACTGTTGTAAAATTTACAGTACGGAACAAAGTCTTTAAAATGCCCATCGTTGTATCGTTCTTTTTGATTGGCTTTTTCATTTGGATTGCTGAAAATATTGCAACGTTCTTTGGAGCATGGTCCTATCCGAATCAAGAGGTGTCTTGGTCGATTGTTCATTTTGGTAAAATCAGTTCATGGTTCTTACTTGTAGTCATTAGCATTATGATTGTTGCGCAACTTAAACTATTCTATCGTGATGTAGGTGAAAATTTGGAGAATAAATCATTCAATATATGACATTCATTTGTAGAACTAGAGAACTTCTAAGAAAATAGTATGGGCTTTTGATAAACTAGTATTTTTACCTTGTACCCATGCCCTTTCATCAAACTGTCCCTTTTTTAACGTGCAATACTGCTGTAGACTCCTTTTTAGAAGAGGATAGGGGGAATGATAATGGTAACAGATATTCGGATGATAAATAGAGCTTGTACAGATGAAAAAAAAATTAAACAATTTTTAGAAGGCGCACAAACTGCATTTCTTGGTTTGGTAGATCAACATATGCCATATGTTATTCCGCTAAATTATGTTTACAAAGACGGAAGTTTTTATTTTCATGGTGCCAACGAAGGAAGAAAAATAGATATTCTAACAAATAATCGGAATGCATGTATCACAATAAGTGAAAATTATGGAACAATGGTAGACCCTATTCCTGCTGAGACTGATACGGCTTATATAAGTGTAGTAGCAAATGGTTTGGTGGAATTTGTTACAGATTTAAATGAAGCTACTGCTGCTATGCAGGCAATGCTTGATAAATATGTACCAGATTATTACCAAGCACCTTTATCAAAAAAGCATATCGAAAAATATCAGTCATCTTTAGGGAGCAAAACGCTTGTTCTCAAAGTGAAACCGACCAGTATAGCTGTAAAAGAGAATAAATTAAATAAACAAATGCTATATTACGCAGGTAGAGTGGTAACACAGGATATGAGTCGAAAATCTACTGCTACAGCAATCAATCCAACAAATTAATTACCAGAAAATGCGAGGCTTGGGATATAACCTAAGCCTATTTTTGATGTAGTAATAGTTCATTATGAGGCTATCTATGATTTTGTTAATATAAACCTATTAAAAGTAGAGTTGGAAAGATGTTTTCATCTAACTACCCTAATAATAGATATAGTCATGCGTAAGTGCTATAATGCCTGTGAAAAATCATTGGAAAACAAGTGGGGAGAAGGAGAGGGCAATACAGTTGAATATATTAGTTGTTGACGATGAAAAGGAAATTGCAGATTTAATAGAACTTTACTTAAAAAATGAAAACTATCATGTATTTAAGTTTTATACGGCTCAAGAGGCTTTGGCATGTATTGAGCATGAGAAAGTAGATTTAGCTGTTCTGGATATTATGATGCCTGATATAGATGGGTTTACTATTTTACGAAAAATCCGAGAAACACTGAATTTTCCAGTGATAATGCTTACGGCAAAGGAAGAAGAAATCGATAAAATAAATGGATTTTCTCTGGGAGCAGATGATTATATAACAAAGCCATTTCGTCCATTAGAGTTGGTTGCTCGTGTAAAGGCGCAAATACGAAGATTTACTTTCTACAACCAAGGTTCGAAGCAACAGGAAGATATCATTGATTTTGCTGGCTTGGTGATTAATAAAAACACACGACAAGTCTTTTTAAATGAAAGGCCCATATCCCTTACACCTACGGAGTTCGCTATTCTTTGGTATTTATGTGCAAATCGAGGGACAGTTATTAGCTCAGAGCAATTATTCCAAGAAATTTGGGGGGAAAAGTACTTTAGCAGCAATAACACGGTAATGGTTCACATTCGACATTTACGGGAAAAAATGAAGGATGCTGCGGAGAACCCAAAGTATATTAAAACGGTTTGGGGAGTGGGGTATACCATTGAAAAATGAGTTTGGCAAACTGAAAAGGAAAATGGTTCTACAAATTATTTCGATACTTGTCATCGCTAGCATCATAGGCTATTTTATTAATTTTGCATTTATTGATGGGGTCTTACAAGCTCCCTTTGCAGATGCTTTTATTGCTTTTTGTGAAAATGTCTTGCAGCTTGATTATTATGCTGCAAGCAATGCCTATCATGTGTTATTTCGACAAAATAAATCACTTTGGCTTGCGATAGGATTTATTTTATTATTATTGATTATTTTTTATATCGCCTTGTCTCGATTTACCCGATATTTTCATCAAATTAGTTCAAGTATTACCATGCTTGCTGATGAGTCAGGGAAGGAAATTGAGCTCCCAGCTGAACTCGATTTTTTGGAGAAAAAATTAAATAACGTGAAATATAAATTAGAAAAGCGTGCAAGGGATGCACAAGAAGCTGAGCAACGAAAGAATGATTTAGTTGTCTATTTAGCGCATGATATTAAAACACCTTTAACATCTATTATTGGCTACTTAAGTCTTTTAGATGAAGCGAGGGATATGCCGGTAGAGCAGAAAGAAAAATATGTGACGATTACATTAGATAAATCTTATAGACTGGAACAACTAATCAATGAATTTTTTGAAATAACCAGGTTTAATTTACAATCCATCATTTTAGAGAAAGATTCTATTCCTTTACAACATATGTTAATGCAAGTGGCTGACGAGTTTTATCCATTGCTGGCACCAAAGGGTCAAAAAGTCATCGTCAAATTAGATGAAGATATTACTATCTATGCAGACGGTAATAAAATAGCAAGGGTATTTAATAATATTTTAAAAAATGCAATTGCCTACAGTGATCCAAATAGTACAATTGAAATTAGTGCGCAAAGCGAAAATAATCAGACATTTATTTCGTTTACGAATACAGGGAAGACGATCCCTCCTGAAAAATTAAAAATGATATTTGAAAAGTTTTACCGCTTAGATAGTGCAAGGTCTACCCAAACAGGAGGTGCTGGGCTTGGTTTAGCCATTTCTAATGAAATTGTACAGGCCCATGGCGGAACCATTACCGCAACTTCTAGTAATGATACAACCGTATTCACCGTGATGATTCCAACCAATTCTTAAGAAACCTTAAGAATTCACTAATAGTAAATTAAAAATAAGCTCCTTTTTTTATGGTTGAATAAAAGCATAAAGAGAAGGAGTTGTTTTTATGTTCAAGAGAAAAGGTATATTGAGTTTATTGTTCTTATCCATAATGATTTTCGTTTATTTACTATTGAAAGAATCGCCAATGACTTTACGTCAGGAAATAGATCATGCACCAAAAGTAGTACAAACAGCCAGTCAGCATATGCTCGATCTTGATATGTACAGTTCGAATGCAATATTAGTGAATTTGGATGAAAATCAAATTGTTTTAGATAAAAAAAGTGAGGAAAAGATTTATCCTGCTTCTTTGACAAAAATGATGACGGTTTTAGTCGCGATTGAGCAGATCTCCAATTTACAAGAAGAAATCATTTTACCTAAACATATCTTTCGGGATTTATTAGAGGAAAATGCGTCAGTGGCGGGCTTTCTCCCAAATGAAAAGCTGACAGTAGAAGATTTGTTGTATGGCTCTATGTTGCCATCAGGTGCAGAGGCATCACTAGGTTTAGCTGAATATGTTGCGGGGTCAGAACGTGGATTTGTGAAACTGATGAACGAAAAGGCGCAGCAGCTAGGCATGAAAAATACGCACTTTGTGAATACAACTGGACTCCACCATTCAGATCATTATACAACTGTAAAGGATATGTCTTTACTTTTACAATACGCCTTAACAAACGATGATTTTCGAAATGTTTATACAGCAGAAAGATATTCTATAAAATCAACAAACCTTCATCCGGAAGGCATTACTTTTACCAGTCGCATGTTTCAGCATATGACGTCAAGTGCATTGCCAGGAGGGGAAATTTTAGGTGGAAAAACTGGCTATACAGAAGATGCAGGCTTATGTTTAGCAAGCTTAGCTCTTATAAATGGACAAGAATATGTGCTAGTGACAGTAGGAGCGGACGGCAGCCCTAGAACGGAGCAATATAATATTACCGATGCCATTTCGGTATATAGTCAATTATAACTAGCCCTAATAGTGTGTGATTAGAGAATAATTTATTTTCTAGTCACACTTTTTTGTAGTTGTAAAAATAATAGAATTGAATAATAGATGGGAGATTCCATATAAGTCTCTATAAACCAACGTGTTGTTGGTATGGCAGAAATAATTTATTAATTTTAATCTTCAGAAAAATGATATATAGTAAATATGATCAAATACATTCATCTTTAAGGAGGATACTATGGGGAGATTAGTTCATTTTGAAATTCATGTAAGTGATATGGATCGGGCTAAGGATTTTTATGGGGAAGTTTTTGGATGGTCATTTCAGGACTGGAGTGAATATGCAGGCATGCCTTACTTCGGTGCCGTGACAGGTGAAGATGGTGAACTTGGCATTAACGGTGCTTTAATGCAACGCCAAGGGCCTCCACCAGAAACAAACCAAGCGTTGAATGGCTTTGCTTGTACAATGGGTGTTGAAAGTTATGATGTAACGGAAGCAAAAATTCTTGAAAACGGGGGCAAAGTAGCCATGCCAAAGTACGCATTACCAGGAATGGCATGGCAAGGCTATTATATTGATACGGAAGGCAATGTATTTGGTATTCACCAGCCCGATAAAAATGCCAAATAGTATTGAGGGATAAATCGCTCTAAGAAGGAGGGAACCCGCTCCTAAAGAAGCGAAAACCCGCTCTTAAAAGTGTGAGAGCCACTCCAATGTAGTGAAAAACCCACTCATTAGCAGTTGAAAGCAGTAAGACCTATGTTCGAGAAAACGAGCATAGGTCTTTTTTTGATTATCTGATAGGTAAATGGGGAGATTTGTAAATATATAATGTTTTATTTTGGTAAATTTGGTATCGTTGAATGAGGTAATTTATCAAATGATACATAGTATGCAAGGAGAAATAGCAATGAAAAAAAGAAGCTTTATGTTATTTTTATTCGCACCAATATTGATTTTAGCATCTTGTAGTAGTGAGGACGAAAGTGTTACTGCTAATGAGAAAAAGTATATTTCATCGATACAGAAAAAGGAGGTCTATGAGATTCAACAGCCTGCAAAAGTCAATATTGCTAGAGGTTCAATCATCAATAATATGAATAATGCTTTAAATATTAATGAAATTGAAAGAGGACTCATGAATTTATCGGTGAATCATTTCTCAACTGATAAGTTTTATATGCAGGAAGGTCAATATCTGGAAGAGAAAATGATCAGCCAATGGTTAAGTAGAAAAACAGATGAAGGTATTGGGTTAAATCCAGCCATTGAAACTAGAAGTGACAATGTGCTAGAGGATGAAAAAAAGTATCCTTTGATTCTCTCACATGTGTTAGAACAAAATTTTATTAATAAAGAAAATAACAAAGTAGAGGGACTATCGATCGCGATCTCGTTAAATGAATTTTATGATATACGAGTTTCCGATGCCAATGGTTTAATTTACACAGGCCAAGTGAAAGTAGACCAAAATGATGATGATATCAACGATGTTAAAAATTATGGGAAGGAAGTAGCTAAAAGGATTCTTGAGGATATTAGAAAAAATGAAAAATATCCGAGAGTCCCTATTTATTTAACTTTATATCAAGAATCTAATATAAACGATATTATTCCAGGCATATTTTTAGCTGAAACCTTTATTTCTAAAGATGCAGATACCATAACAAAATGGTTTGATATAGATAAAAAGCATTATATATTCCCATCAGATGCTTTATATAGTTTGGACCAAAATATGTATAATAAATTATTAATTTTTAAAGAGGATATTCAAGGTGGATTTAAACATTTAAATCCTAAAATCATGGGAAAACTTCGTTATGAAGATGGCAAATTAACAGATATTAATCTAGAAATACATGTACCACTGGTTAATGATATTGAATTAATTGGCTTGTTACAGCTCACTAGTACAAAAATGAATACAATTTTATTTGACTATATCCCCATCACCATTCGGGTAATCGATCAGAAGCAGGATGTTGGAATTGTTCTCTGGGACCCAACGGAAAAACAAATTTTTGCATCACCTATTTGAATAGAAAAAAGCTAAAGGGTGAAGCTCCATATTAAATTTCGTAACTTGTATTTATATCTACTGTAATTGAAGAACCATCATTATTATCAAATTTCATGAACCATTGACCAGCTTGGCTTGCATCCAACTCGTAAGTTGAAGTAAATGATTGTCCAGATTTAATGATCTCTCCGTCTATCCAAACCGTTCCATTAGGTGCAGTTAATATAAACCTAATAGATTGTGAGCTGTTATTTTTTACATAAATTTGAATTGTATCAGTGCCATTACTAGGTCCTTTAAAATTAAAGCTCATCGAACCCTGACCAGTTGGAAAGGTAGAAGACGTTGTAAGAAGAGAATCATCACTTTTTTCAGCTGTGGGGGTAGAATAAGATTCCTCAGCAGAAGCACCAAGGTTCGGCGGAATAGATGGTTGGAGTATAGGATCTTCTATAAAAGATGCTCCACCAATTGGAAATATAAAAAGAGTAACTATAAATAAAGAGGTAAATTTTCTCATGATTCCTCCGCTTAAATATTTTTGAATTATCTCAATAATACCTTTATTTAACTTTATAGTAAATATTAGTTTGGTTGCTTATTTTTCATTTGTAGAGGACCTTCAAAAACTTAATA
Organism: Lysinibacillus sp. LK3; assembly: GCF_001043675.1. NCBI lineage: Bacteria > Bacillati > Bacillota > Bacilli > Caryophanales > Bacillaceae > Lysinibacillus > Lysinibacillus sp. LK3. The sequence goes on from NZ_LDUJ01000001.1 coordinate 16,966, forward strand.
GTATTTCATTGCAATCTCTGCCATGAATGATTATTATGAAAATGATAATCATTATCAATTAAAAAGAAGGAGAGTAGCAATGAAAAGACACCTTATTATTGGAATGCATTTAGCTGTTTACGGTAATCATGGCAAACAGGGTGCCTTGATAGAAGAACATATTGCATTTGCGCAGCGTGCTGAAGCAGCGAAATTAGATTTTGTATTTAAGGCGGATTATTTAACAGCTCATCCAGAATTAATGGCTAAAATGAAAGGAACAGTTGGCTTAGATCCTAACTTTTTAATGGCGATGGTGGCAAGAGAAACGAAACAGATTGGCTTAGTAACAACGATTTCCACATCCTTTACGCCACCTTATCTGATTGCGCGTCAATTGCAGTCCTTAAATTGGATTAGCGAAGGACGAGTTGGATGGAATATCGTAACCTCTATAGATGGCGCCCATAATTTCAGCAATGAGCCCATGCCTTCTTCCGAGGAGCGTTATGCTAAAGCTGCAGAATGTACAGCGGTGGTCAAGCAGCTATGGCATAGTTATCCCTATGAAACATTAGAAATGGATGGGAATTTAGAGAAAATAAAAGAGCTTGTTAAGCCAATTGAACATGAAGGCGAATTTTTCCATATAAAAGGTCCCTTAAATCTCCCAATGCATCCAGCAGGAGAGATTCCACTCTTCCAAGCAGGAGCGTCGGATGTTGGGCGGCAATTTGCGGCTACTGTTTCCAATGCGATTTTTGCGGCTACACCAGCCATGGAGGTGGGTATTGAGATGCGTAATGATTTGCGTCAGCAGGCTATAGAAGTAGGTCGTTCAGCCGACGATATTCGCTTATTACCCGGACTCTATTTCTTTATAGGGGATACATATGAAGAAGCACTCGAAATGCACCGACAAGCACATGCACATTTAACACTTGAGCGGCGTTACAGTGCTTTAGAATCTGTGATTGGCATGGATGTTCGTCATTTGGCACTTGAAGATCAGGTAACGGTTGATATGCTGCCATCAAAAGATCAACAAGTACGTAGTAAAACACATGCAGATTTGGTACGTCGTTATATTGTAAACAATGAACCAACTGTCGCAGTATTGTTAGCACGCCCAGAGGTAATTGGCTCAGCCCACCTTGTAGCAATCGGTACACCACAGGATATTGTCGATCAAATCGTTACTTTTTATGAAGAGGGTGCATTAGATGGCTTTATTGCCATACCAGGCGGACCTGCGAAATCTTTGGATTTGTTCTTTAGCGACGTTATTCCCATGTTAGTAGAGCGGGGTTTATTCAGAGCTGAATATGAAGGTAGCACATTACGTTCCCATTTAGGCTTAGATGTGCGATCCCCCATTAATAGCTGAAAAAGGGCAAGCCATAAGCTTTGCCCTTTTATTGCTAGAAACTCATTCGAATATTAATAGGATAAAGATAAGGTGATTCAGGTTGTTCGATTGTTACCCAATCATCAATATGGATAACAGGTAAGCTTGCACCTTCATATGTTGTTTGACTAATTGTACCGACCACTTCAATCCATGTATCTTCTGTGAGTGTAGGAGCGTCCGAAAACTCTGTCAGAAAGCCGACAATACTGGCATCGGCGACGCAATGCGTAATAAGAAATCTTGAAATCACTAGTTGCTTTTCTGTAAAATTTTCTTCTTTTAAAACAAAGCCCTTCAACTGTATTTTCTTCCCCAAATAGTTAGCCAAATTTTGATTAATTTCTTCATAATAAATCGTGTAGTCCTCATCGGTCATTTTTAGCATGGATTGTTGGGATAGCTGTTGCTTTAATTGCTCATATTGTTTTTTTGTCATTTCCTGTTTTTCCTCTGTCAGTCGGGGATCAGCTTCATGTTCATCATAGATGTTTTCATCAATCGTTTCATTTGAAGTGAGGTAATCCTCTATTTTAGATGATTGATTTTGCTGGGTGAGAATAAATGCACCACCTTTTTTATCAGCGATGGATGCATCTAAAATTTTTGCTGGCACGAAGAAGCCTGTCATTATTGGTGTCATGATAATGAGGTAGGCTATCATTTTTTTTCGGGTAAAGGCTGTGTGACCATGGTCGTGATGGGAGCAGCATGCTTGTCCCGTTTGAACACATGAATGGGGAACCTTTGAAAAAGATATAATTCTTGTCACTTGAACAAGAAATAGTATAAAAAATAAAATGGCGGCTGTTTTACTCAGCCCTTCATATTTAGGGTTGATAAATTTTGTTAGTTCTCCGGTCCAATGCAGGTTGGCAATCATAGCCGAAAAGGCGAGTAACATGAAGGCTCTTAGCGCTTGTTGAACGTGAAATTTCATGGTTTTCCCCCTTAGAGATACGCTGAAAGAATCCATATACTAATGTAGACAACTGTAGCCACTAAGGCGATTAACCAAAAAACAAATTTTAAACGAAATACGCTCATCAACATAATGGTATTTTTCAAATCGATCATAGGGCCAAAAATAAGAAAGGCCAGAATGGATGGAGTGGAGAAAATAGCACTAAAGGATGCGCCAATAAAGGCATCTGCCTCAGAGCAAAGTGACAGAATGAAGGCTAAGCCCATCATAACTAGAATGGAGGAGGGTTCACCTTCTCCAATGGCTACGAGTGTTTTGGTAGATATATAGGTTTGTACAAAGGCAGCTAAAAATGCCCCGATAATTAAGTATTTACCCATATCAAAAAATTCATCGATGGCATGTTTGACCATATTTAATAATTTGGTGAAGAAGGATGTTTGTAGACTAGGGATTGTTAATGAGTAGGGCTGTAAAGAGCTCTTAAATTGGGAGCCTTTAAAAAATAAGCTGATAAGTAATGCTACTACAATAGCAATGACAAAGCCAACAAGCATTCGAAGGCTCGCTATTCTTAAATCATTTCCAAATGCCATATAAGTAGAAAGAATAACAACGGGATTAATAAGTGGACCAGTTAACATAAAGCCTATAGCTGCATGTATAGGTACGCCTTTGACAATCAATCTTCTAACAATCGGAACAATCCCACATTCACAGGCTGGAAATAATGCACCTACAAGACAACTCATGATAACTGCCATCACAGGGTTTCGAGGAATCCACCTTTGGATATGTTCCTCTGTTATAAAAATCTGTATAAAGCCAGCAATCAGTATTCCAATTAAGACAAATGGTAATGCTTCAATTAAAATACTTAAAAATATCGTATTTAAATTGAGTAGAGAGGAACTAAGGTCGTTTAAAGCTGAGACGTTGTATAACAGTAGTGGTAGAATGCCTAGGAATAAAATGAAGAGCAGCCAAAAATTCAATACATATTTAGAAAAATGGAGACGTTCCACATAGACCTCCTTAAAGTGTAATGGTTACGTTTTAATTCAAGATATGACATAGATGATATTGTTAGTACTTCAAAAAAGGAAAGAGAAAGTAAAAATTGATTTCTACCATCTTTTTACTTTCCCTCTATATCGAATTATTTATGAGAATACTTAGTTCTATATTGTTTAGGGGTAATTCCCGTAAATTTTTTGAAAACTTTAATGAAATAGCTTTGATCTGTGAAATTAAGTAATGAACCGATGTCTAGGATTGGATAGTTGGTAAATGTTAAGAGTTTTTTCGCCTCATCAATCCTTTGCTGCTGAATATATTCACTAAAGGAAGTACCTACTTCCTTTTTAAATAAGGAGGAAAGATAATTGGGGCTTAGGTGGCAAATTGCTGAAAGCTGGTCGAGTGTTAGATCTCCATATAATTCATTTTCAATAAAATGGATACAGGTAGTAATGGGTCCAGAATACTTCCTTGTATTTGCCTGTGATACACGGCTTGTATAGTCGTAAATAGCTTCCTCCATTAACGAAAGAATTTCGATTAAACTGTTTTGATCCTCTAGCTTTTGAATGTAAAAATCATTTAATGTAAAGGCTGTTTCTTCATTTAAACCACCCTCAATTGCTGCACGGCAAATAAGTGCAATGCCTGTAATCATCAAATATTGAACACTTCTTAAATTATTGCGTTTTGATAGTATTCCAAGTTCTGCTTGCTCAACAATGGAATAATTCAAAACTTCATTTAGTTTCTCTATACGCCCATTTTTCACATTGTCTAACAATATTTTTTCATAGTAAAGATTTGTATGAACAATATCATTTCTTCTTGCATAGGAGAGTTCAAGCGTAGTATTTTCCTCATGACGAATGAGAGGTCTTAATGCTTGGTTGTGATAAATGACAGCAGATTTATTTAATGTCTTTTGATAGATGGCGTAATACACAAATAAACTAATGGCTAAACTTTGTTGATAATGAAGAATAGGAATCAGCTCTTGATTAACACTTGTCTTTATGTCTTCCACTTCTGGCGAAAGGGAAGGGCCAACTACAATTGCACCTAAATATTGATCCTCTTGCTGCACATTAATATAGAAAAAATTAAACTCAGCATAAGAGAAAAAAATTGGATAGGCATTAGAATCTTTATGGTAAGGATGTGTTTTCAACTGTTCCTTTAAAGAAATGTAAGATGGATTATTTGTTGATGAATAGTCAAAGATTATTTTTCCTAATGAATTAATATAAGTGACTGGAAGATGATGTGTTTCGTAGATTAATTGGCTGATGTATTGAAGATCAATAGTGTTAATTTTCATGTTCCTACACTCCAGTTCGTAATAATTCTATTAAAATGAAAGCATTTACATTTTTATTGGATAGACATTGAGAAAGTACTATTTTGTGTAGAATAATACAATAAATAAAGGAGAAGTAGCAATAAAATAGACAGTGACTTTAAAATGTTAGGGAGGAATAGAAGATGGATCTTTTGAATAAAATTGCAGTTGTAACAGGCGCAGGAAGCGGAATTGGAAGAGCTAGCAGCTTGAAACTTGCTAGCAATGGTGCAAAAGTGGTGGTAGTGGATTTCAACAAAGAAACAGGGGAAGAAACAGTAAGCTTAATTAGAGAACAAGGCGGGGAAGGTATTTTCGTTCAGGCAGACGTTTCAAAAAGTGAAGACGTTCAGAAATATGTCAATACTGCTGTTGATACGTACGGACGTATTGATGTATTTTTCAATAATGCTGGGGTTATTCAGAAAATTTCTCCACTAACAGAGATTGAAGATGCAGAATATGACCGTATTATGTCGATCAATGTGAAGGGTGTATTCCTTGGCTTAAAATATGTTTTAAAAGTAATGGAGGGACAAGGAAGCGGTTCAATTATAAATACAGCTTCTACAGCAGGAGTTCGCAGTGAGCACAGTATGGCTGTCTATTCTGCAAGTAAGCATGCAGTAGTGGGTTTTACAAAATCAGCTTCTTTGGAGTATGTAAAAAAAGGTATTCGGATCAATGGTATCTGTCCAGGGGGAGTAGAAACGGCATTAACAAACAGTGTAACTGCGATGTTTGAAACAGGTGGCTATGTGCCAGAGGAGATTCCAAATATGAGAATGGGACGCTATGCAAAACCAGAGGAATTAGCAGAAATGGTAGTATTCCTAGCATCAGACAAAGCAAGCTATATGACAGGCTCTATTGTGTTAGTAGATGGTGGTTTAACTTTATAATGAAAGAAGAAATCCAGTGAATCATTTCACTGGATTTTTTGCGGTAATGAATCGAATCGCTATAGGGTGAATTTTTTGAGCTCATTCATCAACGTATTAGTCATAGCTTCAAGATCGTCTATCTTAGCACTAATTTTTTGGAAGGAAAGTAGCTGTTCTTGCGTTGATGCCGATATTTCTTCTGTGCCAGCAGCCGTTTCTTCTGTAATAGCAGAAATATTTTCAATGGTACTATTTACTTGCTGTCTCATTTCATTTGTTTGTGCCATTTCTCTTGTGAGGTTTTGTAAATCGCGATGGATATTTGTTATGTGCATGGTAATAACAGAGAATGATTGTTCTGTCTCTACCATGGATTGAGATTGCTCATTTGACAGCAGATAACCTCGTTCAGCCGTAGTAAGGATGTGCGTAATGCCATCTTGAATATGCGAGACCATTGAAGTGATTAAATTCGTAGCATTCTCCGTTTCAGAAGAGAGCTTTTTAACCTCCTCGGCAACAATGGCAAACCCTTTGCCTGCTTCTCCAGCTCTTGCAGCCTCGATGGCAGCATTTAGTGCTAATAAATTTGTTTGGCTAGCAATCGTATGGACAGCATTGGCTGCGCCTTCAATTTCCGAAGTGAATTGAGAAAATTGAGTTACAGCTTCCTTAATATCAAGTGATGTGGTTGATATATCCTTTGCAATGGAAGATTGTTTTTCTAATGAATATTGACCATTTTGAACAGCCTCCAGAGCTTGTTTACCAGTGTCAGCCGATTGCTCACTCGTACGCATAACATCCCTAAATTGATCTGCCATATTATTCATTTGGAGTGCCACTGATTGAATGTCTTCTGACATCGTATAGCTGCCTTTTGCTAATTCGTCGGTTGAGGTAGCGACTTGATTACTACTTTCATGAATATTGTTCATATGGCTCGTCACTTCTTGTGTAAACAAATTAACATCCTTTCCAATATTATCAATGGATTGTACAGTATTTTTTAAATTATTCATCATGTCTGCAAAGCTTTTTGTTAATTGATCAATCTCATATCGACTGTTTGCTTGATAGGAAAGGGTAGAAGTATCCATTGTTAAGTTTCCTGTTGCTGCAGCCTGTGCACAATCTACAATCTGATTAATGGGTTTGGTAATTCTTTTCGCAGCTACATAGGAATAAAGTATCGTAGCAATAATTAATAGCACACTACCTATGATGGTAGAGGTTGTAATGAAACCTATTTTTTGCTTCGTTACTTGGATCATTTCTTGATACCATTCGTTCGTTTCTTTTTTGAGCAAATACATATCGTTTAAAATTCCTTTAATTCTGATGGACTGCTTTTTAATTTCAGAGCGATTGTTTTCTTGAAACCCGCTTTCAGTCGCTTTTTCTAGATTTTCAAATTTACTAGCTATTTTTTCGACGATTGTCTGATGTTCAGGTATTCTCGTTAGGGAAGCTAATGCCTCTAAATTACTTTTTGTTTCTTGTAAAATAGCGAGCGCTTCGTTTTTATTGGCTTCACTATCCAGGTAGGTAAAATTATTTAAAGATTGGCTGGCAACAACTAAACTTTGCTCTAGTTCTTTCACTGCAAGTAAAAGTTTCGTATCATCCTGTGCTGTTGTTTGGATCGTGAATGTTTGTAGGATAATAAAGCCAATCATAGCCATAGCCAATACGATTGGAATCAATGTGTTCATAAATAATTTCTTACGTAGTGTCACTGGTCATTCCTCTTTTCCGCAGTAACTTTTATCGTACCTGAAATAATGGCTTCTTTGGCTTTTTCGATAGCAGTCTGTTGCTCAGCTGTCAGTTGAATTACACGAATATCTGCTAGTCCCACACCCTGATCCGCTAAACCTAATGCAAAGGATTTTTCTGTAATTTTACCATTTTCTGCTAATGTCTTAGCGAGTTGATAGACGGCTAGATCAACATTTTTAAGCATGGATGTGACAACTGTTTTTTCGGCAACAAAAAACTGATCGATATCAACACCTGCTGCATAGATCCCCATTTCCTCTGCCTTTTTTATCGCCCCAAAGCCAGTAAAGCCTGCTGCATGGTAAATAAAATCAACGTTATTTTTGATATATCTTTCTGCTATTGCTGCACCAGCCTGGGTATCGTCAAAGGTACCAGCATAGTCACTCATAATTTCAATCGATGGCTGTACATAACGTGCCCCTTCGATAAAACCATTTTCAAAGTGATGGATAACAGGAGCATCTGCTCCACCAATAAAGCCAACTTTTCCTGTTTTACTTGTCATAGCAGCAATCATGCCAACTAAAAAGCTACCTTCTTGTTCTTTAAAGGTAATCGAAATGATGTTGTTAATATCAGATTGCCCGTCAATCAGTATAAATTGCTGAGAGGGATTTTGTTTTGCAGTCTTTTCTAGTGCTTCTTGTACAGAGAACCCAAGACCAATGATGATATCATATTTTTCTGCTACAAGTTCATTCAGCTTTTCCTCGTATTTACCATCAGGAGCCTCTTTGTAATCAAACAAAATGCCTAGCTCATCGCGCGCTTTTTCTAAGCCTTTAAAAGCGGAATCATTAAATGATTCATCGCCTAGTCCTGCATCTGATAGTAAAATTCCTATCTTATATCCTTCAGTTGATGTTTCTGTCGATGCTGAGGAACAGCCTGCTATCAACAGAGTGATCAAAAGAAAACTAGTGAATAATTTCTTCAAATTTTGTGTACCTCCTGTTGTGTATAAAATATATATCGGCAAAAACTTAATATTTTTAGTCTGATGTCAGACATCCGTGCAAAAAATTTTTAGGATGTCTAAGAATAATGAATCATTTCTATATACATAATAAGTTAATAATATAAAGCTAGATTACTAATAAAGTAATTGATTTATAAAGGTTTTCGTAGCACTTCTTGTATGTACAGCACTATAAAAGCCTAACGCAAATAGCGTCAGGCTCTATATGTTCTAAACAGCGCCGAATAATTTTAATAAATTAATAATAATAATGCCGATTACCCCAAAGTCTGAATCACCGAAGGTTGTGCCCTCATAGCCAATGTCTCCCATAAAGATAAGGAGTATGGCTGGAATAAAGCTAATTAATAAACCATTGGCAAAGGCTCCGGACATCGCACCAATTCTACCGCCAGTAGCATTTCCAAAGACACCCGCCGCAGCACCTGTGAAGAAATGTGGAACAAGACCTGGTACGATGACTTTTAGTCCGATGAAGGGGAGTATAAACATGGAAACCAGCCCTGCTATAAAACTAAAAATGAAACCAATAATAACGGCATTTGGTGCAAAAGGAAAGATGGTTGGACAATCAAGTGCTGGTTTTGTGTTTGGTACAAGTTTATCTGCAATGCCTTTGAAGGCTGGAATAATTTCAGCAATTAACATCCGTACACCTGCTAAAATAATATAAACACCCGCTGCAAATGTAATCGCTTGCATAATAGCGAAAATAATAAAATTTGAGCCAGCTGATAATTGTGACTCAATATAGGAAGGGCCAGCAAAAAGGGCAACAATTACAAAGAACACACTCATTGTTAAGGAAATAGCAACTGAGGTATCTCGTAAAAAGCCTAATGCTTTCGGAACCTGTATATCTTCTGTGGATTTCATTTTATTACCAAAGAGCTTACCAATCTTTGCAGAAACATAATAGCCAACACTGCCAAAGTGACCAACAGCAAAGTCATTACTCCCTGTTATTTGTCGAACTGTCGGCTGTAAAATGGCAGGGAACACGACCATACAAAGTCCAAGAATGATAGACCCAACAAGAATAAGAGGTGTACCACTCATCCCTCCAACTGATAATGAAGCGGCGATTAAACAAGCCATAAATAATGTATGATGTCCAGTTAAAAAGATATATTTTAATGGCGTAAATCGCGCAAATAGTAGATTCATAATCATACCAAATACCATGATTAGTGCAGTAGCTGTACCAAAATTAGTCTGAGCAGCTGCCACGATGGCCTCATTGTTGGGAATGACTCCTTGTACTTGAAAGGCATGATCGAACATTTTACTAAAATGATCTAAAGAGCCAATTAAGACAGTGGCACCAGCTCCGAGGATGACAAAGCCCATTATCGTTTTTAATGTACCTGACAGAACAGTGGAACTTGATTTTTTTTGAATAAGTAAACCAATAAAAGCGAATAGGCCGACTAATATAGCTGGTGTTCCTAAAATGTCATGCATGATAACATCTAACATACCAACACCTCATCCTATCCAAATTTTTAATGCTTAAAGCAACGGTTCAAGCTTTTCTTTTATTTCTGAAATACTCATCATATTTACGATGCTCACAATGATTCCTTTGTCTTTCGCTAATTCATTCACGATATCTGCTGCCCCTAAATAAATATCTGCTTTCTCCGCCTTGGCAGACGCTAAATCTGTATGCGTTACCTCTGCATCTTTCCCCAATACTTCTAATGCTTTTTTAACATTCAATTCTAAAATAAAGCTACTTCCTAAACCGCTCCCACACACGACTAAAATTTTCATTCTGTTGACTCCTTTGTCGTATATTGTTTGATTTTCTCCCATATCATGTCCGCATGTTGACAGGCGATTAGGTCATCAATCTGATCGGGTTCTTGTAAGACTAATGCCAAATCAGCCAACACCTGTAGATGTGAAGCATTGTCAATGGCAGCTAGCACAATTAGTAGGTAGACAGGCTGATTAGGGCTAAAAAAAACAGGCTTTTGTAATCGTAGCAAGCTTATGGCTAGTTCAAGAACCCCATCAGATGGCCGTGCATGAGGAATGGCTACTTTGGGTGTGATGACAACGTAAGGACCATAGTGTTCAATAGATCGAATCATGGCTTCGACATAGCGCTGTTCAATTTTGTGTTGTTGTACTAATGGGCTAGCCGCTTTATGAATTGCTTCTTGCCATGATCGGACAAAGTTTGCAAGCTGTATACAATCTTTTGTCAACAGCTTGGTTAGCAAGGACAACCCTCCTTTCATAAAAATATCTTTCCATTCCATGTTATTACGACTGTATGTGGAATTATGTCATCGTAGAAGACATTTTTAATTGCTTTGCTATTTCATAAACCGACATTTTTACAAATTCATCCATTTTATGATCTAAGCGCGTTTTCGGATAAATCAATTGAATTTTTCTATTTAGTGTTACATCATGTAGATCTTTCTTGAGCAGTACACCTGATTTTAATTCTTCTTCTATTAAGGAAACAGATAGAAACGCCAAGTTTTTGCCAAAGGTCAGCATCTTTTTAATCGTGCTCACAGAATCCAGCTCAATTGTGTAAATAGAAGGCTGAAATGGGTCCATCCACTTTTCAATGAAGTGATTCGTGGAGCTAGAGGATGTATGCAACAATAGCTTGTACTTAAGAATATCTTCTTTGGTGATGTCGTTTTGTGCTGCTAGCTCGTGAGATGGGCTAAATGCCAATACAAGTGCATCTTCACCGATTGTTTCGTAATGAAGTAAAGGATTTTCCTGCTTAGTCTCCATGATGAGCCCGAAATCTAATTCTTGTAGTGCTACCTTTTTTTCAATTTCAGGTGCTGTTTTTACTTCTAATGAAATGTGAATCTCAGGATAGGTCGTTGAAACTTGATGAATTAAATCTGGCATAAAAATATGGGCAGGTAAGCCACTCGCCCCTAGTCGTAATGAACCGATATGGCCTGCTAAAAGATTTTCAATAAAACGATCCATATCCTTTTGAAGTTGAACCATTTGACGAGCGTAATGATACACACCTTCGCCCGCTTCTGTTAAACGGTATCCTCCAGCATTTGTTCGAAATAAATGAATACCGTATTCCTCCTCTATAGAGCGAATATGAAATGATACGGTGGGGGCTGTAATGCCAAGTGCTTTGGCGACAGGGGCTAATTTTTTTAATTCTACAAGTAAGCAAAATGCCTGTAATTTACTATTGTTCATTTTATCCTCCTAAAGGAAATTAGAAAAAATCTTGTATTTGCTTTAGTTTATTAGATTTTTTTTAACGTGTTATTAATAGTAGATTAATATTTTCTAAATATCTGGAATTTATAGTTGTAAGTAACGAGGAGGATACTTATGAAAATCTCATTAAAAAATATCGAGAAAAAATATGGGCAGTCTCAAGCATTGTGGCCGATTGATGTGGAGTTAGATCAGCAATTTATTACGATTCTCGGACAATCAGGCTGTGGCAAAACAACCTTATTAAAGTTGATAGCTGGCCTTGAACAGCCATCAAAAGGAGAAATAAGATTTGATGACACCGTCATTTATTCTTCGGCGTCTCGTAAAAATGTCAAACCAAATAAGCGTAATATTGCCATGGTTTTTCAAGATTTTGCTCTATGGCCACATATGACCATCTTCCAAAATATTGCCTTTGGCTTAAAGGGCATTATTCCGAAATCAGCTATTCCAGAACGAGTCGAGCATGTGATGCGATTGGTAAAAATGCAAGGCTATGAGAAACGAAAGCCAGGTGAATTATCGGGTGGACAACAGCAGCGAGTGGCATTAGCTAGAGCTTTAGCGACCAAACCGCAATTAATTTTATTTGATGAACCTTTATCCGCTCTCGATGCTGTTTTAAGAGAGCAAATGCAAGATGAAATCATGCACCTCATTCATGAGCTTAATTGCCAAGCCATTTTCGTAACACATGATCAAACAGAGGCCATGACAATGTCTGATCAAATTATTGTTATGGAGGCAGGGAGGATTGCTCAAATTGGCTCGCCTGAAGAAATTTATCGTGCACCAGCAACGCCCTATGTGGCAGATTTTATTGGCAAAGTGAATTGGCTTCACAATCGACAATCAATTGTGCGACCTGAGGGTGTTTCGAGAATATCGCGTCCTGGTACGATTGCCAAACAAGCGCAGATTGTGAAAAGTACATTTGTTGGCGATCGTTATCTAGTACAAGCACAGGTAGAAGGACAGTATTGGAGCTTTTATGAGAAGCAGCCATTAGAGCATGGAAAAAGATTGCAAGTTTTTATTGATGAAAAACAAATCTATCAATTGGAGGGTTTACATTGAAGAAACGACATTTTAAATTATGGGCAACTGCTGGCATTTTATTGGTCTTAGCATTAGCTGGCTGTGGTAATAAAGAGGCAAAAGAGACGAATGAAGCAAGTGCAAAGACACAGGAGGAGAAAGTTCTGACAGTGTATTCTGCTGGGCCAGATGGTTTAGCTGCAAATATTCAGCAAGCATTTGAAGAAAAAACAGGGATTAAAGTGGAAATGTTTCAAGGAACTACGGGTAAAATTCTCTCTCGTTTAGAAGCGGAAAAAAATAATCCTGTAGCTGACATTGTTGTACTTGCCTCTGTTGCCTCAATGGATGGGTTAAAAGCAACAGATCAATTGCAAAGCTACGAAGCGGCTAAAAACAAGGACAAAATTAACAGTGATTGGTCGGATCAAGATGGATATTTTTATGGCTACAGTGCCTCTGCTTTAGGTATTGCCTATAATACGAAAAATACGACACAGGCGCCTACGGATTGGTCTGATTTAGCAAAAGCTGATTGGCAAAATAAAATGAATATACCAGATCCAAGTCTGTCAGGCTCTGCTGTTGATTTCTTATTTGGCTACACAGCAGCAGAAAAAACAGCTTGGAGCACGATTGATAGTTGGAAGAAAAATGGCTTACAAGTCAATGGTGCGAATAAAGAAGCCTTGGATGCGGTTATTACAGGCGAGAAAAATGCCACGATTGCAGGTGTAGATTATATGGCTTATAAAGCAAAAGCAGACGGTGAGCCAGTGGAAATTATCTATCCGACGAGTGGGACAGTAGTTAGTCCAAGAGCGGTAGGTATTTTAAAGGATGCGCAACATGTAGAATCTGCACAAGCCTATGTTGATTTTTTATTGTCAGATGAAGGGCAAAAGCTAGTAGCAGATGCTTACTTATTACCAGGGAATAAAGATATTGCTGTGAAAAATCGTGCAGCATTAGATGAAATTCCACAGTTAACAGTTGATTGGATGGGTGCGGAAGCGAAACAGCTGGAAGTACTAACAAAATTTACGGATTTATTTCGCTAAATAAAGGGAGGTTGATATACCTCCTTCTAGTTTTCATAGAGAAGGGTTGACATGCCATGATAATGGAAGGAAGACGAGCTTTTGGATTTTTACTGACAATTGTCATCATATTTGCTATCGCACCGTTGATGGCCATTTTATTTTATACCTTTATAAAAGAGGGACATGTTGATATATCACAATTTAGTCGAATGTTTGCACATGATAGAATATGGAAAACGCTTGGGAATTCGGTGGTTTTAGGGGTTTTTGTGATTATTGGGACAACAATTATCGCATTACCTATGGCTTTCATTCGCACGAAAACAAGTTTATATCAATATGAATGGCTCGATATAGTGTTAACGATTCCATTTATGACACCTCCCTATATTGGTTCAATGGGCTGGATTTTGTTTATGCAGCACAATGGTTTTTTACAGCAGCTTATTCCAAGTGCTGCTTGGATGACAGATTCCTTCTTTTCCTTATTTGGCATGGTAGTGATCATGAGCCTACACCTGTTTCCGTTTTTGTATTTAATGCTGAAAAATACATTGCTTCGCATAAATGGCTCATTTTTAGATGCAGCGCTGATTTTTGGGCGAAGTTCTTTGCAAAATTGGCTAAAAGTTGTGTTACCTCTTTTACTTTCGAGCTATGTTTTGGGAAGTCTCCTTATTTTTATTAAGACGCTTGCTGAATTTGGAACGCCAGCTACATTCGGCAGTCGGATTGGATTTCAAGTGTTTACAACCGAAATTCATTCCTATTTATCAAGATGGCCAGTTGATATTCGCATGGCAACCTCGCTATCCTTATTCTTATTGTCAGTTTGCTTAGTCATTTGGTATTTCCAAAATCTCATTGGACGCAAATATACATATGGTGTGCTATCAGGAAAAACACCTGCTAGACGTGAGATCAAGGACAAGTGGTATATAAGAACAGCTTCTTGGACTTTTGTAGGGCTTATTTTATTGCTATCTATCGGCATTCCTTATTTCTCTATTATCGTGACCTCATTGCAAAAGGTACGGGGAGATGGTTTACAGGCAGGGAATTTCAGTTTGGCTTCTTATCAAGAGGTCTTCACTAGTGGAAGTGCAGGATTGACAGCATTTTTAAATAGCATTGTTTTTTCTATCATGACGGCCTTGATAACCGCCATAATAGGTTTATTCATCGCTCTTTATATTAAAAAAGGAGAAACCAGAAAGCAGCAAATATTAGACTTCTTTAGTTTAATGCCTAATATTATTCCGGGGATTGTCTTTGTTGTAGGTTTAATTATGTTTTGGAATGCTCCTTGGCTTCCCGCAACAATTTATAACACAAAGGCAATGGTAATAGTCACATACTGTGTACTGTTTTTACCTTATTCGGTGCAGTATATAAAGTCTTCTTTTTCACAATTGGATGCCTCTATTTTTCAATCAGCTGCTATTTTTGGACGTAGTAACATTGCGGTTTATCGTCGCATCATCCTACCACTTTTGATGCAGGGTATTTTTACAGGAATGATGATGACTTTTATTATTTCAATGCGAGAGCTTGTAGCTGGCCTTTTAATTTTGCCACCATCCGTAGAGACAGGGGCAACCTTTATCTATAGCCAATTTGAGCAAGGTAATGTAGGGGTTGGAATGGCAGTAGCTGTTATAACCGTCCTTATGACTGTTATTTTTATGTTCCTATTGGGTTGGCTGCAAAAACGAGGAGGGCAGGCCAATGCTTAGTGTTGAAATTTTAGGTGGTGTAGGCGAATATGGGCGCAATTGTTTTTATATAGAAAATCAGAGGCAGGCCATTTTATTGGATTGTGGCATTATGAAAAATACACAAAAAACGCCACCAAATATTACATTTAATCATATTGAAAAGCTAGTTGCTGTCTTTATTTCTCATTCGCATATTGATCATGTAGGGGCATTGCCAATACTACAGAACATGGGCTATACGGGACCGATACTAATGAGTCATACAACTGCTCAGCAGCTTCCACTGCTTATCCCACAAGGCAGAACTTTCTATCCAGATACGATTGGAAAATGGATAGAGGTCAATGAATATCTTGCCTTTCAATGGGGATATAGCGGGCATTTAATTGGAAGCGTGTGGTACAAAATTCGTTTCTTTGATGAAATGATTTTTTTCTCTGGTGATTATGTAGTCGATTCGTATTTATTAAAGGCGACCTTGCCAGAGGAGGATGGAACGGTTTATGATGTAGCGTTTATTGATAGTGGACATGCGGAAAAATGCATTCGAAATCTTGAGGTGTTACAGCAAATGGCTATGTATGTAAAGGCTCATCCCAATCATTCATTTATATTCCCCTCCTCTTTTTCGGGCAAAACAGTCGATATTATGACGTATCTTTCCGAACATACAACTCGAGCGATTAGGGTAGATGCCAAGCTACAACCTTTATTGGCGCATTATGATGAAGAACATGAAAATATTTGGCCAAATAAAGTGATGCTTTTAGAACGACTCAAGCAAAAACAGGACAGTCCCCATGTACTGTATTTTGTCTCAGAGCAGGATGTGGCTCAAGTGGAGGAGCTTGCAATGGATTATCCGACGGCAATTTTTGTTCATACAGGCTATTCTCGTCATGCTTACAATCCAGCTAGCTTAAAGCATATCTCTGAGGAGTTCTTCTATAAAACACATCCAGACTATTGGGATTTAGTGGCACTGTCACAGAGACTTCGTGCACGACAAACGATCTATTTTCACAGTACACATACAAATTTAACAACAACATTTCCGAAGGAGGAATTAAAGCGTGACTAAACTAAAAAAATGGGCATTTTATCTGTGTGTTTTGGGCTTGATAATGATTAGTATGATGGGTGTGAATACAACACAAGCGAAAGCAGCCATTGAGCCAGGCCATGAAATTAAATTCAATATTAAACCTGAGATTTTTAATGAATCAACTATTGTCCAGGCTTTTCAAGCAACTAAAAAGGATGACGTAAAAGTTTATTTTTATGATACGCTGGACCAATCGTTCCTACGTCATGACTATATACACCGCTTACGTGTATATAAGGGTAGTAATAAAATGGATATAACCTACAAAAAGCGTTTTTTAAACACACCTTTAAGTGAAGCAATGGCAGAAACAATGAATCATGGTTTTACTGGTTCTGAGTCAAATTATAAGTTTGAGCTAGATATTAAGGGAGATCATCGTACATTTACGATAAGCCGAAAGGAATCTTTGAAGACTTCTGCTGAGGTCTCTTATGATTCAGTTGCTACAAATGTTGCAAAAAAACTCATTCTTGAAAATGCGCCAAAGAAAATTGTAAATTGGAACTCCGAAGCATGGTATAAAAATACGTTGTCTCAAGTTGTCGTATATGGGCCTGCTAATGCTACGAACTATAAAGGAAGCTTTTTAGGACATGAAGCGGATATAGAGGTATGGCAGTACAAAGGCGATATTATGGTTGAACTTTCTACGAAGGTAGATGATGCGGCTCAAGCAGCTACTATAGAAAAGCAATGGTATGAGCAACTATTATCCACTGGCTATCTAAGCGGGGATCAACGTGGTAAAACGGCATTTGTTATGGATAAATGAATAGGACGATAATGATTTCGCCTCATATAGAAATGAGGCGAAATTTTTCTTTGGCAACAGAGAGATTAAAAAAGTAGGTCCATGTTTGTTCTAACTTTGATAATTTCGCTTACACTTACTATAGGACGAACTTTGGGTGATATGAGGGGGAAATAACATAGCGAAAAAAATGGGCATTGTTACACTACTACTTTTCGGTGTTTACGTGCTTTGTATGTACTGGTATATTTTCCACAGCGGTGGTGGTAAAATACCAAGTGCCTTACAAGGAACGGCGGCAGATCCAGTGATGTTTATGTCTGGCAAGGAGCTTTTTTTAAGTGGTGAATATTCAAAAATACGGAACTTTGTATTCTTTGTAGCCACACCTTTAGAATGGCTTATTTACTTCTTGATTTTACTATTGGGTGTATCTCGTTATTTCGAAAATGTGACGACCTCCCAAACGAAGTGGAAGCTATTGCAAAATGCGGGTTACTTATTCCTATTATCTTTATTGCTCTATATTGTGCTATTCCCACTTGATTATTATCGCTATCATCTAAGCAAAAGCTATGGCATCAGTACACAAGCATTTGCATCTTGGATGAAGGATGGTGTCATTGATTTTTGGGTGAATTTTGGCACTAGCTTGATTATTGTTACGGTGATTTATTGGCTCATTAAAAAGAGCGAAAAAAGATGGTGGCTCTATGCTTGGCTTTTAACTATCCCCTTTACAATCTTTGTGATGTTCATTCAGCCAGTTGTCATTGATCCTTTGTACAATGATTTTTATCCACTAAAAAATAAAGAATTGGAAACAAAGATACTTTCACTTGCTACACAGGCCAATATTCCGGCAGAGCATGTTTATGAGGTCAACATGGCAGAAAAGACAAATGCTTTAAATGCTTATGTGACAGGAATTGGGAGCAATTCGAGAATTGTGCTATGGGATACTACATTAAATAGACTAACGGACAATGAAATTTTATTTATCATGGCACATGAAATGGGACATTATGTTGAAAAGCATATTTATTTTGGCATTGCAGGCTATTTATTCTTAATGTTAATAGGGCTATGGCTAACAGCGAAAATTATGCGTCGCTTGATTTCACGATATGGACAGGTTTTAAAAATTAATAAAATCAGTAGCATTCGTTCCTATCCATTATTTTTACTCATTACTTCTATTTTACTATTTGCTTCCAATCCAGTATCCAATTTTATATCGAGATATCAAGAAACGAGAGCCGATCAATATGCTATTAACCTTATGAATGATCGAGAAGCGGCTGTAACAGCATTTCAAAAGCTAACGATTTCAGGCTTAAGTGAAGTGAACCCGCCACTCTTAGTGAAGTGGTTCCGTTATACACATCCACCGATGCTTGAGCGAATCTATAAAGTTGCGGATACAGGGGAACATAAACAAAATATGCCTTTAAAGGAAGAACAGAAGAAAAAGTAAGAGGATAGGTTTTTCAGGAGAGTAAATTGGGTAGTCTATGACAAAGATGTATCAAAAATTGGTCGTTGATTGATAGGGGATAGCATTATGCGAAATGTGATTATAATTACACTTTCTTCCATTTTAGTGGCCTTTGCCTATAATTATTTATTGATTCCCCATGAAATCTTGAGTGGTGGGTTGAGTGGTATTGCCATCATGCTTGGGATTATTACCCCTTTAAATACAGGCGTGTTAAATTTACTGCTTAACCTACCTTTACTGATTTTAGGTGTGATGAAGCTCGGCAAGCGATTTATTAGCTACACCATTCTTTCGGTGGCTGTGTTGTCAGTGAGTTTATATATTATTCCAATACACAAAGCGACACAAGAGCCAATCCTCGCGTCCTTATTTGGTGGTGTTATTGTAGGGTTTGCAATGGGCATGATTTTCCGAGCAGCTGGCTCCTCAGGGGGCTTTGATATAATTGCTATGCTACTTAGCCGGAAACGTGATTTTCCGCTCGGTACGTTAATTGCCGCTATGAATGGAATCGTAGTGGCTGCTTCTGGCTTTGTCTTTAGCTGGGATGCGGCGTTGTTAACCCTTGTGTCCATTTATGCAACTGGAAAAGTAGTGGATACAATTCATACGAGCCATATTAAATTAACGCTGATGATTATTACGAGTAAAGGGGACGAGGTCAAACAGCAACTATTAGAAAAGCTACATCGTGGAGTAACGATTATCGATGCAAAGGGAGCGTATTCAGGCGAGGGTCGGAAAGTATTAATTACTGTTATTACGCGTTACCAACTAGCTGATGTGAAAAGCACGATTAAGGAGACTGATCCAAAGTCGTTTGTGAATATTTTACAGACGACGGAAGTAATCGGGATGTTTGATCGTGGTACAACTAAATAATGCTATTCTCTACACACGTTTTAGGTTATACTTACCATAATCGAACGTGTGTTTTTATTTGAGGGGACGGGGATTGTAAAGATGGAAAAAGAAATAATTCATGCTTACTGTATACAGCTTCATGGAACAACGTATGACTATCAAGAGGAGTGGCAAGCAGATCGCTATCATATCGGTGGAAAAATGTATGCCATGCTTGGAGGAAATAGAACAGGTAAGCCTGTTCTTACATTGAAATGTGAGCCTTCTCGAGCGGAGGAATTACGAGAAGCCTATGCAAGCATTATACCTGGTTACTATATGAATAAAACCCATTGGAATTCCATTTATATGGATGCTGAGGATGTCCCGATGGATTTGGTAGAGAATCTTATTAAGCATTCGTATGAACTTGTTTTCAATAAATTAACGAAGAAAGCACAGCAGGAAATTCAATTGATTGGCAACCCTTCAAACAAGTAATGAATAGCGCATTTACCTTTTTGGCAAATGCGCTAATTCCTAATTATAACCATGCTCACCATAAGGTTTTAGTGTCTCAAGCCATTTTTGCTCCAGCTTTTCGAGCTCTTTTTTTTCATCGAAATAGCCTTCTTCTTTTTTCTTTAAATACTCAACGATTTCCACCTCAAAAGCTTCTTGACCATATAAATTGTAATCTGCCTGAAGCACCTTATTCGTATGTGTATTGGTTTTTAGCATAAATTGAAAGCCATTTAAACGCTTTAAATTATTAAAGCTCCCCACAAATAATTTGCCTGTTTGTGTATTGGTCATTGTAAAAACGCCAGCTTCAATTTTCATCTCTTTATACATTTCTTTTAACTCTTTTTTATGATCCATTTTTATTAACCTACTTTCTTATTTTTTTACCCAATAGGCACTGCCATCTGCTTTCCGGTCAAGAAAACCGTATTCAATTAAGTAACGACGTATGTGTACATAGTCTTCATACATCGGTTTAATCACTTCATTTAATTCTTTTTCAGTATAATGCTTTTCTTGGTCAAAAAGATTTGCAATTGCACGCAGCACTACAATTTTCTGTTTTTCGCGCTTTGGAAAGCGAACCAGTTCCTTGCCAACACCGTTTGGAAATAGCTTCTCTAATAATTGCTGTTCTTCCGTGAGGGTTACGTTATAGCGATCGTCGACCATAGTAGCTGTTTTATGAATAGGCACAAATGGTTCCTCCTTCTGATCTTGTTCTTTTAGTAACTCCATCATCACCATCAATGTTTTGGCTTGGCGTTCCTTTTCTTTTAAAGCAAAACGGTGATGGCGAATCGTGGTGGCACTGCCAATCTCTAATTCTTCTTTTATCTCCTGATCTGATTTTCCCTCATAAAATAAGCGTAAAATATGACTTTGATGTTCTGTTAAGCCTGTCATTTTTTTATTGAGACCGTTTAAATAATGAAAAACAGAATGGTGAGCCAATGTAATATGGTGTTGCATCATTTTCTCTGCTTCATATAATAAGCCCTCTTGAGGATAAATAATGCCTTTTTCTACTTTTTCACCGCATAGTAGGCAGGTGAAGTGTGTCGCTTGATCGATATATCCCTTTTTTAGATCATCGATAGGAGCTTGCCAAAATAATTCATTTACATCCATTGCAATCCCTCCTTGATAAAACAAACGAATTCTGAATTTGTTTGTTATTTAATATTTAAAATAACAAAATGTTTGTATTAAAGCAATAAAAAACACATCGTATTCTAAACGATGTGTAAAATGGTTGGCTCATATTTAGTTATACTTTCTCTTAAATAAGATCATAGATGCTAGAGAAAGAACTACAATTGTACAGACAATCACAATTAGACTTGTTGTGGAGCTAAGTATATGTCCATTTAGTTCATAAACAATGCCATAATTCATTTTATAATCTTCCGCATAAGAAACGGGCACACCATCAAAGACATTTGCAATAGAGCTCTCCATAAATGCATTGCGTAATAATAGTGTTGTATGGCTAATTGGAAAGTACATGATTATATGTTGTGCAAAGCTTGGTAGAGCTCCAAGAGGTACATAAACACCACATAAAAATCCAAGTAATGTACCAACAATTGTGCCGAGTGTTGAGAAAGCATTTTGGGTCGACACAAATAACGAAAGAAATAAATTAAAAACACTCGCAAGCAAGACAGATAAAAACAGTATGCTCAATACCTGAATAAAATCCCCAAAACTTAGAAGCTTACCTCCCGTTGTGACAATAAAGATTTCACAGCCAAGGAGCGCAATAAAGGAAAAAATACAGCCGATAATAAATGCATTGAGCACATAGCTCAACTGAATAGTTGCTCGAGAAAGAGGAGCTGTTAAAAAGTCGGCTTGAACTTTGGATTCTTGGTCTTTAACAGCGATACCATAGGCACCAAGTGTAGTCGAAACAGCAATCATGGATAGTAAACCTGCTACTAGCCACTCATTGACCATGGTGATCAATTCAGGTGTAGCTTCTGTTAGTTGTTCAATTGCATCTACCTGCATTTTTTGGAGAAAGACAGCGTACAACACAATGACAATAATGACTGACAGTAGGGAGAAGAACACCTGTGTTTTATCCCGTCTAAATATTTTGTTATTACGCAGAACTAAACTAATTAATGCTTCCACTACGCAACCTCCTCCTCTGCCATAATATGAAGAAAGACATCATCCATTGATCCTTTAATGACTTCGAAGGAGGCGATAAGTGGCTCAGCTTTTTTTAAAAGGGGAAGTGCTTGTAAGGTAGACGTTAAACGGATGGTGTATATCCCTTGATTCTCTGTGTAGGAGATCGCATTTTCCTCAAGAAACTTCACACCCTCCTGTGCATTTTGAAAAACGAGAGCCATTGAATCATAGGCATATTTTGTTTTTAGTGCATCGGGCGTTCCCTGTGCGACAATTTTACCTTGCTTTAAGACAGTGACTTGGTGAGCGACTGCCGCTTCCTCCATATAATGGGTCGTTAAAAAAACAGTCATATTGGTTTCCCGTTGTAGCTGCTTAATCGCCTGCCAAACAAATTGACGTGTTTGTGGATCTAAACCCGTTGTAGGTTCATCCAGAAATAAAATACTTGGACGATGAATCAGTGCACGAGCAATATCTGCTCGCCTTTTTTGTCCCCCTGATAATGTTCCATATTTTTTCTCTTCAATATCCTCTAAATGCAAATAGGTGGAAACAAATTGATAGTTATCGGTAAGCTGTGCTTTCGATAAACCATATGTTTTACCTCGATGGAGGATATTTTCACGTACAGTTAATCGCTCATCTAATAGACTTTGCTGGAAAACGACACCAATAGATTTACGGATATCCGCATTACCATTGCTTGCGTCGAGTGTGAAACCATTAATAGTTACTTGACCACTCGATTTTTTTAGTAAAGTACAAAGTATTTCAATCGTTGTAGATTTACCTGCACCGTTTTCACCTAAAAAAGCGAATAGGGTGCCTTGTTCGACTGTAAAAGAAATACCTTTGACAGCTTGCTGTTCTCCATACTGTTTACATAAATTTTCAACTTTTATCGCAAACGTCATAAGTGGTTAATCCCTTCTCTTTTGAATTTCTTTATTGATTTTTTCAATATCATTTAATTGAAGAACATATAGAATACACCAAACAATCAAGTAAATAATGGCTTCAGCAATAAGTACATACCATACACCTGAATCAAACCAACTACCAAAATAGCCTGCGGTTAGTACACATGCTGTCACCGCTACTAAATGGAGAAGAAGCTGAACTGTAAAAGGCAATTGCTCCATATCAAAAATGACGGATAGCAAACCAATGGCAATGCCAAGGATGGCCGCGATAACAATTTGCTCCAATAATTCTGTTCCTGAGGCCACCGCATTATTTGATAGGACGCTAAGTGTCACTAAGACATAAGAGGAGCTAAGGGAAATGAGTAGACCGATAATCATCATGCGTAAATACTTCATGCTATGAATCCCTCCCAATACCTAAGTGTCTCTTTAATTCTTTTAAATATTTTCGGCTGACATGAATGGCTACGTCATTTTCAAGTAATAGCTGTGTAGTGCCGATTTTGCCCATTTGAATAGAGGATATTTTATGGATATTGACGAGTGTAGACTTACTCACGCGTACAAAATCTTTGGCTAGCTGAGCCTCAAGCTCATATAATTTTCGCTTGGACTCAAACTCTTGCTCATCTGTCTGTAAAAATACTTTGGCATCCTCTGCGTAAATGGAATAAATATCGGAAATTTTTAAGAGATGAATTTCTTGTTGGTCATACCCATCTAGCATAGTAGTTTGGGATGCTTGAAGCTGTCTCATCAATCTTTCAATTTGCTCATTATATTCCTTGGCATGAATATGAACCTCAGTTTCCTCGAGCTCATGATTGATGGTTAAATGAATTTTCATAGGAGGCCTCCTTTAAAAACGCAGAATCAGGTATTACTAATGTAGCATAGAAAATTTTAGCAAGGATAAATTGTTCGATAAGAGGTTTTATTTGTTGGATAACAGGTTCTTTTTCAACGATAGCAAACAGCTCAAAAGTCGGTCCAGTAGAAAAAACGGTTTATAAAGGTCATAATAGGCTTATCGAGTTGAAGGGGTTGCTACCATGTTTATTTTTGATAAGCATATGTTCATCACATTATGCATTGGTTTAATAGGTGCTGTAGTTTTTCAATTTTTCCATATACCGATGCCTTGGCTGTTAGGAGCGATTACAGCGGTGCTCATCGTGCAGCTATCCACCAACGTCCAATTAAAATGGCATCATTCTTTCCGCAATTTTGGTTTAGTCGTAGCAGGTTATTCTATCGGCTATGCCTTTACACCAGAAGCTGTACAGGACATCAAGCTTTTTTTAGGAAGCATGGTCGTGTTAAATATCATATTTATTTTGTTGTTTTTTGCGGTAAGTTTCCTTGTTGCCAAGCGGACAGATTTAGATTTTGCGACTGCCTTAACGTGTTGTGTTCCTGGGGGCATGTCGCAGGTTGTGGCATTTGCGGAAGAGCAACAAGAGATGGATATGGTGGTCATCACATTCTTTCAAATCCTTCGCGTTCTTTTAATCGTTGGCTTTGTTCCTTTAATGGTGGCAGGGGCAGGTGGCAATAGTTCTATGATTGATGGAACATACACATGGAACCTTGTTGGCATACTTGTGGTATGTGGTGGCGCAGGGTGGCTAGCACAAAAGCTAAAAATTCCAACAGGCTATATGCTAGGCCCAGTGTTTTTACTAATGGGCGTTAATATGGCAGGGATAGAAGTGCCAAAATTACCATTATCGCTTCTGCATATTGCTCAACTCATGCTAGGAATTTATATTGGATTATTATTAAAAAAAGAGGATTTACATTTATCGAAGAAGCATATCTTTTATGCGTTTGTTTCGGCGGGCATTTTTATTGGGGCAGCCTATGGTTTAACATTTGTGATGGCAGCGTTGTACAGCCTTGATTTTAGGACAAGCTTTTTAAGTATTGTTCCTGGTGGTCTTGATCAAATGGGGATTATTGCCGCTTCGGTCCATGCAAATGTCACGATTGTCACGGCCTTTCAGCTTTTTCGTGTACTAGTTGTCTCGATTTTTCTGGTGCCTGTGGTAAAAGTATTTGTAAGAAAAGTGAAAACATGATGGGGCTATGAATCAACCTCTCATGTTTTTCTTTGTGCGAATTTCGATCAAATAGAACTTTTGAATAATGATAAATGAACGTTAAATTTTCCCTTTCCAAATAATCCGAATAATGTTATGATAGCCATAACTACTATGAACGGAGGTGAGAAGGAATGAATAAAAACGCTACGAAAACATGTGTAAAAGTGGATACGGCTATGTATTTTGCACGTGTGATTACTTTCGATTTTGCGAACAACGGGATAGGTCTGTCCATTTTTAAGCAAAATCAAATAACAAACGTAGCGAATTAACCATTCTTTTTCACACATTTAATTGAGAAGAGGACTGCTTGTTAATGAGCAGTCTTTTTTGTGTTCTAAAGATGTTTTCGCACGTTTCATTGGAGGAAAAAACGATGCAAATGAAAGCTGAACAAATTCAAAAAATTATGGGTGGCAATATATTATTCGAGAACCTACAGCTAGAGGTAAATAGTGGTGAACATGTGGCGATTGTTGGTGTAAATGGCAGTGGAAAAACGACTTTATTACAACTGCTTGCAGGGGTAGAGATACCTGACAAGGGACGAATAATTAAAAGTAAAGAAGCGACGATTGGCTATTTACATCAGATTCCACATTATCCACTCCATGCTGTGAAAGAAGTGCTGGAGGAAGCATTTGCGGATATTTATGCAATAAAGGCAAAAATGACAGCACTTGAGCAAGAGATGCAGTCGACGGTCACGGATAAAATATTACTACAATATGGGCAATTGCAGGAGCAATTTATGCTATTAGGGGGCTATGAAGTAGATGCACAGCTAGCAATGATTGCAAATGGACTAGGTATTTCAGATATGCTAGAGCAGCCATTTAGTAGTTTAAGTGGTGGGGAAAAAACAAAGGTTATGCTTGGACAAATTTTATTGAAAAAGCCCTCTATTTTGTTATTGGATGAACCAACGAACCATCTGGATATGCAAGCTATTGAGTGGCTTGAACATTATGTGCGAAACTTTGAGGGGATTGTCATTGTCGTATCCCATGATCGTCAATTCATGAATCAAGTAGCCCAGAAGATTATTGAAATTGAGGATGGGGAGGCTTTTACGTATAACGGCCATTATGATGCCTTTATAGCACAAAAAGAAGCAAAAATTGAGCAACAGTTTGCAAATTATGAAGAGCAACAAAAGAAAATTAAAAAGATGCAAGAAACAATTAAACGATTAAAGCAGTGGGCAAATGAGGCGAATCCACCAAACGCATCCATGCATCGACGTGCAAAGAGTATGGAAAAAGCATTAGCACGTATCGAGCGAGTAAAGAAGCCCCTCACTAAAAAGAAAATGAATTTAGCTTTAACGATGGCTGAACGCAGTGGTAAAGAGGTCGTGCTTTTGCAAGCCATTGATCATGGCTTTGATAAGCCTTTATTGAAGGAAAGCAATCTAGCTATTTATTTTGGCGAAAGATTAGCGATTGTTGGGAGCAATGGTAGTGGAAAATCAACATTATTAAAAATGATATTAGGGGAAATCATTCCTAATCAGGGAGTGTGTCAGATTGGAAGTAATGTGAAATTTGGATACCTTTCCCAGCAATTTGAACATCCAAATCCTGCTATACGATTAATTGATGCCTTTCGTGAAAGTGTCGCCGTGTCAGAGGCGGAAGCTCGCCATATACTCGCACGATTTTTGTTCTATGGCTATGATGTCTTTAAAAAAGTGAAGGACTTAAGTGGTGGAGAAAAAATGCGTCTTCGTTTAGCACAATTAATGCATGAGGATATCAATGTCTTAATCTTAGATGAGCCAACGAATCATTTAGATATTGAAGCAAGAGAAGTATTGGAAGAGACACTGGAATCCTTTGAAGGCACGATTATTGGGGTGTCACATGACCGCTATTTCTTACAGAAAATTTTTACGAAAACGGCGTGGATTGAAAACCAGACTATTCAAGTTTTTGAGGGAGATTATGAGTGGGCTAGAGAAAAACGACAGGAACTTGCAATGAAAACGATTGAAAAACAACCAGTAAATAAAACGCAGCCACCTAAAAAAGAATTACCGATTGAACAACAAATTGAAAAATTAGAGACAAAACTACAACAACCATCGCTTGCTAAAGAACAACGGCAGAAGCTTGAACTTCAATTAGAAAATTTATATGAAAGATGGTTAGAAGGGGGCACAGAGCATGTTTAATTTAGAACGCATTATGCAGCTTGATATAGAGTATGTGAAGAGTTTCAGTGAAGTGGAGGTTTGTAAGGAGGGGGTCTTATTTTACAATCAGGCTATCCCAACCTATTACGATGCAAATCATGCACAGATTTGGAGAAAGGTTGAGCAACCGGATTTATTTTTACACGACATCAAAGATTTCTACCAATCAAAATCTCTGATCCCACGGATTTATTTATATAATCTAGAACAAAATCAGCTATGTATAGAGGCATTAGAGACGCACGGCTTTCAATATGAGCATTTTGTTAATGAAATTCAGTACTGGGATGGTGAATATGCGATACTTCCACCTAATCCTGCCATTCAAATTGAGCGTGTAACGGATGCAAATATGGAGGAAGCATTAGCAGTAGAAATGAGCATTTCTGCATTTGGGGAGCCTTCATTAATAAAAAAGGCATTTGAGCAAACCTATCATTCGTCACATTTTACGTATTATCTACTAAGACTAGATGGGGTGGCGTGCTGCTCAGCAAATATTTTTGTGTCAGAAAATCAAGGTAGGATTGAAAGTGTTGCAACAACTGAAGGCTATCGTGGTCGAGGTTTAATCGGCTATATGCTGCAGCATATTCAACAGCAATCAGTCAAGCTGGGATTGGACGATCTTTGGATATTACCAATTAGTGAACAGGTTGCCAAAGTCTATGAGAAGGCAAATTTTAAATCGGTGGGCTCCATGGCATCGATTCATGCGTTTACTGAAGGGAAGAGCATTCAAGATATCCGCCAACAGGCTTAAATAGCTACACATAAAGATCGCCAAATTCCTGTAGTGCTTACAAGGAATTTGGCAATTTTTTAGAACTGTACTTGTCAATTTTGATTACAGGTTGCTTTAATGAAGGGATGCTTTAAAATATAATCAGCAAAAATTATTTCCTGCTCCTGTAGAACGATAGCTGCTCATTACGACATCAAATTCCTCAGGCCTCAGTTAACAGCATTGTTTTTATCTTGTCATCTATCGCTTTGATATAAATTTGCGAGATGCAACCATACACGGGTTAGTGGAGAAGGTGGAAAGGTGTTAAAGGATAAGTAGGAATAAATGAAAACTAGTAAAATCCTGAATAGTATCGACTATTCGGGATTTTTGTTTTATTGTTAAAAAGAAGGATTTTCAATTATTAAAAGTTTTTTACTTGAAAAAATGTCGTATTCGATTTATTGTCTTTAGAGATACTTGTTTAATGGACTTGGAGGATATGAAATGCACGGAATTTATATACGCTATAATGTCTCAGATGAAACCCAAGCAGCACAATGGCCCAAAAAAATGGATGCATTTGCGTATGTTCAACGAGAAAAACCACAACAAGACAATGATAACTTGCTGTCAAAAGAAGAGCTAAAAAACCATGCCATTCGCTATATTAAAAGCTTGAAAGACAATGCAAGTGTCCATTTAGTAGAGCAGCGCAACGGTGAAATTGAACATTTTGATCGACGCTACATGGAGTCATTAAAGTTAAAGGAAAGCATCGATTCCCAACTTATTAATCTAGAAGAAATACGCTTATTATTGCAATTAATGAATGTCTTGAATTTATCCCATGCTTTTGGAGAAAATGCTGGCAAGCTACTTCGTCAAATAACGCCATATGCCAAAGAGGTAGAACATCCAACATTCCAAACAACACGCGTTGAGCGCCATTTCTATTCGGAGCTAATTGAACAAATTGAAATGGTTTACGCACGAATTATGCGTCAGCACAACCCATCGACAACGGAAATGCAACAATCAGAAAAGCTCTGGACAACTGTCTGTGAGCAAGCAATAGAAAAAGTAGAAGCACGAATCGAACGTTTATCTTCTATTAAGTTAAAGCATGAGAAAAATTTACTAGAGTTTAGTCACTTAAAACAGCAAAATATCGAAGCGAAGGAACGCTTAGATCTAGCTGTCCATGAGCTGGATGCCATTTTAAATGTATTAGAATCATAAGAAAAGCATGTCTCTGTTTAAAATCAGAGACATGCTTTTTATGTTGTCGTCGGATAGAGGGACAAAAGTGACGGTTAGCAGTGCGAAAGTGGTGGAAAGCTTTGTAAGATTGACGGATAGCTGTGCTTTACTTAGCTTTCTCCTCTGTTTGATCCCGCTTAGTTTGGCGTGAAAGGCGGATTAAATCCAATCCAAGAAGCACAACAATGATATAGAATAGAGGACTTGTGAACGATAGGCCAATTTGTGATTGACCGCCAAGTAATGTTAAAACAATCCATAATTCAACTGTATACAATGTTAATCCGATATAAGCCTTTTTTGATAATCTTTTATATCTACCCTTGTCGAAGGCTAGCTGAATGATGACAAGCCCAACTAATATAAGCAATATTATTTTTTTAGTCAGCATCGCAGCAATAGCTGTATCAGGGAAGAAATCATTAACGAATAATAACGTGAAAAATACTAGAATTATAAAATTTAAGATTGTCGAAAGCTTCATGCCATTTCTCCTTAGTTGTCAGAATACTTTTCTATTGTAACATGGTTCTAATAGAGAAAAATGTATTTATGTTATAATGAAGAGAAAATTATGTATAGAGCAGGGGGAGTTATTTTTTGTTTAAAGTTTCATGATATCTTTTTAGCATTGTTGCAAATTGTTCTCGTGTTAAGAAATTTTGAGGATTCGTTCCATCTGTTAAACCTTTGTTTTTTAACCATTGCCATGCTGTACTATGTATTTTAGAGGCTTGTCGAGAAGGACTGTTGGTTTGCTTTGTTTTTAATGCCTCCTCAAGTTCTTTTATTTTATTGAGTAATTCTATATATTGTGACATTGTGAGAGCTCCTTTGTTGATTGAAATAGTATTTGGTTCATTAGTTAAAGAAATATACTTCATAGGATCAGTTGCATTTGGCTGGCCTTTCTCCCATGCTCCATCGTGAATTTCGAAATGCAGGTGAATCCCATAAGCTCGACCAGTGTTACCCATCATACCAATTTGTTGACCTTGTACCACTTTTTGCCCGACATGAACACAATAAGAGTCTAGATGAGCATAATTTGTTTCGAATGTTTTGCCATTAACGATATGTTTAATCATTATCACTTTTCCATAACTACTTAACACCTGGGCACGACTAATTACCCCAGCTGCACTAGCGTAAATCGGAACTTTTCCTGTTGAAGCAAGATCTACACCCTGATGCCATTCGTTGCCAAACCCAATATTCCTCCATCCGAACTTACTCGTTAATCTTGCATTTTTTACGGGACAGATAAAATTTGTCATTATCGATCATCTCGTTTCGGTTTTTTATAAATTAAGGCTCGTGATGAATCACTTAAGCTGGCAGTAGTTGGATCTAAAATGGCATTATATGTACTTACAGCCATTAAGGCGATTACATAAGGATTTGAAGCGGCGTTGACAAGTAAGGTCTTTACACTGGACCATGTGGTTAAATCGGCTCCTGTAATACCGTAATAAGCGAATAGAGGGGTAATAATTGATAATCCAACTGTAATCCAAAATTGAGGATTATGGATGCGCACTTTCCAGTTGATTTTCATAAAGATCAAATCCTTTCTTAGAGACCTAATGTTTTTAAAATTAAAGCACCAATTATTATAGTAGGTATGAGAATCCACCAGTGTAGGTACTGTTTTATCATATTGCTAATTGAAATATTGTCTTTTGCAGATTCCTGTTTTAAATCATCTTCAATACTATCAACTCGTTTTCCAATAACTTTTACATCCTCTTGCAATTCAACTTGAGACATATTTAATTTTGTTAAATTCATATTGATGTTATTAAAAGTTTTATCCATTCTATTTAATTGTATTTGCTGATGTTTATTCATTTCTTGCTGTTGTTCGGATACTAATGTTAAGCGATATAATAACTCATGATTACCTTCTAATTTTGAAATTCGGTTTTCCTGATTCTTAATTTCAACTTCCGCACTAGCCAATCTCTCACCAAATTTTTCATTTTGCATGTAATCACCAACTTTTACATAAATTAAAAAAGGATAGATGGAATTATCCATCTACCCTTGTATGAAATTACTGGGTTATATCAGAATCGTTTAGTAATTGGATATCTTCGAAAATTTGACAGAATCTATCGTAGAGAACTGCTTTCTGACCAGTAAATTCTAAATCACAACTTAAAATAATAGTTTGTAAAATTTGTAGCATTTCTATTTTATCTGCCGTTTCTTCAATGATAAATTCTTCATTCATCATTAGCATAATTTGCTTTTGTGCTTCTTTTTCTTCTTTTTCTGAAGGGAATACAACTATTTCTTCCTCTTTATTATGTATTTCTTTAGTTTCTGTAACAATTTCGCCTTGTGCATCCTTTAAAGCATAATCATTTATGAGTTGTTGTCTTTCCATTTTTATAAGCTCTACTTGATTTTCCAATAATTTAATGAACCTAGTTCGCATTCTCGATTCTTTACCTTTGAGAACTAAATTGAAAAGAAATGATTGTAATTCACCTATTTCATAGTTTTTCATTATCATAAATTTTATCTCCTTTTGTCTTACATAATAAATGCGTAACCTGATACTGTCCCATTAATAATAATTAGTGCTGTCACATTATTTACCATAATGATACGAGGCTCAATTACAGTTGATACTCCTTTGTCAACCCATGTTGGAATAGTAATCTCAGTATGTACTAAACATCTGTTTACAGAGATTTCTATATTAACTTGTGACACTCGCTTAATATCAATTACAGTATTAACTTGATTTACAGATTTTACGTCAATTTCAGTAGAAACATCATCAATATATCTAACAAAGATCTCTGTATTTATTTCTGTTTCTTCAAAACGTTGTATATCAATGGCTACCTCAATATTAGGTCTAGAAACGATAATCTCAGTGACAACATCAGACTTAATATTAGCTTCAATTTCTACCAACATATCGTTTCTATGTTTTACTTCAATTTCTGCTTCAATTTTTAATCTTGAGATAAGAACTACGGTTAAAAGATTAATTTCTTTACCTACTCTAGATGTGATTTCCGTAGTTATTTTATCTTTTGCTACAAAAAGCTCTGCGCCAACAATAGAAGTCCAAGTTTCATTAATTTCGATTTCGGTTAATACTTCTTTTTTATCATGACGAGGAACAGTGATTTCAGTCTGGATTAATGGAATAGTTACTGAAATAGTTGTGTCAACAACACTTTCACCTCTTAGAGCACATAGGATTTTAGCTAAAGTAAAGGGTTTGTTAATTGTGACTTCTGCTGATTTTTCCTTATTAAGGGATCTTCTTGCTCCGATTTCGGTTAGAATCTTACTGTCCTCACGAATTGATGAAGTGATTTCAATTTCAATATGTGGCTTACATACTGTGATTTCAACTAGAGCTTCGAAATCTAAAGGCACTTCTGCTCTGTGAACGTAAATTTCAGTATCTAACTTTTCGAAAGTGTAAATAGAGTCAACTATGACCTCAGTTAGTTTTTCAGAGTTACTTCTCCTGTAGGCAAAAATTTCAGTTAAGTGTTGACTTCTACCTTGAGAGAATATTCTTGAGTCAAAGTATTTTACGATTAATTCAGGGGGAGAAATAGTTTCTCTGGTATAGAATATTGTGTGACCCAGATCGGTTTCGTTAGATAAACGAATAATAAAACCGTTATTAATTTTTTCCAGTGAAACCCAAGATTGCACAATTTTAAGGACATCGAATTCAACGTATCCTTGATTTAAATTTATAGTGAACTCGTCTGTAATTAAATCAATCGGAATTGGCCTATTCAAGTGGGTAATGTTAGTTTCTTGCCACTTTTTATTGGCATTTAATATTTCCAGTTTAACATTTTCGGGGATTGAGCCTTTGTAGTATAAACGCAAATAGGATTCTTTTAGTATATAGGAAGAATGAATTAAAGATAAATCGAATTGAACAAATGAGCGCCAGATATCATCTTGGCTTCGGCCAACAACCATTGAGGAATTACTTCCGTAGTTGATTGATTGGAAAGCTGTTCCTTCCCTTGTGAAAGCATCCTGAGTAGGGTTGAATATATCTGTAACGATAGGTGGTTGCTGTACTTCATAAATAGCAAACATCCTATTATGAGGTGGTACTTCAATTTCAGCTTCTAAGAAGTTGTAACCAATAGGCTGAATCTCAGTAAAGACTTCTGAATTTCCACGATACATTATGTTTAAGAATGTATCTTTTTCGGTTATATTTATAGCCCGAGAAATAAGTTCAATGGTTTTAGCACTTTCTCTTAAAGGTCTAGCAACAATCTCAACATCATTTTCTAGTTTTCCTACTGCAATAAGCTTGTATTTAGCTTTAAAACGATTATTAGGTGCTACTATAATTTCAGTTAAAACAATATTTTCTCTATGTTGTATAGCAAAAATTTCAACATCAGTTTTGTCACTTCCATAAAGAGGTACACTAATTTCAATAAATAAATCATTTTCTGCTGTTATAGTTGATTGAGAGGAAATATCTGTTTCTAAATTAAATTCTTTCTCCTCCATAATTTCACTTCCTATCACATTGTATTGTGATTAGGCTTTGTCTGCTCTCACGATAATGTCAAATGAACCGTTAGCGTCAGGCGTTGAACCTAATTCAGTTTTTAATCGAATGAAGAATGACATTTCTTCGTTGTTTTTTAGTACACTACCTAGTTTTAAATCAGGTTGTGGCATAAAAGGAGATTGACTTGTACTAAATTCTATAGTCATACCTGTAGGGAAATTAGATTTGTTAGTATACAAGTGAATATCCTTAATGGCATAACCATATTGGTTTTTAAGAATAACCTCATGTTCAATTGTAGTTTGACCTGCAATAATGACACCAAAATCAAGGTATTGAAGTACCTCACCAATCTCACTTGAGTAGTATTGACCATAAATATCTTTGAACATAAGACCTGAGTATGTTCCCATGAATTGAGTTGACCAATAATCAGTAGTACCAAAGAAATCTTGGAACTCTACTTTAAGTGTGTTCCAATCTTCAATTCTAATATCTTTACTGCCAATGGCTAATTCGAAATTCTGAGGCGATTCACCTAGTTTAGTAAAGCTTCCATCAGCAGGGTAGTAGTAGGCGTTGTTTAGTAATACACGATATTGAACACGCGTTAAATCATCATCACTCAAAATTCCTTTAAGAACATTAGCATCAAATGAAATATCAATCTTAGCAGTTGTGTTTAAAATGTATAGGCTTATATTCTTAATAATTGTAGTGTCACGAGGAAGATAGTCTTCAAATGAAATTTCTTCAACAATGGTTTTGATGGTGTCACGAAGATTGTCTACAATGAACATACCGATATTGATATATTCACTAGTCCATGTGCGCCATTGCATGTCAGTGATATTGTTCAACTCTTTGTAAGTCATACCATTTAACATGATTTTTTGTGTATTTGAAGCATCAGCAACAACGAATCTCTTATCGTTTTTGTTCCATACATACCATTTATCAGGTGTTTCTCCACCGATAAAGTAACGAGCTTCATCACGATATGATTGAGAAATATCATTCACAAACACATCATCTAAAGAGCCATATAAACGTTTAGGGTTAACTAGTTTAACGAATTGAGGTTGTGGTATTGCTTTCATATCAAGAACTCTCTGAGCAGTCTCAGGGGCTTCATCTGTCCATGTCACAACTTCAAAATCACCTTCAAGTTCATCTATAGGCGACCAATTAGCTTCAAGGATTAAATCAGCATTTGTTACAGTTTCATCATCTGTGTAGTAAAGAACCTCAACACTTTCACCAAATTCATCATAAATATCAAATGGCTCAACATTTGTTGATACGATAATATCATCATTTGTTTCAGTGTAGATTGCTACAGTAGGTAACTCACCAATATAGTCATAGACACTATAAGGTTCAACAACTGTTTCTACAGCAATATTAGAAGTGTCTGAATCAGTGTAGTAAATAGCTTGAGCAGAATCACCTAGTAAATCTTGTGATTTAAATCTATCTTTGTTTAATACAACAGAAGTGAATTGCTTATCTTGAAAGTCAGACCACATAATTACTGATTTATCTCCTGTTAACTCTTTCCATTGTTTTTCTGTAATATGGTTTAGATTGTTCATACCATATTGGATGAAGTTTTCTTCTGTTGGTGTTGTTAATTTCCATGAAGTGCCATCGTGGTATTTGTAATCACCATTATGTTCAACTAAATATTTATCAGGAATAGGGGAGATTACTCTGTCATAGATTTCAATTGAGTCTAACTCTCCTTTAAAATATCCAGAAGTAGATAATCTTGTCGGTAATCTTCCTACAGTAAAAAGACCATTAGTTGGAACATATGAATACCCTAAACTACCTTCCACCAATGAGCTTTTCATATTGTCAACATAAACTTTAAACAAGCCTTGTTCATTCCAAGTTACTAGAATGTCATACCATTTATCAATTTGTACTGAGTTTGGCGAAGTTATCTGTAAATCCCAAACTTTGCTTGTTGATATACCAACATTCAGCTTCATGTCTACACTAAACCAAATTTGAAAACCCATACCTGCTGAATTTCTGTTGCTAAAAATTATTTGAGGGTCTGTGTTAGTCTTAGGCTTAACTTTCAATCTAACGCTTCCTACTGAGCTATTTATAACAGGATTATTAAACTCTACATACTGATTAGTTCCATTAAAACTCATTGCATAACCTTGACCATTCCAACCTGTCACACGAGTAGGAGCATTATTTAAAGCTCCTGTGTAACCACCAATTGAATCCATTACATTACCACTAGGTTCATCAAAACCGATAAAGGCTTTACCATACTTACTTAAATTATCTTTTGTATTAGCCATTGTATTGACCTCCAATATTTTTCCATATTAAAAGGACAACCTTTTAATAGTTGTCCTTAAACATTGCTGTTTTAAAATCAGTACCAATAGGAATTGTAAACATTCTACCTTTTCCTAGTGGAGTTTTATTGTTACTTACTATTTCATACTCAGTGGTAGGTTTAGTGAAATCAATTGGTTGGCTATCAACTGCTGAATCAATCTCTTTTACAATTCCACCTTGAGCTAACAACATATATTCTGCTGTGTTAGGAATCTCTTTCACACGAGTTGAAGTAGGGGATAAAACAAGGTTTTTATTGTCTGTTGTTTTGACTACTAAACGTTTTTGAGTGAAATCAGAAGGGGAGAGAGCTTTGTTGTAGATTTGTAAATCATCAATTTGACCATTTAAAAATCTTCCTGCTTGACTATAAAAGGAGGATGCATTTAATAATCCAAGAGGGTTTGTTGCATTAAAAATAGTGGTTGATAAAACAGTACCATACAACTTTTCGTCTACATATATTGACACTAGTTTATTAGAATTTTTTGAAATAATAATGTCATGCCATTTGTTATCCAAAATTCCGTAAATATCTATATAACAATTTATTGTTGCTCCATTAGTAGTAGCTTCTACATATCGAACAGAATCAGTCATTGTTGCTAAAGTAAAACCATAATTAGCATTAGTTGTACCCATATGAACATTACCTAAGAAATAAGAACCTGCCGAAGTATTAGGTAATGCTTTAATTTTGAATCTTATGGTAAATATTTCATTGGGTATAATATTTTTATTAAAAACTACATATTGATTTGTCCCATTGGATTGAATTGAGCTACCTCCACCATTCCAACCACCAACTCTTGTAGCTCCTGTAACTGTGCCAACGTATCCATTGTCTAATTTATCATATACATTTCCACTTACTTCATCAAAGCAAAACCAAGCAACACCAAATTGTTCCATTAATTGCTCTGTAGTTGCCAAATTAAATCTCCTCTCTCTTAAAACCATATTGAATTTCACCTATGGAAACATCTGTTCCGTGTCCATTGTTCTCTAAAATCTCTACCTTGTAGTAAGAAAACTTTTCATTGTTGTTGAAGCTATATTCTCTTAATTCATTAGCAGTCCAATTAGTTTGATTTGTAAATGCTCCCAAGATAACGAAATTCACTCCATCTTTAGAACCTAGAATATTGAAGTTTTTTGGTGCGGCAGTCAGATTACTAA
Source organism: Lysinibacillus sp. LK3 (assembly GCF_001043675.1). Classification (NCBI taxonomy): domain Bacteria; kingdom Bacillati; phylum Bacillota; class Bacilli; order Caryophanales; family Bacillaceae; genus Lysinibacillus; species Lysinibacillus sp. LK3. The sequence continues at coordinate 54,486 of NZ_LDUJ01000001.1, forward strand.
CAATAGAAATGTTTACTCTATTCGCAATAACACCTTTTCCAAAGTCAATCTGAATCCAACCTGTTCTACTGTTACTTGTCATCCAACTGTCATTACCAGTAGTTCCTCTCGTTCCATTAAAAGCTTTGTAAGGGGAGAAAGAAGTATAAGTGCTACTAGCACTTGCAACTAAGGGTGTTGGCGCTGTGTTAGAAGTCATATTGGTTTCATACCATACATCATTAGGTAGAACAATAGATACTACACCTTCTTCCCTAAGTTCTTTAATACTCAAAGTATTAATTTTACCAATATCATGTGTGAACACTTTTCCACTTGCATTAGCAACAGGTGTGTCATTAAAATATCTATGCTTAGTAAAAGGCACATCTAATTGAATATATTCACCTTTCTCAATACCATACTCAATAATACTTTCAGTTGTATTGTCAGGAAGGTGAATGAGGGTTCTGTCTGATAGAGAGTATTGTGTGTCTTTTGTTAGATTTTTAATTATCATTTTTTTAAGTGGTTTTATTTCTTTATATGGTTTAATTTCACCGTTACTATCTATATCAATTGCATCTAAATAAAAAGTTGCTCCTGCTTGTATGCTTAATCCTTTTATTTTAACAAAGTGTTCCTTGTTCTCTAATCCGACTTTTTCATAAACAAGACATTTCCAGATAACTCCACTTGCAACCTCTGTATATTGCTCCTCTACGCCATCAATAAATATACTAATTTTAGGCGCTCTATAAGCAGAGGTGTTAACTACAGATATAATCCTCAGCTTAGTTCCGACGAAGTTAAAGGTTGCTTCTGACAGAGTTCCTTCTTTGAATTCTGAATAACTACTGCCATAAGCACTTCCACTACTAAGAGTGTTGAAGGTTGTTTTAGATATATTCGAATTGGTGTCGTCAATTCTTTGCCATCCACTTTCGGGTTGAAGTAGTTGCTGTCCAATTGTTGCCATTATAAATCATTCCTTTCTTATTGTATTAAGAAAAATCAAAATAAAACTCAGCACTAATTAAAACTAATGCTGAGTGGTTTTTTATCTACTTTTTTTATCCAAAGACCTTGCTCATTCTCTGTAACGGTATCATCTTGTAAGATGTAATTTTTAGTAGCTATTGGTTCATTTAGATTTAATAGCTCATTTTGACCATATTCAATGAAGTTTTCTTGTGAACACTTAGGCAAGTCAATTATAGTGTTTCCTTTATATCCAAATTGCAATTCTCCAATAGCACTATAACTACTAAATCCGTCATTCGAAATCACTGTTAGCCTATATATACGATATTTTTTAGCGTTATTAAATGTAATCATACGTGTTTCATTCAATGCCCAATTTGTTTGTCCTGTAATATTTGCTATTACATCAAAAGTTAAACCATCATTTGATGCACTTATTGTAAAATCCTTTGGACAAGCATTGGCTGTACTTCCTGACCTAGAAGTAAGTTTTATTTGATTACAGTATTTAGGAGAGCCGAAGTCTAGTTGAATCCAACCTTCTATAGAACCACCAACTGTTATCCAACAATCATTACTATCAACATTTGTTCCATTAAATGCTTTCCAAGCTTGATAAGTAGAATTCCAAATACTGCTAGCGCTTGCTACTAAAGGAGAGGGGGATGCATCACTTGTCATTTTTGTTTCATACCAAGTATCAACTTGTTTATCAAATGAATATGTTTTATTGTTAGAGTGAAGTAGTATTCTCTTTTCTTTGAAGTAATATGTCATAACATTAAACACTTCAATGTCTGACAAAGTGGATTCCCAAATAATAATATCATCATAAGAGCCATATACTTTTGTAGTTGAATTAAAGTTACCATTAACATAACAAGTTGAAAAATTGAGTCCTATATCATGCGTTTGATTCACAGATTTAATTAGCTTACCATTGAGGTAGATTTGATATGTTCCATTAAGAGCAGTGAGAGCAAGATGTACCCATTCGCCTACTTTTAAGAATACACCACTGTTTTCTACTTGATGGACTGAGCCATTGAAGTAGTAGAGTCCAACTTCCTTACTAGCTGATACTGCAATATGCACACTTCGAGCAGAACCATTTGTAATACCTAGTATTGCAGTTTCCCAAGAAAGAGGGGTAGTCTTACCAAATGAATCAAGCTTATAGAGAGCAGATATTGTAAAATTTTTGTTGCTTGATAAAACACTTCTACAATAAATACCTTGAGAACTAGCACTTACTTTTCTTGCTGACCCTTTGTTATCAAGAGAAGTATCTAAAGTGGAAGAAGTAATGGCGTTTAATCCATTACCACTACTATCTTGCAATGTTGTTGAGACAGCTTCATCCATCAACCACCTTGCTTTGTAACCTTCTTTTATTTTCATTATCTCACCTCATTTTCAATTAAAACTAATACTTGTTGGTTTTTTATCTAGTTTTTGTATCCAAAGTCCTTGTTCTTTTAGAGTGTCTGTATCCTGTAGCATGTATCTTTTGTTTTTATAGGTGCTTTGTAGTTGAACACTAGAAATAGTGAAATCTTTATAAGCCTTTATGTTTTTTGCTTCATACAAATAATCATCTACAAAAAAGTATTTAATTTCACCTAGAAATGGCATGTTTGTTTGAGGTATATAAAAGTAAAAATATCTGTGTTTTACTGTAGAGTCAAAGAATAGTTTTTGCGTTGCTCCACTACCTAGATTTAATGAAGTGAAATTTTTTATAGTGGTAAAATCTGTGCCATTGTTAGAGCCTGACACATTAATTCCACTTATAGAGGTATTTCCTCCATGAGTTAAGTAGATGCCACTTACTTCTTTTTCCTCCCCAAAATCAAAAGTTAGTCGAAGTTGTGTTCCTGCCCCACTACTACCTGTTCTAACATATGTGCTATTATTTCCATCGAAAGCTAAATAGGGTGGATAAGTAGAATTGGCGTTTGAATTAAATACTCTTAAAGGAGAAGGAGCAGTATTAGAGGTCATTTTTGTTTCGTAAATAATTTCTTCTTCTAAAACAGCATAAAATTTACTATTTTTTTTGTAGAGAATAGCTCCTGCCACTATTTCACCTCAGTTCTGATACTTCTAATATCAAAATATTTCTTTAAATCTATAGTTTTATTAAATACTTTTCCTATTTCACCAACACCTAAAATCTCACTTTTATCTATCATTGACATAGGCTCTAATGTTGTAACTTTGCGGTCAAGCAAAGGAGAGAGATTATCCATCCCCTGCTCTAAGAATTGGGAAGAAGAGAGAGTGGTAGACACTGTTGACCAATGAGGTTTGACTTCTGGCTTTCCGTCAGATAACTTTTCATAAAATCCTATTTCATAAAAATCGCTATATAGCGATTCGGTGGGAGCTTTAGCTAGTTTTATTCGATATGCTATATACTCTTTATCATTACTAAAGTAAAAAGTCTTATTTTCCGATGCAGTAAAAGTGTAATTAACTGCATGTAAATCCTCCCACACTCCATCTGCTCCATTAGTGGTATCTGTCGAACCTTGAAATCTCCAATTTGAAATTGAATATGCTAGACTTCCTATTTGTATGCTATAAGCATTAATCTTTTTAGGAATAGTAAATTTATATCCTATGAATCCATCTCTGTTATTACTTTCTGCTAGAGTATTTACCTGTCTATCAAATGCATAGCTAGCTCTGTAGCTGTCCGAAGTTTGTGTGTCTATAAAAGCCAATCCACTAGGATTTGTATTAGTAGTCATTATCGGGATGGTATTCTCACTATAAATATCTACAGTCGCATCTTGTTGAGGATTCCACTTTTTATACTCACCCTCATGTAAAATAAGTGTTTTATCAGTTATCAAACTCTTAACATATTGTAGGTTTGGATATTTCCCTTCTTTTATATCCCATATATTTCCATTCCAGCCTGTGTAAGTTGCTGGGCTTTTAAGCTCTATTGTGGTTTTACCTGTCCCTCTGTCAGAACTAGAAATCAAGGTAGAATTATAAAAACAATCTGTAAATGTGTTTCCTGTATAACCAGATATCTCTCTTGTGAAACCATTTACAGGAGGTGTGCTTACACTAGTATATAAATATTCAGTAATAGCTATATTATTATTAAACTTACTGTTGCTACCAGCTATCGAACCGCAAAAACCACTCACATTACCATTTGACCCTATGCATTCTAGAGCGTGAGCAATATTGTTCGAGATGTTTCCTCCGTTTATTCTTCCTGCCATAGTTCCTATATCAGAATTACTCCCTTTTATTTTGGCATTTTTTATAGAGCAGGAATTCATATTTACTGAATTCATCAATCCTGCCATACCACCAACGAAAGAAGTGCCTTCTATGATAGGATTCTCTATGACAACATTCACAAAAGAGCTTACTCCTGTGCTATAGCCTACAATTGTCCCTGTTCTATCTCGTCCTTTGACTACAGGATTTCTTAAAATAACATTGCTTATTGTTGACGAATTTAAATAAGCGAAAAGTCCAGAATATTGTTCTTCGAAATTTATAAATAGATTATTGATTGTTTTGTTATTACCCATAAAAGTCACAACATCATATGTCGCTGTTGATTTTAATGGTACAAAACCTACTCCTTCGTTATAAGGTGCGATATTCATATCAATATTATTAACTAGCTTAAAATATTTTCTAGCTGTTCCTGCCAAAACATTTCTAATAGCATTAATATCATGAGCATCCTCGATTAAATATGGACTCTGTTCTGTTCCATTTCCTCCGCCAAACAACCCATTAGCCATCAGTTTTCGCCTCCATTCTATCAATTCTTAACCACTCATCACGAGTAATTTTCTTTCTGTGTAAGCTACCTGTGTCTGACCAAGTTGAATCTAATTCTTTATCAAAAGTGTAATCACGTTTAAGACTCAGAGAAGTTGTACCACTTTCATAGAAATCTAGTTCTCCTACACCTGTATAAGTTGCATATCCATTATTTGAAGACCATTTAATCCTAAAGGCGTGATACATTGAGTTATTCGATATTTCGTATACATTATCTGTATTAACTGTAGTCCAAGTTTGATTTGTCTGAGTGTCTAGGTCAACCCATGTCCCATTTAGACCATCTGTAGTGTCATTGCTTCCTTGAAAAATCCAGTTATTAGGCATACTGCTCAATTTAGTAGAACCCGACATACTTCTTATTTTGTACTTATTAACCCTTTTTTTACTATTGAAATAAAACCCTAGAATACCTGTTATAACTCCACTTTTTGTGACATAGCCCTCAGATGCATCTGCTTTGTCAAAAGCTTTCCAAGTTGCAAAAGTAGCTGAAAACTCTGTCTCAGAAAAAGCAAAACCTTCTGGGGAAGATTTATTTGAAGTTAATTTAGGTACAATATAACTACCTGCTTTAGCATCTTTTACCTCAAGAAACTCATTGATATTAAAATCACTTTTCGCAATAATAAAAGTATCCGATACAAACCCTGCAAACAGGTCAATTCTTACCTGAATATACTGTTTTGTATCAGATTGAATTGTTCCATCAAGAGCGATAGGTGTCCAATCAGACCAATCAATGTTATTTGATGAAACCCTTGTTAATACAGCGAATGAGCTTGAACCATTTACTACACTGTCAGTAAACACTTTATCAAAGTCTTGAAAAATATCTCCTAAATCAACAACATCAGAAGTCCAAGAGCCTTGCTCAACATAAATAGGGTTTCCTTGTCCATCTACATCAATATCTACTAGCTCTAAATAACCTGTGTCCTTATTGATTTTTGTTCTATCATGAGTTCCTGAAACACCAATAGACAATCCTATTTCTTTCTTCTCTGTATTTCCACCTATAATAGCCATATGAACATGCTCCTTTCTTAAATATTAATTATGTTGCCATCTTGCCTATCTCCTGTATCAATAGATTCAATTCCACCAATAAAAGTGACGAAACTACCACTTACATTTGTAAATGAATTGTCTAATAATAGAACAATCAGCTTTGAGTTTTTGGGAGATTTTTTAATCTCTCCAATTTTGGCGTTTAAACCCTTGTTGGCAAGATTTTCTACTAGCTTCTCAAGTGAGTATTTTCCTGTTTCTATTGTGTGAGCTTTCTCAGTTGAAGACTCAAATAAAGATAATTTGTTGTTTGAAGTTGTTATTTCTAAGGAATCGGTTTTATCAGGAAGACGCAACCAAAATCTTTTCATTAGGTGTTTCCTCGCTTTCTATTATTTGATAGTCCAATTCAATTGACCTGCTTTATTAACCTCTAATGGGGCAGGGAAGCGTTCTATTTCAATCCCTCTATGTTTGAACACTAAATGACCATTCATAGATTTATTGGAAGTTAGTTTAACCTCAATAAAAGGACTGTTGTTTTCTAAAGGAAGTGAGACAATAGGTTGGAAGAACAATTGAACTTCTTCTTTTTCATATTTTGTTTTGTAGCCAAAGTTAATTGACTTTATGCTTGATTTCTGAATACCTTGAACATTGTTGTAGTCAGCATAAGCTTCTTTATATGTTATAAGGTCTTTGTCTGCGAAGTTTGTTGTTAAATGATATACCTCTGAATTTTCATCAATATACTCGATTTCAATTCTTTTGCCATTTAAACTAAATGAACCGTCTGCCATTTCAAAATAGAGTTTCATTCCTTGACCAAACAAACCAAAACGAATGACCTGATTTCTCTGAATTAAATAAAAATCATTTTTCTTATGCGTAAGTAGGTCATACTCAGCATAGTTTTTACCATTTGCATAATCAGCGTTCCAGTTAAAGGGAATACCAATTGCTTGAATATTTCTTGAATCTGCGAATAACATTTTTATCAATCTCCTTCATTGCATTGAAGTTTTTCTTTTAATAAATCCAAAAAATAGGGTAGGGGAGAAACCTCCCTTACCCTGTGAAACCAATATTTTATTTCTGAAATATGTTACTTTTACACGTAACGATAAGAAACACGTTGGATTAACAGGTTTTTACCTGCCGAAGCGTTGATAGGAACATCTGCATACACAGAAATTTGAACAAAATTACCACCTGCTAGGTGAGCATTTTTTCCATCAACATCTGTGTTATTAGCGAAACCTAAAATCTCTTTAGCGTTAGGTTTTTGGTCGATTTTTATTGCTACATATTCTACTGATGAACCATCAAATACAGGCTTTCCTTCATCAGTTGCCCATGTTGGTTGTGTATTGTCTGTAGTACCTGCTTTAGTTACTTTGTAAATGAACCCGTTAGCTACTGTTGGTTGAACGTAAGTGTCTAATGTCAAAGCTTTAGAAGCTGACCAAACTTGAGCAGTAGAAGCGTTCACATTTCTTGTAGTACCTGTTGTTCCTAAATCTTTTGTGCCACTTAGGTTTTTAGGGCTGAAACCACTTTTACCAACAGGAAGGAACGATTGTTCATTTAAACTGTCTACACGAACGTTGAACCAGTTATCTCTAACAGCTTCAACAATTGTCCCTACGCTACCATCCCCGCCTTGACGGTCACGAGTAGTAAATGTTACTTCTTCCATCTTAGAGCAATCTTCCGTACCACCACGATTGTTCCAAATGTAGAAGATTTTAGTAGGTGATTGAGAGTCAGCGTCAATAGTACCGTAGTTTACTGTTGTTTTTACTTCTGCTGATTTTGTATTTGAACCTTCATACCATGATACTTCAGGTGTTTTTGCCATAATTAAATTCCTTCTTTCTCATAAATTGTTATAGGATATATTGATAATATTGAAACCTTAAATAGGATCATTTTAATGCTACTTTTACATTCAAAGATAAATTTTGTGCATCAACAGAAAAAGAAGGGATGTATAGTCTAAACACATCTCCCTTCCTCACTGTACTGTTTATTAACGTATATGCTTGATTATTAAAATAACTATCTTCATCAATTATTATTGGACTATCTGTAATATCCAGCCAATCTTTGAAGTTTGAAGATTTTTGTATTTGAATAGGGGTGGACTGTAAACCCTTAATAGAAATGGATGCCCTAACATCAATAATTTCTCCGTCCCAGTCAAATACTACATGTGGATCTTGAATTCCTTGTAAAATATCTTTCGGAATAATGAAAACGATTGTTTTCTCATTTACAAATTCAGTTATATTTTGAAGCTTTACGAAGTGTTCTTTACTCATTAATCCATTTATTACTTCATTGGCCAATGGAATATTCCCACCCAAGGCATCTATAGGGATCCATGCCTTTCCATTCCATCTATAACGTATACCTGTATCATAAGCCTGTGTAGTCCATCCAACTTCAGGATAGGGGAATTTTTTAGCAATTTCATTATATGTATTAACGAAGGGCTGATAAATTAAGACGGTTGTTTCGTAAGCATCTTTTACTAACTCTGTTGCTTCACTGGCATTTTGAGTGGCAATTAAAGCTTGGTCTGTAGCATGGTTAGATTCATTAATAGCTATTACAAGCTTTTTTAAATATACTTCATAGTGATCTGTTCTATCTATTAACTCTTGAACCTGAGCTTTGCTTTTTTCAATAATCTCATGAAGTGTCTCGGTAGATTCGGTGCCATCATAGTGTACAATTCGAGTAGAAGGGTAGAGGATTACCCCTCTTCCTTTATAAACGATCGATATTGTTTCTGCTTCTTTAATCGTATGAAAATAAACAAAACCATTGGTATAGTCTACGTAAAATTCATTTTTTGCTAAGTTGTGCTTCTTGAACTTTTCATAATTAATTTCAAACATACCTGAAATTCTAACCTTAAACATCTCATCGGGAATTTCTAATAGAAAAACACGTTGATTGACAACACGTGCGATATCAAGCCGATCGATGTATGGGTCGTTTGGTGTTCCTTTCCGCCAAACGATATGAATGGGATTATTAAATTCTAAATAATTGATAGGTAGCGACAATTTTCTCACCTCCTTTCTAAGGGAAATTAATTGGCAAACACATTAGTAGATCCTTCTTGGATAGAGGCTGTTGAGTTTGCATGTGTCCTAACAGGATCACCTTTTCTAGCAAGTTGTTTACCGTTCACAAATACTCCGACACTTCCTGTGCCTATAGATCCATTTGTACTAGAGTGTGCGCCACTGACATAAGTCCATCCACTTGGAACATTGTATGAATCTTTTTCTTGTGTTTTGGCCCCTGCAAATGCAACTTCCTTACCGTTTACAAAAACATTTGAGGCTCCTTCGCTAATTGTTCCTTCAATTGTTGCATCAATATTTTGATAGTCATAAGGTGAACTAGGCGGTATTTCTAAGCCATAGCAAACACCACCTGACCAAAATCCTGAGTAATACTGGCCATCTTTATATCCTGCAACACATTGAGGCTCATTAGGTTTACTAACTTTAACGTGGTTACTAGCAATAGAGCTACTTATCTTCTTACCTTTTACTGATACTTCAGGCATATTAACTCTCCTTAGTTAAGATCAATACGAGAACCGTTTAATTTAATGCCTGTTGCAGACATTGTAAATGTATTATTTCCGAATTTTATTTCTAATTGTGTGTTATTCATTGTAATACTGCCACTACCACCCTTAATAGATACTGTTCTAGGGGAGATAATTTCTATTGATTTTGTGCTCTCCGTGTTTAAATTAATTGAGTGTTTTTCACCAGTTTCATCCGTATATTCTGTAAAGAAACCTTGGGGTGTTTTATATTGTTTTGCCTTATTATTATTTGTATTATTTCCTGAACCACTACCCCAAATAGCGATTGGATAGGCTTGGGCACCTGAACCCTCAAAATACATTTCATATTTAACATTTTCTGAAGAGCCATTTTTTGTGATGAATTTTAAGAATTTTTGTTTAATATGAACGTAATTATCGGAGTCATTAGGATCGTATGTCCTTAATCTAGTAACCGTTAAATCGGAGATAAAACTATCATCTTCATCTAATCCTTCAAGAATAGACTCATCTAATTTACCATTCATTATGAACAGTTTTCGCGCGTATAAGTATCCATCCTTACTAATCCAAAATCTTGGCTCTGAATTGACATCAATCGCGATACCTTCATTAGCATTTAAGCGAATTTGCTCACGGTTATTCCCGTTAATAGTGATTCCTTCATCTTGGTCAAAGATGATTTTTTCCCCTAAGAAGCCATCTACGATTTTAAGATTGTGTGTAGTCATGTCTTTTGCATAAAGTCTTCCATCTGTACCTACATGAAATTTCTTTTCACCATTGACATAAATGGAGATAGCTTCATTAGCATTTAATCTTATTTCCTCTCCATTTCTACCAAAGATAGTGATACCGTCCAACCAATCGAAAGTAATTGCATCACCTAAGTCACCATCAACTATTCGTAGATTTTTCGTTACCAATCCTTCGGCATAAAGTGTACCATCTTCCCATGTAGAATCACCTAAAGTGGCAAATAATTTATTGGCCCATTTTCCATTTTCCCATTTCTGTAACGCAAGTCCGTTTGTAGCATTTAAATAAGCTCTATACTTCCCATCACTACGAACGGCAATAAAGCCAAAATCATTCATAATGAGATTGTTGTGATATCTTCCCATTGTGAGACCCGAATAGAATAAGGAATCCTCAATTTCTTGTCGTAGTCTAGTTGCTTCATCATAGTAGTTCTTAAATTTTTGCACAAAAATACCACGATTCTCAATTTGACTCGTGGATTCTGTAAGGGGGTCTGTCATATCAATATTTAAGTAAGAGGTTTCAGGGTAACCATTATTAATGATTTTGATAAAGCTGGACATGTAGTTCATTAACTCTAAATAAGCATTTTTAAGTGCACTTGTGGAATACCTGTCAGTGGTAGAGTAAACGGTAGGGAAGGATTGAGTTGCAGTATTAAAAGCACCATCAATATCTGTAGTGTTATCTCTTTCACTTCGTATGTATTTTTGTGCCTGTTGAAGAAGCAATTTATAGTCTGAGTGAATGTTATATAATTCTTTAATAAGCTCTAATTTTTCAAGCGTCGTTAATTTGCCATCAACTACAATCTTGTCTAATAAACCAAAATTGAAATAGTTATTTTCCGCATCCATTATGACTTCGTCTAGATTATTTACAATTTTAATATTCTCAGCTACCATTTTTCTAGAATAGAGAGTACCATCAGTATTAGCCCATAACACTTTTTTCCAATCGGCATTATCTTTTTTGCTAACAGAAAATCCTTCACAAGTTGTTAATGCAACCCTTGTTACATGATTCCAAGATACAAGTCCGTAGCATTCATTGTCCTGTGGAATGAGATTTCCGTTTTCATCTTTTCTATTATCAGAAACTAAGCCTAAATACATTGCTTCTTCGCCATATCGATTATAAATGGTTGTTCTGGAGCCTTGTGTTACCCATATGCCTGATTCATCTTCAATTACTAAATTAACACCAGAAATGATCTTCCCAAAAATACGCTCGCCAAAAATTCCATCCTTAGATATAGCATGTTTCCAAGACTCGCCATTATCATTAGTAATAGCCAAGAATCCATTTTGTATAACAAGCCAACTTAATGGATCTTCTAAATCTTTCACAATAATCCCACGTTCGCTTATCTCTATTTTCTGGTTGTAGCCAGCCATGACAGCGTTTTTTAATGCATCCCATTTATTGTTGATAATATCATTAATAGCACCGTTGTTTTTTTCAGACAAATTCCATTTCCACTTATCCATTTGAACAAGAGTAGAAGTATTACCGGCTTTATTAAGCTGTTCTAACCAATTATTGTTTTCATTAAACTCATTTTCGATAACAATAGAAATACTTTCATTTTCAAAATCATGTGTAATTTCAGTAATTTTGGCTTTTAAATTTACTTGTAATCTATCATATCGAACTCTTATAATATCGCCTAAACCTAACTTATCCCAATCATTTTGACACTCAACGATGGATTGAAAATCAATTAAATTCATATCTAATCTAATTTTAGGTTCTAAGTATTGTCTGAATACTTCTTTACCGTCTTCAATTAAGTCTTCATCATCAACAATTGAATCATTAGTATATTCTTTTTCTATTTCAAAATCTGATAACTCTGCTAATTGTTCAACAGTAAAGTTTTTTTCTCTTGCTAATTTTCCTTGTAAATCATGTAATTCATTTTCATATTCAGAAAGTTGATAATTTAAATCTCTAATAAAAGCTTCTTGATTCGATATCTCTAGCCTTTTAGCTTCTAATCTTTGGATAATATCTTGGTGTTTAGGGGTTGCGGATTGAAAGTTAGCATTTGATAAATCTAGTTCATCTTCAATGATGATTTTTTGTGTGTTCAAGGTATTTAGTTTCTGTTCTTCGGTTTGGATAATTGAATTTTGTGTAGTGACCATAGTAGTTAAATTGGTAAACTTCTCCGATAGGGTTTCAACCAGTGCTTGATAGTCTTCTAACGCCACACACAAACTATCCGTTAAATATTTTGAATGACTAACAACAAGTCCATTTTCACGTTTGAAAGGGTAGAGGTAGTACCTATAATCCTCTAGATATGATTGACCTGTAGGATTTAATCTATGTATTGATAAACCATCTTGACCATACACTTTTAAACGTGTGATTGTATCTATTGTGTTGGTCGCTAAATTAAAGGATTCTAAATACTTACCATCTCGTATGTAGAATCCTTTATCCTTACCAATATTTTCGGGTTTATAGAAATTGATTTCGTATTTTATCGAATCCCATACAATTAAAGCATTCCAAAGTTTTGCTAGGTCATAAATTATTTCTAATATATTATTTGAAGCTACCTCATAACTTCGATAAATTTCCTCGAAATAGCTGTCAACATAACCTAATTTCCATTTGGTATTTACAGAAGATAAAATTTCAGTAGTAATTTGGGACAAAGTTTTACTGACAGCTTCAAATTGTCTTATGTTTTTATCACTTAATTGAACACCTAGAGATAATGCAGTATAACTTATATATTCATCATCGCTATATGACTTACTTGATTCATTCATTAAAAAGTACTCAGTGATCTTCCCATATTTCAATTTGAAAAGGTATCTATTCTTTATTTTACCAATATTTGCATTATCGACAGGAACACCATCTTCCACTAGGACAGTGGGTATCTTAAATGAAAGTTCATTTAGTACTGAAATTTTGGTACTGTAACTGATATCATATGCCTCACTCATTCTGGCAATAGTTTTCTTATCAGGACTACATAAAAATATTCTTGCATCAACTGGTTTTAAATTGGAATCTATTTCACCTAATTTCAATAATATTCACCTCACTCCTGTAAAAAAACATATTGATGTCTAACATCCATATCGAAATCTCCTTTTCCTTTTAGGAGATTATGGCCAACCACTAACTCTAGGTACTCATCATTATGATCATCGTATCGATAAACACCTAGATGCTGCCTGTCAGAAACAATATCTTCATTTTCACAATCAATAAACACTTCTTCATTATCTATAAGGTTCTCTACAACTAATTTTTGATCGGTCATAATGTTGGTGATTTCTATAGTACCTTTTCCATTCTTTTTCTTAATCCAAAGTTTAGGTTTAATAGTGAAATCGCCTAAGTTTTCTAAGGATTCACAAGGGTCTAACGTGATAGAAAAAGATTGTACATATGGCTTTTCATTATCTTTTTGAGCATTTAGAACAATCTTATATCTAAAAATCAAACCATTTAAATCATATCCATCTAACAAATTGATATCACTGAAATTTATTGTTTTCCACTTGGTCCAATTCATGTAGTTGTAAGAGAGGGAATAAAAAAACTCTACTTGTTGATGATGTATGTTTATGATATTAGCAAGAATGGTTGTTAAATATTTTGAAGAAACGTTTGTAATTTCATAATACTTAGATATATAAGAGCCTGTTGAATTAATTAAAGAACCCCATTTCATTCTAAAAACTCCTATTCTATTTTTCCAAATGGTCTAAACTCACAATTTGTGCCGACCTTTTTCCAAATGATATTTTTTGCCTTCCTCCATACTACAGAATTATCAATAAATGTCGTATCGTTTTGAACTGAGGACCACTCAGGTTCAGAAGGGGAGGAGTAGCCTGCTGTCTCACAAATATAATAATATAACTTGCTTCCGTTAGTAGGGAATACTAAATCGCCTACCTCATAATTGAACTCGTTACGCCAGCTTTTTCCTGTTACTTCTGGGAATTCTTGATTGATGGAAGTGATGAAAGTAGGAGGGGTGGTTGAACTTTTACCATCGACCACACATTCATAAAGGCCACCATTATCTACAGGAGGCTTTATTAAATTGCCTATACTGTAACTTTTGTTAGGTATCCAATTCTTAGCTTGAATACCTTCTCTCGTGACAACCCATCCGATAAATGAACCAGAAGCAGGTTCCTTATTCCACAAAATATGACCAATTGGATAGTATTTATTATCACTTAGATCTTCAATAGATAGAGCAGAATCTTTTAAGTATTTTTCTAATTTGCTGAAATTTTTGCCATATTCAACAATGGTATCTTTTATATCATCATCTTCAAAAGAGGATTCAGTGGTAATATTTAATTTAAGCCCATTTGTTGTTTCCATGTTTAAAATTCACTCCATTTTTTAATGTTCGCATATAGCGCTCCCCAAGAATTATCAATTTTATCAATCGTCAAACCATTAGAAGTAACCTTCGTATTCAAAAAACTTCCTTGTTGAAAGCTATTCATGTCATCGATAATTTGATAGCCCATATTAGAATCTCTAAATTCCATATTGTTAAATTTAAATTCATGAGAATAAGTGTAGGGAGAATTACATCTAATACTTAATTCAACATAACCTTGCTTTAAACCATTATGTAATAACGCAGAATTGCCTTCTACAAGGGCGTATAATACTCTATTTGGATTATTGTCAAAAATTAAAGGTTTGTAATATGGTTGGAATAACCAGCGAGCAATTTTTCTTATATCGTGGTCATCGAGCCAATCTTCGAGATAAAAGGATAAGTTAAAAGAGAGTGGTTCATGTTCAACTCTTTGAAAATATGGTTTTTCATTATTAGCAATTTTTTTCTCAATAATTCTCCTTCTAGGGAGAAAGTTCTCTTCAAATAAACCTCCTCTTGACGAAGCAATTTGAATTCCCATATCTTTGGATGAAATGTTGTCATACATAAAATGAATAGATTCCAACATTACTTTCTCATTCCTTTCCTACGCAATAAATCATCATCAATCATTTTACTAAATCGATTTAAGTCGTTTTTGTCACCGTTCATTTTATCGATGTGGAAGTTTATCTTGATGTCACCATAAGTATCTCCATTACTAAGAGGATATTTTTGGTTAAATGGTGCAGATTTCAATAGGAGAGGGGATAGGTTATTCATGATACTATCCATTATATTGATTGAATTAAACAAACTTTGTGTATCAGCTTTATTCAACATAATTTCTTGAGGATGAGCTATAATAGCCTTTCCTCCTTTACCGTCTATTCCAATTCCCGTCCAATTCATGAAACCCCCAGAGTCAAGTGAGGCAATTTTTTTCTTCATTAATTCACGAGTTGTAAGATTATCAATCATATCTAATCTGGAATTAAAGAATGTTTTTAACTGTTGTATTTGTTCAGAAGAGTACTTATTTTTTATAGAATCAAATGTTACGTTTTCGGATATTTTGGAATCACTATTTCTGCCTTCTAAAGCAAGATTATCAGCTTTGTTTTTTAGCGCAATTTTAGTATTTGCATTTAAAGATGGTTCAGGTACAAGTTTCTCGTAAATAAATTTGCCTAACATAACTTTCATATCCGCATCAGATAGTTTACTTCCGTTTTCTTGTGTATTTCCTGAATTCTCATTGAAAAACTGCTCAAAAAAGCTGTTATATTTCCCGCCAAGCAAATTTTTATTACTATTAAAATACTCATATAATGAGTTCATTTCTGCAGGTGTAAGAACCTTTGTTGACTCATTAAAATTAGCACCATTTTCAGTAAATCGGGAATCAGCCTTATCGCGACCCTTTGCTGCAAATTTTTTTGCTATTTCACTAACGGCACTCTGATCCTGTCCTGAAACGTTTGGCAAAACTCGGTCATATAAGAACTTACCTAATAGAACTTGTAAGTCCGCATTAGATAAATTACCTTTAGATGTTTGAGGATTGGATAAATTCGATTCAAATGAACCATTATCTTTTGATTTTTGACTGTTATTAAATTTGTTTATTAAATCTAGAGCCTCTTCTAGTTCGAAAATAACATTGTCTCGGATAGAAAAACCTACAGCTTTCATAGTATCGTCTAATGCACCGCTAATTTCTGGTAGTGAGGCTTTTAATTTATCTCGATACTGATTGAAGTCTGCTTCTACATTATTTAAATGACCAGCGATGATATCTTCTCTCATTTTAGCGAATTCGCGTTCATTATTTAGTAAATTGTTATAATATGACTCCCAATATTCTTTTTCAAGATTAATTTTATTGACTAAATTTTCATGCTCTGACTCTTGTAGCTCTATCTTTTCATTTATTTCTTCTTCTTTTGATTCTAAAGCATCATTTAACGATTCTTTACGTAAATCAATTTCTCGGTTATGGCGCTTTTCCGCAATTGTTTTATCAATTTCATCTAACTGTTCTTGTAGACTTTTCCTCTTTGCCTTCGCTTCATAAGAATTATCTAAAGCTAAAATATTTAGCTTACTCTGTACATCATTCCGTTCACTTTCTAAATCGGAAATCTCCATATCATAGCTTCTTTGAGCTTCTTCTCGGTCAATGAGCCTTAGCTTATCTTCAACACTTTTTCTAAATAAGTCCATTTCTTCTTGCAGATTTTTCATGATTGTTTCATGTTTTTTATTTTCGCGCTCAATCTCTTCATCAAGTTGCTTGATTTGTTCATCTCGAAGTTCTTGATGATAATCTTTATATGCACTAATAGCTTTATCTGCAATTTTTTCTAGTTGTGCTTTTTTTGCATCGTCCTTTTGCTTTGTATAGTCTTTAATAGCTAACGTGGCATTTAAATAGCCATTATACTCTTCATTTATTAATTTTGTGATTTCTTTAATACGTTCAGCAGTGATATCACGCTGTTTTAATTCTTCTAGCAAATTATCTCTAGTTTCTAAATGCTGTTGCGCAATTCTTTCCTGGGCATTAATGATGATGTTTGTATATTTCTCATAATCTGCAGAACCTTCATCAAACATTTTACGAATCAATTCAGCTCGATTTATTTCGGATTCTATATTATTTATTTTCTCATCCGATTGGGTTTTGATATTGATTAAAATATCATAGTCACTATCTTGAATATCAACCTGTAACTCTTTCATACCGATCGTTAACTCTTCAATGCGTTCTTTCGCAGATTGTAAACCATCGCCATACCCTTTATTTCCATTTACTAGACTTTTTAATTGAGTAAGTTCATAAAGATTGGCATTCTGCTTTTCCTTCATCGCATTATTAATATTTACAAGTGATTTTACATACCTAGCAGAGGAAGTATCTAATTCTCCAAGTTTTGCTTTTTCATAGGCGATAACATTATCCTGAATTTGACGTTGTTCTTCATACTTTGACATGTAGGATTCAACTTTTTTTGAGCCTACATCCCAAATGGCAAAATCTATCTCACTATTGACATTGTTCAGTTCATGAAGACGTTGCGTATACTCATCAATAACCTTTTTTGAAGCAGTACCACTCTTAATAACGCCTTCCAGATAAGCAATTTCATTTTGGTTAATTTTCTTTTTATCATTTAAAGCAGCTGTTTGTCTGTCTAGCTCTTTACGATAGGATTCTGATGTGACAGTGAGTTTCCTTAATCTGTTATCACTAGTTTCCAATAAGTTATCAATCGTTGTCTTTTTGTTTTCAAAAGAGGAAAGATAGCTATCAATTATACCGCGCTCAAGGTCTTCTACTAAATCTTTTTGATTTAAAATCTGTTGCTGTAAACTCACTAATTCAGATTTTGTTTGATCAATAGCTTGTTGTGTCGTGTCAACGGCAAAGGATGTAGAAGATGTGGCTCCATTTTTGGCAGCGGTATAGTAACTTGTTGGATCTAAGCGTTGTCCGCTAGCATTCTTTACTTCGTAATGTAAATGTGGACCTGTCACTCTAGTACCAGAAGCACCAATATTACCTATTTGAGTGCCCACATCAACATAATCACCAATTTTAGCGATAGCTTTATCTAGATGGGCATAAAGATGTTTGAAATTGTTTGCATCTTGTACGACAACAATATTTCCATAAGAGCCGTCATAGCCATTTTTAATAGCATCACCACTAGCTATTATTTTGCCTGCAACATTCGCATCTAAG
This sequence comes from Lysinibacillus sp. LK3, assembly GCF_001043675.1. NCBI lineage: Bacteria > Bacillati > Bacillota > Bacilli > Caryophanales > Bacillaceae > Lysinibacillus > Lysinibacillus sp. LK3. The sequence continues at coordinate 72,774 of NZ_LDUJ01000001.1, forward strand.
CGAGTTCCTTTAGAACCTGAAATATCCATGCCGAGATGAAAATCAGGTTTTCCTGAAATCGGGTCATTACGGCCACCATATGCACTAGTGATTTTGCCAGACCAACCGTGTAGATTAGTAGTTGTAGAAGAAGTGGTGGACTTGTTTGTTATATTACCTGTTTGCTGAATTTTCCCTGAGGCAATCTGATTTTTTAAAGAAGCCTCTTGCTGCTGCATCACACTAAGTTTTTGTTTTTCAAACTGAATTTGAGTTTCTAATGCTCTTCGATACTCACTAGAATGTTCTGGTAGTTTAGACAGTAATCTTTGTTGCTTTTCAATTCCGAGATTTAACTCTTCTAGTTTTTGTTTGTATTTATCGGTTATCCATAGAGCTTTTCCTTTTTCAGCGTTATCATTTTTTTGAGTAGTAGCAGACTTTTTTATTGAATTTTCATTCTTTTGAATAGTAGAAGTAAAACCATCAACCTTACCAATGTCAGTATTTAATTGACTAACTAGACTATCTAGTTCTTTAAGTTTATCTGAGTACTCCCCGTATCCAACATAGTTTCCTCTAGATTGTGAACCAGTCATAAGGAATCGTTGTTCACTCTCAGATAATGTTTCGCCGCGGCTGTGTTTTTGTTTTATTGATTCATATTTATCATATGTTGAACTACTTACTTTTTGAATAGCTTCTAGTTCATGTTTTAGATTTTCAATTCGCGCCTTCGAACCTGTAGCGGAAGCTAATGTCATTAGCTGTTCGGAATTTAGTTTTCCTTTACTAGCTAGTTGATAGGCTTTTAATAATGTGTTATTTGCATGATTTTCTGCTTGAATTGCTTTAATTTTTTCTGTACTTATTGTTATAGATTTACCTTCTTGATCAAGAAGCGAAGGATATAGTGTATTTAAGTTAATCATCGCTAGGTCACGGGAATTCAATACATCAACAAGCCGTTGTTCCTCGGCAGTTAAACTACTTTTATGACTAAGATTACGAATCTCTTCCTCGGAATAACCTTTTAATTGGTTTGTTAATATCTCATATTCTAATAATAGGTCCGAAGTATCGTTTACTCTTTTCTGTGAGACTCCTGCTAACTTTTCTTGAGTAGTCGTAAGATTCTTAACTTCATCTTTGAAGCCTTCTACTTTTGCTTTTGCTTCAGCAAATGTTAAATTGTTAACCTTCATTTCAACAGATAAATCTTTTTGTTTTTGAGTAGTATTTTCGTAATGTTGCTTTAAAGAACCCATAATACTTCCTACTTCTTTTTCACTTAAACCAAGCTTCGATAAATCAGTAGAAATACTGTTCATCTTATCTTTAGTTTTATTTGCCATCGATTCAAAAGTTTCAGAAGTAGCATTCTCCATATTCTGGAACGAACCTACTATTTCATTGATAACGGAACTGGCGTTTTCATTTGAAAATAATGATGTTAAAGAATTCTGTAAATTATCTAGGTCGTTTACATCGGCGGAAGCAATTAGCTGGGCAGCAAAACCTTCTGCATTGTTTTTAACACTATCCGTTAATCTATTATTCTCGTTGATAACATCAGCCATATTAGTAATATAGTCATTCTTTTGCGCTAATATTTCTCGTTTTAATTCTGCATCAGATTTGATAATAATATCTATTTGGCCTTTTGCGATAGTACTTAATTCTTTATAATAATTTGCTAGATTTGTGTTACCATCTTTTTCGGCTTTTGATTGTAATTTATCTAATTCTTTAATTTTCTTTTCAAAATCTTCAGCAGATTTAAGGAGAGGTTTAAAATTATCATCATAAAATTTAACATCACCTACAATGGAGGAACTGTTAGCTTGATGGCTAAGAATTCTTGCCGCTGAATCTATGTTTGAATTGTGTGAGTCCTCAAGGTCAGAAATTGACTTTTTACGAGTATCAATATCATCATTTCGCTTATCTTGGATTGCCTGATTAGCAATTTCTGCTTCTATAGCTTGCTGTTCCTTAAGCAGTCCAATTTTTACTTTCAAAGCTTCTGCTGAGCCAATAATCTTGTTACCAAATTCATCCTCTTGTGTAACAAGGTTAGGTAGAATCTCGCCAAGTCTATTAGAAATTTCTTGATATTCACTAATAACAGAAGGGTCTGTATTTCCCAATTCTATAGCATTTTCTAATTGATAATATTTTTCAAACTGAGTATCTATTTCACTAGCATTCGAAGTATATGCTTTTAATATTTCTTGTTCCTCAGTTTTTAGCTCTTCAATCTGTTTCTTTCTTTCTTCAAGTATTTTACCTATAATTAACCCACCAGCACTGATTGCGATTCCAATTGCATTGAGTCCAAATAATGCTCTACCAGCAAATGCAGTACCTGTGCCTAAAATATCTTCGCCAAGTGTTTTAAATGTAGAGGCGAGGCCAATGCCATCCATAATGGCAGAGGCAAATGCTGTGGAACTTAGACCCGCTTCAGCCGTATTTTTCCCAAATGCCACTATACTTTGGTTCATCTTTTCTAATTGGCTTGAAATATCGGAAATGCCTGCTATGTTTAAGCCTTCACCAAGCTGCATATTGCTCAGTTGGGTATTTAAATCAGTGATTTGAGATGCTAATTGTTCGAAGCCAGCAGTGTTTGCATAGGCTTTTTGAAGTTCGTAGATATTATATAAATTAGATTCTAAAGCCTGTAAATTTTGCTGTGTTTCTTCGATGCCATAGATTTTAAATTGGTTCGTAGCGATTGTTTCCATGTCTAATTTCATTTGTGTCACAAAATTTTTTAGAGAATGGAGATCGCCAGTAGGGATTTTGGACAGCTGTTTATAAAATGCACTAACATTTATTTTTAACTCATCAAATGTGTCATTAAGAGTATCAATCGATTTTATAGAATCCGAAATTTGCTGCTTGAAATCTTTGAAGATGGAAAGGGGAGCGGCGGTTTCAGTTCCTACATTTTGCAGTTTTAAAGTAAACGCTTCTATTTGCTGCTCCAATGCTTTTATTTGTTTCCCATACTCAATAAACATTTGAGTATTATGACCTTTAACATCTAAGTTGATTGTTAGATTAGGGATGTTTTTTAATTTTTTTATGTATGTAGATATATTTTGTTTAGAAATTTTATCGTTGATTCCTAGAGCGACTAAAAGCTCTGTTGGTTTTTTTTGTTCACCACCAGTACTCAATCGATTTTCCCTCCTAATTAAGACAACTGAAAATTCAGCTACTAATTTAAATTGGCAGCTGGATAAAATAATCAATCTTTCTTATATTTTTTATTAGGCATAAAATATTCAAATACCCTCCCAAAAAGGTAAGGGAGTAGTTCAAAATTCTAATTATCTTTATCATTATGTATTGAAATCAACAGTTTGTCCTTTTCGACTAAGCTCTTCTTCAAGTGCTAAATATTTAAAACTTAAATTTAGTCGCTTTTTAATTTCATCTAAAACATTAGAAATTTCTTGCATTGGGAACATTTTCAGCAGGAACATTTCGTACCAACCGATGTCAACTAGTTCATTCATAGTAGCAAAATGAAGTTCAACAGATTTATCTTTTAATTCAGCCTGTAAGTCAGTGAAATGTTTAATAATTAAAAATAAAATATAGTTATTTAATTCGCCATCATTTTTGAAAAAATCGAGCTTATGCTGCTCAACATAGGACATCGTATGGGATAGCTCATTTATTAAAATAGTTATTTTACGCTTACTAAATTTAGGATAGTAATAAATAAATTTTCCTTGATCTTTATCAATGAAAAATTTTTGCTTTTTATTTAATTCTTCAGCATTTTTTTGAATATCTGTTAATGTTAATTTCGTCTCACGTTTTGTCATAGTACACTCCTTTACTGAAATAAAAAAGAAAGGGTAGAAAAATCTACCCTTTTAAATTAATTAATTTATACAATATCTACAATAATTTTTTCACTGTAAGTACCATCAGTTACTTCAATAATAGTTTGATCATTAACTTTTGAAGAAGATCCTAAAGTAACGACTCCATCTGCACTTACAGATGCAATGGATGGAGACTTAGATGTCCAAGTTAAGTCTTTGTTTTGTAGCAACACATTGCTATAGCCTGCACCACGAATACCTAATACTGTAATAGGTTGTGAATCACCAGAAACTGTAGAATCTAGAACTACATGAGAAGGGTTGGCAGCAAGTGCTGTAAATTGCACTTTCTCTTCAGATAAATTACGAAGTTTGATATAAGCATAATTTCCTTTTTTATCAGCAAGCGAGCTACCAGCTAGGGAAGAAGAAGCAACACCTTCATGTGTCATTGAAATTTCAACAGCACCATTCGGTTTGAAGTTTGGTACTTCAATAATAACTTCCCCAGTTTTTCCATTATTAGATCGAATATCAACGTTTAATTCCATACGAACAGCTTTAGGGAATGAGTCGGCTGAAATTTCAATTGTATCCATCATTTCCTGAACAGCATAGATAACCTGGATCTCTTTACCAGCTAATGCAGGGACACTAATTTCCTTACCAGTTGGCGTATATTGTGTGAACGTACCGTTTAGTTGCTCCACATGTACCTTACCTAGAGGAGTTTCAGCTAATGTACCTTTACCTGTAGCATCAAGTAAAATAATTTCATCTGTATAATATTCAGCTAATTGATGATTGATTTCTGTTCCATTTTGTAAAGCAATATATGCAGTATCAAAAGCAGCATCTTCAATAGAGAATGTTAATTCCTTTTGGTAGTTTAGCTCGTATACCTTTTTAGAGCCTTTACCAGCATGAATTGCCTGTGTTTGAATAGCTTGAGTCATAGATGAGTTAAGTAATGTCTTACCATTTAAAATTAATTCACCTGTTAAACGGTCAAATAAACGAACATTTGCTACTGAAGTTAAAAATTGATTTTGTTGTGACATATAAATTACCATCCTTTTAGTTAAGTTTTTTTATTAACTAGGTTCAAGACCGAGTTTTTTCATTTGTTGATCAAATACTGATTTTGTAATAATGACATCTTCGTTTTTCTTTGGTTCGTCAATAAAGCCTAACCAATGGGGGAGATCTCGGTCATTTTTAAATTCGATCATCCCAGAATATCGTGCGTTAAGAATGGCATCGCTACTCACCATATAGTCCATACGAATTAAGCCTTTATGGAATTGATATAATGTTAAATGTTCAATCTCATGGTAGGGTAAGCCTGATTTACAATGATAAGCAATGATTTGTTGCTCAAAATCTGCCTGTCTTGTTTTTCTTTTAGCGATAAATGCACGTGCTTCTTGTATGGCTTTTTTTGTACCAGGATCGATAAATTCATCATCTAAATCAATAAGATTTTGTTCACTAATAATAGTTTTGATTTTGTCGAAATCACGCTCATTTAAAGTGACGCCATCCACAATGATAAGTACCATTCCTTTTTCATTCATTGAAATTTGTATTTCCTCAGTCTGAAAAACTAAACGGTATAATGAAATTAATTTATCTAGAATTTCCTGTCCACTATCATTTTGAGAGATAGTTAGTAAAAAAAAGAGGTAAGACATTCTAATGATTTCTGGCTGTTGAAAATCGTTTTTTGGCAAAAGTAAGCACTGTACAGCATCATAAAATTCGTCCGCGTCCTTCATTTTTACAGGATAAATATTTAATCCTTTATATAAAATAGGTTTCCCAAGAGCCTTTTTAGTATTGATGTTCATGATCTATAACCTGTAGGCTGTTGGCCTGAAGGCATAATGTATATCCAGCGATAACCTACAAAACCATGAGGTAAATTGTTGAGGGGAAGTCCACTATGGAATCGTAAATCTCCAAATTCTTCAATATCCTCTTGAAATAATATTTCATTTAACACTTCTCCGAGTTTATCAAGGCGAAAATCAATATTATTGGTAGAAATAGGTGTATAGATATCAAAAATGTATTGTTGTGTGCTTGAATAGGGATTATCAGTATATTGATTCACGCTTTTTAAATAATTTTTTTGAGGTAAACGAGGGCCTGTATATAAACAAATTCTACAATTGGATTCAGGCGTTAAATCCTCAGTTTTATCACCAATAACGATTAAATTACTAAGTATACGATCATTTTCAGGTAATTGAGATACATTTACTTTTAATTCATCAAGTGGATCATCTGATTGATCCTTTGGTATGTAATACAATAAACGAAGAAGGATTTCATCATTTATTAATGAGTGATAAAATTCAGTTATGTTTTTTACTATTTTCATTCTCCTTTATCCTCCTAAAGAAGAGTGGCATTTGAAGGTTTCATAATCAAATTTAATAGAAAAGGATTTTTAAATTATTTTATACATACAATGGCATCACCTACTTTCATTTATTATGGGAGATAATCATGCTAACTAATTATTTTTCTAAAGAACAAAGCTCTTTTCTTTTAAAAATGAAACCTTCATGATAGGTCTGTAAGATATAAAATTACATCTTACAGGCCTATTAGAAAAATTCATTTTATTATGTATTTTAAATTAATTGATCTATTAAATAGAATCTTCTTCTATATCTTCAATACCAAAGGCAATCGCTTCAAAGTATGATGTATTTGAAAATGTGTTATGTCTACTGGACCCTTTTTTAATTTCCTTTTGTTTATAGTGAGAGAGTACATAATTATCTTGTAATCGGTGTTGTAAACTTTGATTTTTTAATAATTTTGTTAACTCTCTACGCCTTTTATTACGCTTTTTAGCTTCCTTAATATACTCTAGATTTTCCTTTTCTAATAAAAGTTCTTCTCTAGTAAAATATCCCTTTGTTAAATAATAGCTAAGCATATCTAATAAAATAATCGTATTATGAGCCTGTGAGGTTGATCTTAAATAAAGTTCTAAAGAGATTTCTTCTCCTCTATAATTAATTGTTTCATTTTCTAAAATAAATCGTATGTATTGAACGCGATCTTTTATCGTAAGCTCTAAATTTAAATCAATGCTTGTATGAGGTAATTGTAATTTCATATGTTATCTCCTTCTACTTATTAAGGTGACTAGTGTAGGTTAAAATCCATTTTTTTCGCCCAAACGTATGTTCTTTATTTTTTGCATTTTTTGCATTGTGAATGAAAATGATCTTTACTACTACTATTTAAACTAAAGAATTCATCTGTAGCTGGGAGGACCTCATTGCACTTACTACATCTTTTAGTTATTAATTTTAATTTATTTATATAAACTGCTTTTCTCCATTGTCTATCATTTTCTTGTTTAATTTTTAGACAAATTGTATTAAATCTACTTCCAACAGTTTTAACGGGAATACCTAAAATTTTGCCTATAGAATAATAAGAGTAATCTTTCGTAATATACGCTAGTAACTTTATTTGCTCTTCATTTAAAGATTTTTTAATTAATCCATCTAAATCTGCAAATAAACTGATGACATCTGTATTCATTTTTAAGGAATTTGTTGCACATGCACCTTGATTTAAATTTGTATCGTCAATCGTCCCTCGAAAAGTTAACAACTCTTTTATGACAGTTAAATCAGATAGTACTAGTTGGTTATATTTTGTATCCTTACTTGTTTGAAAAGCCATGCTTATCCATCTCCCTTTATTTCCATATTTATGCTCTTATATTATAATAGTGCGGATTAATAAATCAATATTTTTAAATTAATTAATTTATTAAATCGAATTCAAGGTGCATAATTTAATTGGATAAATTAATTTAAAAACATTATAATGAAAATTATCTTGTGTAACTATTAAATTAATTCTTTTTAATTGGAAAAAAGAGGGGGATAAGAGGTTGAAGGTTGGGAAAACAAAAGATTTATTGATAGAAGATATTAAAACAAAAATTCCTTTATTGGTTCAAGACGACGCAATATTAGATGAAATTTCTATACAGCTTTATAAACACAATATAAGTATTGGTAATATTCTAGAATTAATCAATGACGAGAACAGACTCTATGAGGCAAATTTACAGGAGCTGTTGCTACTAGGGGAACAGCTTCATCTAAAATTTAATGAAACGGAGGAAGATTGGATAGCTGAATGGCTAAATACCTCAGAGGTTAAAGAGTTGAGACTTTACATAAAAGAGTCACCGTATGAAGAAACGATTATTTTACCCTATACTTTTGAAAATGTTCTTAAAACTGGTCACAATGAGTATGTAGCAGTAGTTCCTAATTCAATAATAGGTAAGCTTTGGATGAGTGGTATTACAAAGTATAACCCCAATATTCAAAGACAGGCAAAAAAGAAGAAAGTGAAAAATGGAATTATAGAGGTGATGAATTTAAATCCAAAATCTTTAAAAGAGATTGAAAAACAAACAGTAGAGGGTGATTTAATCACCTCAACTTTGCGCTACAATGCCAAAGTGGGCTCTGGTTTAGATGGAAATGAATTGATGTATGATAACCGTAATAGAACACTTACTTTATTAGAGGGGACCTCATTGGATGTTTTAGATGGAGCACATCGAACTTTCTCTATTTATAACGCCTATATGAAAAAAGCCGATTTAGAAGGGTCTATGATTGTTATTTTTTCTAATATGTCAGAAGCTCAGTGTAAACGAGTGCAGGTAGATATGGCAAAAGCAAATCCAATACCAAAACCACGATTACAGGAATTAGCTAAAGATAAACTATCAGATGAGGTAGTTATTGAATTAAAGGCCGAGGGAGAATTAAAAAGCAGAATTACATCGAACTCTAACGTGAAATATTCGTATGGAGAAGTTGTAACCTTTTCGGAATTATCAAATGCTATTGATGATAGCTTTAAAATTAACAATCGGCTTGAAGTTATTCATGTCGCAAAAATTATAAATGAATATATGATGTACCTTTTTGTATACTATAAGGCAAACTTAATGGATAAACATTCATTACTATTTAAGAGTAGGATGTTTATAGGACACATAGAATTGGCTGCTAGAATGTTTGAGAAAAATATTTCATTTGATCAATTAAGAAAGTACTTAGACAAAATTGATTTTACAATAGCTAATCCCTTATGGGAGGAAGTTGGAATTCTTAAATATGGTAATATCAGCTCTAGGAACAAAATGGAAATTCGAAAATTATTTCAACAATTAATACAAGAAGGAGGTGAAAAGGGTGCTTAAAGAAAACATATTAAACAAAGATATTAAGGAATGGTACCTAAAATCATTAGATGTACAAGATAACAGTCTTACCACCTATGTATCGTTATTTAATAAGGCAACATTATTGGAAAGCCAAAAGAATAAAGATATATTTGACATGAATAAAGCTGAGTTGGAGGAGTTATTTTATAGTTTAAAGTCTCCAAGTCCCCAATCTATTAGTGCATCTATCGGTTTTATTGGAAGATATATAGATTGGGCTATAATGAATGGATACACAGATAACCAGTCACAAAGGTTGCCAAGTATTATTGATATGGAATACTGTAGTAGATTTGTCTATAAGGCTTCAATTGTACGTTATACAAGAGAACAAATACTAACAAATATGAAGTTATTTGATGATCAAAGACATGCAGTATTTTTACTTTGTTTATTTGAAGGGATTAAAGGAGAAGGATATAGTGAAATTTTAAATTTAAAGATGGAAGATTTGAAAAATGATAACGGGATTTTCCTTGCAAAACTGACGAATAGTAAGGGCTATAATCGAATTATGCAAATATCTGAAGAGTTATACTGGCGTTTGGACAGATTAGATAAAATTTCTTCAACAAGTATACAGCCTAAACAAGGCCAAAAATATTTTTCCGAAAGTGCTTATATTTTTAAGAAAGCAAATGCGAAAGGAGAAGATATTCAGCTTAGGGCATCATTTGGAAACAGAGCTTTGGATTTAGCAAAATCAATTTTTGATAATAACAATTTGATAGCTAGTACTATTCAAGTTTCCGGTATGATGTGGTATATATGGGAATTACTTAAACATAATGAAGAGAAGATCATTAATAAAGAAGTGTTAGAGAGAGTTGCTAGTAAGTATGATACTGGATATGTGAATAAAGATAGCAAGTATGTTAGTTATTCTATCCTCCAACATAAATTGGATTTTGATTTTATTAAAACAAATTATGGTTTTGTTAATATAGAATTATAGAACTGGTGCATACCAGTTTTTTTATTTGGAAAAAATTACTGAAGGCTAAAATTTGTAAATATTCTCAAGTAATTAGCTTGTAAACGAACATCTGTTCGTGTTAATATGAATACAATATAATTAGTTTCATCTTCGTAGTAAGGAGGGATTTAAATGAATGATAAACATACAACTGCTATATTAGAGCTAGTTATTTATAAGGATAGTGATATCTCTTTAGAATTAATGAATAATTTTTATGGCAGTATTTCTAATGTAGTTTTAAATGATGAGGGAGGGAATGTTTTAGTTTGTGAATGTATGGATAGTTCTCTTTCTAGTTTAATTCTAATGGATAAGTGGAGTGATGATGAGATTGAGCTTATTAAGGGAATAGGTGAAGCAAAATTTATATACAAAAAATCTCAGGAAATAGGTATCCATTATGATAGCTTAGTACAGTTGGATGATCATCAAGATAATATTTATTGTGTTGTAGAATTCCAAGGTATTATTTATTTATATAATGGCCATCAAAGAAAATCCATTATCAATAACAATATTACCTGCCTGAAGAGTCTTAAAGATTATTTGAATGTTAACTATCCAAACCATAGAGTTTTGGAACGAATGAATTAAGTACCATTCTAATAATTAATAGATTGATTAATGCAAAAGGGGATTATGATGGAGAAATATTTAGTTAAAGAGTTTGCTTCTGAGATCATTGCGCAAACAAGAGGGAGAATAAGTAGGATAGATGCAGAAGCCCTAGCAATTGTTTACATAGCAAAAATGAAAATGATTTATCCTATCTATATCACATATGCATATCGTAAAGGAGTTAATATATGGAGAATTTGATTTCAAAGGACATTATTAGAATTATTAATCAAGGTAGAGCTATAGAAGATGAACAAAACTTAAAAGAGTGTATCAATAAATTTAAAAAGCTCCAAATGGAATTGCTTAATTCCATTTATTTAATTGAATGGTCGTATTTAGAGTTAGAAAGTAAAAGTGAGCAAACTCATTTACCTTAATGTTGAATCTAATTTTAGATAATTGATACAACTAATAGAAATGTTAAGTGTTGATAAAAGAGGTTCTATTCATTTAATGAAGGGAATGAGTTAAATGAAAATAATAAAAAATGATAAAATAGTTACTTTTAAGATTGATAGACATGCTATGGCATTAGGTTATCAAGAGATGGGTGATTTAAATTTGCAAATTGCAGTGGAGATGGATCATTTAGAATGGGAGGCATACAGAATAATAGAAGGTATAGTAGAAAAAACAAAAATTCTAGATATTTATTAATAATGCTTATGATTTTGAATAGAATGTATCAGGCAATCCTTAAGTGGTTGCTCAATCGTCTGTTAAAATAATTACATAACATAAAACTTAAAAATGAATTTATACATACAATTAAGGAGCATAGTAAATATATGCTCTCTTTTTATTTGAAAAATTTTGAAACTTTTCCTGAGGTACATCCGTATAGTAGGTAATATGATGAAAAGGGGTGAGCAACTTGACGCTATTTGGCTATTCACTCGAGCAGATCTTTTTGGTGGTTTTGATTTTCGCTGGCCTTGCCACAGTATTGGTTATGTTTTTTGGTGATGCAGTCGAAGGTATTGGGGAAGGACTACCCATTTTTAATCCGAGTGTCATTCTATCTTTCATTACGTTGATGTCAGCAGCAGGTTTTATTTTAGAAAAACTAGCCTGGTTCTCTAGCGTTTGGAACATCATTGCTGCATGTATCATCGGTGCTATTTTAAGTTCCATCTTTTATTTATTTGTTCTCGTTCCGCTACGTTCCGCTGATGTTTCTTTAGCTTATACAGAGGAATCGCTAGGCGGGCAATTAGGAAGAGTTATTGTGCCAATTCCAGTAGATGGTTTTGGCGAGGTTGTTATCGAAACGACAAGTGGCATGATTTCAAAACGGGCAACGGGCTATGATAATGAAGCCATTGACTATGATGAAACCGTACTTGTTGTGGATGTGAAGGACGGAACACTTTTTGTTAGAACGTACGAGAAAAAATTTGTTTAAAGGAGAGATATGTCTATGTCAACCGATATCTTAATTGTTTTAGGAATTGTAGCATTTGTATTAATTGCCCTAGTCGGCTTATATGTGACAAAGTATCGTACGGCGGGTCCTGATGAAGCACTGATTGTGACAGGTAGCTATCTCGGCTCTAAAAATGTACATAAGGATGAGTCGGGGAATCGCATTAAAATCATTCGTGGGGGCGGTACATTTGTATTCCCTATTTTCCAACAAGCACAGCCGTTAAGCTTACTTTCTAGTAAACTAGAAGTGACAACGCCTGAGGTGTATACAGAGCAAGGTGTTCCTGTTATGGCAGATGGTACAGCCATTATTAAAATTGGCGGTTCCATTTCAGAAATTGCGACAGCAGCAGAGCAGTTTTTAGGCAAGCAAAAAGCAGAGCGCGAAGGGGAAGCACGTGAAGTATTAGAAGGTCATTTACGTTCCATTTTAGGATCTATGACGGTTGAAGAAATCTACAAAAACCGCGATAAATTCTCACAGGAAGTTCAACGTGTTGCTTCACAAGATTTAGCAAAGATGGGTCTTGTCATTGTATCCTTCACGATCAAGGATGTACGAGATAAAAATGGCTATTTAGACTCACTAGGGAAACCGAGAATCGCACAGGTAAAGCGAGATGCTGATATTGCGACAGCAGATGCAGAAAAAGAAACACGTATTAAACGTGCAGAAGCGTCTAAGGAAGCACAAAAGGCAGAACTAGAGCGTGCGACGGAAATTGCAGAAGCAGAAAAAGAAAATCAATTAAAAGTAGCTGAGTTCCGACGTGAGCAGGATATTGCCAAAGCGCGTGCTGACCAAGCGTATGAGCTTGAAACTGCTCGTGCTAAGCAGGAAGTAACGGAGCAAGAAATGCAAATTCGCATTATCGAGCGTCAAAAGCAAATTGAATTAGAAGAAAAAGAGATTTTACGTAGAGAAAAGCAATATGACTCTGAGGTTAAAAAGAAAGCAGATGCAGATCGCTATGCAGTGGAGCAAAATGCTGCAGCCGAAAAAATGCGTGAGCTTGCACAGGCTGATGCGGAAAAATATCGTATTGAATCATTAGCAAAAGCAGAGGCAGAGAAAATTCGTTTGGATGGTCTTGCCAAAGCTGATGCAGAGCGAGCACAAGGGGAGACGGAGGCTGATATCATTCGTCTACGTGGTCTGGCTGAAGCTGAAGCTAAACGTAAGATTGCCGAAGCCTTTGAATACTATGGTCAAGCAGCTGTACTGGATATGGTTGTACGCATGATGCCAGAGTATGCAAAAGAGCTTGCAAGTCCACTTGGCAATATCGATAAGATTACAGTGGTCGATACTGGTGGTGGAGAGGGAAGTGGTGCGAATAAGGTGACATCTTACGCAACCAATTTAATGTCTACACTTCAAGAAACATTAAAAGAAACTTCTGGTCTCGATGTAAAAGAGCTGATCGAGAGCTATGCTGGGAAGCACACATTGCGTCCAGAATTAGAGCAGATTGCTTTAGGACTTGAAAAAAAGCAAGCACCTGAAGAAACGAAAGAAGCGGTAGAACAATCCTAACAAAAAACGACCTGATGATCTCATCAGGTCGTTTTTTTTATAGTTGTTGCTGCCATTCACTTACAAGCATGCCATAAATAACGTGATTTACATAATGATCGTAGAGCCATTCTGCAGCTCGAATGGTTCCTTCTTGCATGAATCCAAGACGTTCTGGGATTGCGCAACTTTTGTGATTGGCTTCAGCAACACGAATTTCAACTTTATGAAGCTTCAATGTTTCAAAGGCATATTGCAATAAAGCTTTTACCGTTTTCGTCATGATGCCATGTCCTTGTGCTCCTTCGCTCAACCAATAGCCAATAGTGCCGATTTTATTGCTCGGGTTAATCGCGTTAAAGCCTGCAATGCCAACAATTTCATTTTTAAAGAGAATCACTAGGGAGAGGCTACTGTTCGCTTCATGGCCCTTAATACAGCCCTCAATATAGGCTTTTGTATCCGCCAGTTCTTTTGTGAAATCTAGCCATGGTAGCCATTCTTTCAGATATTCCCTCGAGGCATCCGTTAATGCAAAAACCTTCTCTGCATCTTCAGGTGCGATCATCCGTAAAGCTAAATCTTGGTTTATGGTAATTTGCATTATTGTTCACCTCATTATTATTTTAACGCATTGTGCATAAAGCCTTTCATTTCTCGGCTAAGTAAAGTTAATTCTTCTATAATTTCGCTGAAATCCTGTACGAGCTGTGCTTGCTCATTTGTTGCATCATTGATTTGTCCCATATTTTGCTTTAGATTATCTAGATTTCTATTGATATTCCGTAATGATGATTCTATATTTTCGGTAGCACTAGACGTCTCAAAGGACAGTTTTCGAACTTCCTGTGCCACAATATTAAAGCCAGCGCCGTGCTGTCCAGCACGTGCAGCCTCGATGGATGCGTTTAAACCTAGTAAATTAGTTTGGCGAGATATACTTTTAATTAAATCTGTCACGGCATTTGTTTTTTCAGAGTCCTCTAGGGCATGCTGTGCCTGCTTATTAATTTCCTCACTAGTGGCCGCTAATTCCTCAGAATGGGAAGCGATTGTATGTACTTTATCCTGTAGACTGTTGACGATCTTATCCATCGTAGCCATATAATCTTCAAGTTTGAGCTCATTATCTATTGGTAAGCCAAAAGCTAATGCACCTACTACTTGACCATTTTCACGAATGGGGAATGAAAAAGCATTGATTGCTACACCGTAAACATCCTCTGGTATCACCACATCTGCATTTTGTCCATTAAAGGCGATGAAAACATTTTGGTCATTGGCGTTAACTTTTTGTCCATCATGGTAGCCGGAATCCACACGTTTACCTGCTAAGTATTTAACGACTGTTTCATTTTCCTTTTCAACAACAGCTACAATGGCTTCTTGTTTTAGTGCTAGATGAATATAAGGTGTTGCGAGGGCTAAAGCTTCAATAATTTTCATAAAAATTCCTCCAAGTCTCGTCAATGAAAATGGTTGTGTCATCTGTCTTCATTATGACAATGGTTCTAGATGATTACTTTTACTGTAGCACAATATTTGCCAAGTCAAAATAGCTATTTATTTTTTATTAAAAGAAGAACATACAAATGTGAAGTGCTTTCATTTGTCAATTATTATTTTTTTGCACCGGTGAAAATGAAGGCCTTTTTGTCTATTTTTTGACAAGGAGACGTGTGTTTTGCGAAATATTGTATTAGAATAATAGTAGCATGTGGAAGAAGTTAAGGAGAGAGTTTCATGGACTATATACAAAAGGGTACGAGGGCGTTTCATAAAGCGAATTGGGCCTTATTTTTAGCAGGCTTTATTACGTTTGCTAACCTATATGTAACGCAGCCATTACTACCAACATTTTCAGAAGCATTTCACGTCTCACCAGCTGTAGCAAGTTTATCTCTTTCAGTAACTACCTTTGCATTAGCGGTGAGTTTAATAATTGTCAGTTCGTTATCAGAAGCATGGGGAAGAAAATCATTGATGACGATTTCTATTTTTGCAGCTTCTGTCCTGACACTAGCTCTTGCATTTTCACCTAACTTTGAAACAATTTTAGTTTTACGTGTTGTACAAGGCATCGTTTTTGCAGGTTTACCAGCAATCGCTATGGCTTATTTGGGAGAAGAGATGGAACCAGCAAGCTTAGGGGTTGCCATGGGCTTATATATTAGCGGTAATTCAGTAGGGGGACTTAGTGGACGAGTTATTATTGGTACCTTAACGGACCATTATAACTGGCATACAGGCATGATGGTACTAGGAGGAATCAGCCTGCTAGTTAGTTTATTGTTTGTCTGGATGTTACCAAGCTCCAAACATTTCAGCGCGCGACCTTTACAATTAAAAGCATTGACCAAAACCCTACTGCAACATTTAAGAGATCCTTCTATGCTGTGTCTTTATGGGATGGGGTTTCTTTTAATGGGAAGCTTTGTCACACTTTATAATTATATTGGCTTTAAACTAATGGCACCTCCCTATAATTTAAGTGCCACAATTGTAGGTTGGATATTTGTCATTTATTTAGTTGGGACATTTAGCTCGGCATGGTTTGGCAGTTTAGCCGATCGTTATGGTCGCCAACGAATGCTCTTACTGGCCATTGCCATTATGTTAGCTGGAGCTATAGTAACGCTCAATGGGCTACTTACTTTAAAGATTATAGGGATAACCGTTTTTACCTTTGGCTTTTTTGCAGCTCATTCAATTGCAAGTGGCTGGGTGAGCAAACGAGCATCCCACGATAAAGCACAAGCATCTTCTCTCTATTTATTTTTCTATTATTTTGGTTCAAGTGTTGGAGGAACAGTAGGAGGCGTTTTTTGGATGAAATATGGGTGGATGGGTGTTATAGTGATGATTGCTCTGTTTTTATTCATTGCTTGTGTTCTATCATTTTTATTAAAAAGATTCATTGTTAGACAACGTATCACAACATGATGTGAGGTGTCATTTTGCAGGAATTACTTTTCTATTTTTTCATTATCCTAGCAGCTTCTATTTTACAAACCAGTACAGGTTTTGGTTTTTCCGTTATGGCTACGCCTTTTTTACTGTTGCTTTTTACACCACAAGAGGCGATGCAAATAAATATAATACTGTCCCTTGTTATTTCATTTTCACTCATATGGAAGGTGAGACATGATATTGATGTAGCGTTGCTTAAAAAGGTGATGATCGGTAGTGTTGCAGGTGCTCCTTTTGGTAGTATACTATTTGCCTTAGTCGATGTGACGACATTTAAGCTGCTCATCGCTATCCTTCTTATAGGGCTTACGATTCTATTGATTAAAAATTTCTCTATTCAACAAACAAGGAGTAGAGATTATGGCGTTGGTTTTATATCAGGTATGTTCACAACAAGTATTGGGATGGCTGGACCACCACTGTTGCTCTATTTTGCGAGCACACATAGAAATAAAGAAACTATTAGAGCTGTTTCACTAGCCTACTATATATTTATCTATCTAATTAGCTTACTTTCTCAAGTCATTTTTGAGGGTACAAGTAAAATGGTTTGGATATATAGTATGTATGCTTTGCCAATTGTTTTCTTAGGACTTATTTTTGGACAAATGCTATTTACGCGATTAAATCAAAAATTGTTTAAAATCTTAATTTATTTTCTATTAGTAGCAGCAGGCTTAATTTTGTTGATCCAAAGTTTATGGACAATGCTATAAACAACAAAAAGAAGTATGGAAGGATAATACATCCTCCCATACTTCTTTATTGTTAACCCATAATATTGTAGCCAGCGTCGATGTAGATCGTCTCACCAGTCACACCACGTGATAGGTGAGATAGCATAACAATCGTCATATCTGCTACTTCGTCTTGTTGAACATTACGTTTTAAAGGAGCTGTTTCTTCAATTTTGTGTAAGATTGTGTTAAAAGAAGGAACACCTTTTGCAGCGAGTGTACGAATAGCACCAGCTGAGATAGCATTGACGCGAATATTATCTTGGCCAATATCAGCAGCAAGATAGCGCATAGAAGCCTCTAATGCAGCTTTTGCAACGCCCATCACATTGTAGCCATCAAGTACTCGTTCTGCACCTAAGTAACTCATTGTAACGATAGAGCCACCCTCTGTCATGTATGGATGAGCTGCTTTTGCAGTGGAAATAAGTGAATAGGCACTTGTATCTTGTGCGAATGCATAGCCTTCTCGAGTTGTTTCAAGGAAGCGGTTGTGTAAATCTTCTGCATGCGCAAAAGCCACTGAATGTACAATCCCATGAATAACACCAACCTTTGAGCCGATTTCTTCAAAAGCTGCTTTTGTGCTGTCGTCACTATTCACATCACATTGAACAACAAGAGAATCGGATTGTCCGATATTTTCTAATTGTTTTTGTAATTTTTTTAATGAACGTTCTTGACGATACGTGAAGATGACATTTGCACCAACGTCAAATAAACGTTTAGCAATGCCCCAAGCAATACTGCGATCATTTGCTACGCCCATGACAACAATGTTCTTATCTTTTAATTGTAATAAATTATCCATCATTATGAAGAACTCCTTTGTGAGATAATATCTGTTATTAGTACCAACTACTAAAATCTTATCATACATAAAATAACGTTGCAATAACAAGATGAAAAGAGAAGTAGTTTAGAGAGCAAAAAAAATTCATCTCTTTACAGTAGAGACGAATTAAAAAGTGTGCTATTTTATTTTGTTACATAATGATCATACATATCTACTGCTCGATTAACAGCACTACTGACAGTGATTCTAAAGCAATTTTGTGACCGAATGACCTGTGCCAATATTTTGATTGCTCTTGTTTGATTTTTATGGAATAAAGCATTGTCTGTTTGAAAATCATCGTCTAAAAAGGCAAGATAATAAGGTATTCGATTTTGTGGTTTTAACAAATCAGATTCTGCACTTTTTTCAAGTGTATCGTACACCCATAAATCGATGGCATTTCCTAAGTGGAAGGCCGCAAAATACTGAAAATCATCATTCTCACATTCTTTTACTTTTTGAATTATTTGAATTTTTTGGAGCTCATCTAATAAGAATGTATTGATGGAATAATAGATGGCTTTAGAAGGATTTAGAATGAGCTCATCGGTCTGCTGCGATTTTAAGAAAACCCAGTTATTTAACACGTTTGCCCATGCGTCCACAGTATTCAAACATTTCGCACAAACATCTGGAAATATTGATTGCCACTTTGCAGCAAGATTTTTAAATCTATTCATATGGTCTTGATCAATATAAAATAAACTATGCTCAACTTGTAACTGCTCAAACATTCACATTCCTCCAATAGATTGGTATGTATAGCAATGGACCATATGCCTATTATCTTGATGCAAAAGATAGCCAATATTTTAATCAATAAGAAGGCATCCCCTGAAGGATGCCTTTTAAGATATACATCAACGGAAGACTATTCAAATTTTAATGAGTCACCATCGAATGTTTCATCTGCTACTTTGATAGAGTCTGTTGGACAACCTTCAAAAGCGTCTTGCATATCTTCCAATAGATCCTCTGGAACTTCAGCAGTTCCCATGTTATCATCTAAAATAACGAAGGCAATGCCTTCATCATCATAATCATAAATGTCTGGCGCTGCGGCTCCACATGCGCCACAAGCGATGCATGTATCTTTATCAACTATTGTGTATTTAGCCATTTTATTCTCTCCTTTAACGATGTTCCTACAAAGCTTCATACTCATTTTAAAGATGTTTATCTTACATTTCAACTTAAATACTATTAAATTGGAGGAATTTGCGTCAATGTTTCATCAAATTTTATTGCAAATCTTTCAAAAACTCAATAAAGAGCGGACGATTTCGGCTGCCTATCATGTCCTAAGAGGGAAGCGTTCAGGCCAGACGATTCAAGATATTGGTCTTTTTCAACTGCATCAATATTTTGGCCTCTTGCCAAAACTATCTCGTACTACATTTGATGAGGCTGTAAACTTATTTATGCAGAATAGTTGGTTAAATGTGCAGGAATCTGGTCATTTTTACATGGAAACGCTAGGATTACAACGTGCACAACAAACGCCAACCTTTTTCTTTGATGGTTGGCACTATCGGGGAAATGAGCATGTGTTTTTTGCGAGGCTCTCTCTCATTGTACAAAGTTTGTCACATCAAGCCGCAGCCGTTCGTACCTTTTCACCGATTAGTAGAGATACAATGATTCAAGCGTGGGTGCGAACTTTTTTACAGGCACATCATTATAAGGAAGGTCATTTACAGCAGCAATTATTGACAGAATGTAATCATGTGCTAACTATTCTCCCTGTGTCAGATGCAAGCAAACAGCTTGTTCTGTATCGTTTAAGTGGTTATCAATTACCAGGATGGACGTGGCAACAGCTTGCAGATGAACGGAAGGAAACTGTACTGGATAGTCAATTAGCTTTTATTGAAACCCTACATATATTATTAAATGAAGTGCATCAAAAAATAGATGATTACCCATTGCTAGGGCATGTGGCAGAAGGATTAAAAGTTAAAATATTGCTAACAGATTCTGCACAACAAACCGCACAATTATATGAACAAGGTTATTCGATGGAGCAAATTGTTCAAATGAGAAAACTAAAACAAAGTACAATTGAGGATCATTTTGTGGAATTAGCTATGTATGAACCGAACTTTTCTATTGGCCCATTCGTCTCCTATGATGAAGCCCAAAAAGTGTGGCAGGCATCGAAGCAGTATCAAACAAAAAAATTGAAAATATTACATGAAGCTTTAAACGATATGAGTTATTTTCAATTAAGGCTTGTCCTTGCGAAAGGAGAAGTATAAATGGAACTTGAACAATTATTGCATAAGCATTTTGGTTATTCATCATTTCGGCCAGGACAGAAAGAAGTCATTGAGGCATTACTACAAGAACAAGATGTTATTGCCTTATTGCCAACAGGAATGGGAAAATCACTCTGCTACCAGCTACCAGCCTATACATTAGAGAAACCTGTACTAATTGTTTCACCCTTACTGTCATTAATGCAGGATCAAGTAGAAGAGCTGAAGCGTTTTGGGGAAAAGAGGGTGGTAGCTTTAAATTCCTTTTTATCACTAACAGAGAAACGTTATGTATTACATTTTTTAGAGCAATATCGTTTTATTTTTACTTCCCCAGAGATGCTGCTCCAGCAACAGGTACAAGAGAAACTGGCGCAGATGAAGCTAGGTTTAATCGTAGTAGATGAGGCACATTGCATCTCACAATGGGGCTTTGATTTTCGACCAGATTATTTACGAATAGGTGACTGGCTATCGAGAGAAAATCGTTCGCCAATTTTGGCATTATCTGCTACGGCAACAAAGAAGGTTGTTCGAGATATACGGGAAACTTTATCTCTCAAAGCTCCATTCGAGTTTATGTATAATGTTGACCGCCCGAATATTCATTTAGGTCGTGTAGTAGTGGAGGATAAGGCTGATAAAGCTAGATGGCTCATGCACCATGTTACGGAAACGGCAGGACCTGGTATTTTATATGTTTCCTCACGTAAACGTGCGCAACAATATAGCGAAGCCTTATTACAAGAGGGCGTTCGTGTTGCTGCATATCATGCGGGCTATGGGGTGGAGGACCGTCAATTTATTCAACAGCAATTTATAGCTGGTGAACTTGATTGGATTGTTGCAACAAACGCTTTTGGTATGGGCATTAATAAGCTTGATATACGGCAGGTCATTCATGAATCAATGCCTGCCAATATAGCGAATTATATGCAGGAGATCGGACGTGCAGGGCGGGATGGTCACTCTGCACTTGCTATATTACTATATGCTGAAGGTGATGAGGAGCTGGCTAAATTTGTTGTGACAGGCGATTTACCAACTTTACATCATGTTGACCGCTATCAGGAGCTGCTATCTCAGCAAATACAGCCCATCCAAATGCTGAAAAATGGGGAGTTAAGTGAGACAGCCTTCCGTGTGTTAGACTATTGGCTGCAACGAGAGTCTTCGGAACAAGTGAAGGTCCGATTAAATCATTTAGCACTAGAGAAATACAATGCAGTGAATGAAATGCTTCAAATCATACAGACAAAAGACTGTATTCGTGAACATTTAGTCGGGTATTTTGGGCAAAAATTGCAGAAAAAGCCGGAAAACTGTTGTGAAAATTGTGGAATCCATTATGATGTAATCAAGAAAGTACGCTTAAAAGAGAAAAAGAAAGTAGAAATGGCAACGTGGGAAAGTCGATTGCAACAACTATTAATGGGTAATTAGACTAAAACTGACGGTCATTTACTTTTTTCGTAAAATTCGTCATAATAGAGATGATAGAAAGCGTAGTAAGGTTGGGGGAAAGGCGAATGAATAAAGAAGATTATCGCGATAAAATAGAAGAGCATCGTCAATCGTTTGAAGATGAGCAAAAAGAACAGCAATCCTTATCAAGAGTTTCCAGAATGAATAAAAACGGTAATAAAAACAAAAAGCCAAAAAATTCGAAACGTAAGACACCGTTAATGACGATTCTGTTTGTTATTTTTATCTTGATACCATTAACAATTCTTATTTATTTTTGGAAATTTTATGAACCAGGAAAAACGATTGAACAAGCCGAAAAGGATACAGCTGAACAGGTTGTCGAATTAGATCCTTCAGAAGCATCTGCGTCAGATAAAGATAAGGAAAAAGATGATAAGGGTCAAGACGCTCAGGGAGATAAGAAGGCTCAAGAGCAATCTCAAAAAGATGCTGATAAGTTAGCAGCGGAGCAAAAAGCTGCTGAAGAAGCGAAAAAGGCTCAAGAAGCGAAAAAGGCAGAGGCAGCAAAAAAAGCCGAAGAAGCTCGAAAAGCTGAAGAAGCAAGAATAGCTCAACAACAAGCAGAGGCAGCAAGAAAAGCAGAAGAGGCTAGAAAAGCGGAAGAAGCAAAACAAAATGCTAAAGCAACGACACATACTGTAAAAGCAAATGAGAACTTATACCGAATTGCATTAAATCACTATGGCGATGGCAGTGAAGCGACTTTAGCTAAAATTCGTGCTGCTAATGGGATGTCCTCTAATACTGTAATGGTTGGGCAAGTCATTAAGTTACCTTAATAGAATTTTTTTATCGTTATATAGGTTTTCTAGTATAAAATTACAGACAAACGTTCACACCAAAACGTACGTCTGATTTAGCAAAAAGGCGATTCGTTTTTTAAGAAGAATCGCCTTTTTGCTGTCGTAAGGAGAAGTGAGAAAATGCTATATTTAGGGCTATTTCTTTTGGTAGTCATCGCCCCTCCACTTTATATGTGGAAGGTGGCACATGAAAATAATGTATTGTCTCACCAGCTTTCATTACAGGGTGAACAGGAGAAGGTACGATTATTTTTTATTTCAGATGTTCATTTACGTAAAATAAGTAAGAAAATGATTGCACAGTTACAGGGACATCATTTTGATGCAGTAATTATTGGCGGTGATTTTGCGGATAGCCGTACACCGATTGATCGTATTCATGAAAATTTATCATTATTAACGTCCCTTGGACCAACCTATTTTATTTGGGGCAATAATGACAGAGAAATTGGGGAAGAAAGACTGAAGGACATTTTACAGGCATACCATGTTCAAATTATTGTCAATGATGCCGTACAGCTTCCGCTTAAAAATAGCTTTTGGTTAAGTGCTATTGAGGATACAACTGTTAAAGAATATAGTTTTGAAAAAGCTTTTGCAAAGATAGGAGATCAGGATTTAGTTGTTTTTATCGCCCATAATCCAGAGGTTTTTGCGAAAGTTCGGGCTAAATATCGTGCGGATTTAATGATGGGGGGACATTTACACGGAGGGCAAATCAGATTCGGTCCATATGGTGTTCATCCAAATGGTTCCTATCGTCAGCGTGATGGTGTCATGACTTTAGTAAGCAATGGCTATGGGACGACATTAGTACCTTTTCGATTTGGTGCAAAGCCCCAATGTCATATAATTGACATTGATATTTCGAGTAAATAAACAACCAAATCGTGTGAGAAGGCGTATAATAAAAAGGTATCGTCTATTCTATGATAATGTGAAAGCATGGAGCAGCAATTTTTGCTGTTCAAATTCGATTGGAGTGTCAAGAAATGCAGCAAGCAGATGCAATTATTGTTGGAGGAGGCCCATGCGGCTTAGCAGCAGCAATAGCTTTGCAAAATATTGGTTTACAACCTATTGTGATTGAAAAAGGAAATATCGTCAATGCCATCTATCATTACCCTACACATCAAACATTTTTTAGTACGAGTGAACGGTTAGCTATTGGTGATGTACCATTTATTATTGAAGGACGTAAGCCGAAACGCAATCAAGCCCTTGTCTACTATCGAGAGGTCGTCCGTTTAAAAAATATACAAGTTAATCGCTTCGAAAAAGTACAAAGTGTTGTAAAAAATAATGATTTGTTCACGGTTACCTCCGATAAGGAAATATATGAAACGCCCTATGTTGTCATTGCAACAGGTTATTATGATCATCCGAATTATTTAAATATCCATGGTGAGCAGTTACCTAAAGTTTTCCATTATTTTAAAGAGGGCCATGAATTTTTTGATACGGATGTTCTAGTTATAGGCGGCAAAAATTCAGCGATAGATGCCGCGTTAGAATTAAATAAAGCCGGGGCTCGTGTAACCGTAGCCTATCGTGGCAGCGAATACTCTCCAAGCATCAAGCCATGGGTATTACCCGAATTTGAAGGGGTAGTCAAAACTGGAGAAGTTGACATGCTTTTTAATACAAATGTATTGGAAATACGTGAGCACGAAGTTGTTTTAGAAGTAGAGGGCCAAGAGAAAATAGTAAAAAATGATTTCGTTTTTGCTATGACTGGCTATCATCCTGATCACTCCTTTATTAAAGCGATGGGAGTGGACATAGAGGAAGAAACGGGTCGTCCTTATGTTACGCCTGAAACGATGGAAACCAATGTTGAAGGACTATTCATTGCAGGTGTTATTGCAGCAGGAAATAATGCCAATGAAATTTTTATTGAAAATGGTCGTTTCCATGGCGAATGTATCGCTCGAACTATTGAGCAGAGAAAAAAATAACGATCGAGGCTGTATAGGCATGTAGCTTATACAGCCTTTTTAGCAAGGAGGCAGCTCAATGATTGGCTTGTATTGGCTCTTGAGTTATTTAATAGGAAACATCTTGACGGCTTATTTCGTTGGTAAGATATACGGTGTAAATTTGCAGGAAGAGCGTAGTAAAAATTTAGGCGCGCGTAATGCGGGAAGTGTGATTGGGAAAACAGCGTTTATTTTGACTCTTCTTGGCGATACATTAAAAGGTGTACTTGTTGTCGGATTAGGACGCATGTGGCAATTGGATGAATGGGTCCTTATTGGCGGAGCTGCATGGGTGATAATAGGGCATCTATTTCCGATTTGGCTGAAATGGAATGGAGGGAAAGGTGTAGCTACTTTTATTGGTGTGGGTCTCGCCTTATCGCCAAGTCTTTTTTTATGGATGATTATTGGTACAGCACTTATATCTGCATTTACTAGAAGTCTGACACTTGGCATGGTTGGGGGCTTTGCTTTTTATATAGCCGCAATTATACAAGCAGGGAAATTAGAGCCATATGGACTTTTAATCATGGCAATCGTGTGTATGCTTATTAAGCATATGTCTAATATTCAGGAATCATTGAAAAGAGGGAAGTGAAGGAAATGTATTGGTGTAAAATTGCCAAGACAAATGAAGAATTTGAGGCGATTGCTCGATTGAATTATGAAACATTTGTAGAAGAAATTCCTCAGCATGAGGTAAATGCATCGCGAAAAAAAGTAGATCGATTTCATCAGGAGAATACCTATGTCGTTGTTTATAAGCAAACAGAATTAATTGGCATGGTGGCGTTTAGAGATCAACGACCATTTTCTATTGATGAAAAGATTGGTAAGGTCGAGCAGTATTTATCGAAGGAAAATTGTGAGAAGCTTTGTGAAATTCGTTTGCTTTCCGTGAAGAAGGGTTATCGAACGGGTCGAGTTCTATTGAAGCTTACTCAGGCCTTAACTACATTTGCCTACGAAAAAGGCTATTCTGCTGCAGTGATTTCAGGTACAACGAGAGAGGAAAAACTATATAAGCAGATGGGTTTTAAGCAGTTTGCACCAGCTGTCGGGGAAGAGGGTGCGATGTTTTTACCGATGGTGCTCACTAGACATGAATTTGAACAATCATTACAACATAGACTAACGACGGAACCCTCTACATTTTATCCTGGGCCGGTGAGGCAATTAGAGACAATTGCTCATTCAGATTTATCACATCGTTCATTACCTTTTTATGCGCTTTATGAACGAGTGCAGAAGAGGTTACTGCATTTATCGAAGTCCAATCATGTTGGTGTAATCGTAGGAACGGGAACGCTAGCAAATGAAGTAATGCTTGCACAACTAAAGGCACAGCAATTAGGAAAAGGGCTTATTCTCACAAATGGAGAATTCGGTGAACGTTTACAGAAGCAAGCCGCTCGTTGGTCATTACATTATGATGTGGTAGAAAAAGAATGGGGAACAGTATTTGATGACAAAGAACTGGCTTCACAGCTTGAGACGGGGTCTTATCAGTGGATGTTGGCAGTACATGGTGAGACTTCCACGGGAACTTGTAATAACTTAGATATTCTTAAAAAGCTTGCTAAACAATACAATGTAAAGTTATGTATAGATTGTATTAGTTCGTTCGGTGCCATGCCGTTCTCTTTACAGGACTGCTATTTAGTTACGGCTGTGAGTGGTAAGGCCATTGGTGCGTTAAGTGGGCTAGCATTTGTATTTTCGCAATCACTTGCACCCCCATCTGCCGATCTACCCGCTTATCTTGATTTAGCAAATTATCAGCAAGGTGTCATACCATTTACATTACCTGCTGTATTACTGAGCAATGTGGAGACTGCATTGCAAGCCTATCCAGCACGTTATGAGCAGCTACAGCAACGCTTTCAATCACTGCTGCAGCTACCAATCATGCAATTTCAATATCCAACTACTCAATATCCGATGTTGATAACGGTTCAATTGCCTAATAATTATGCCAACCTACTTATTGATTTAGCATTAAACGGGCTATTCGTTCATGGTGAAAGCCAGTATTTACGCCAAAAGAATTTCATTCAATTTTCTGTGATACAGCCAGATTTTGATGAAGCTTTGGCTCGACTTAGCGAAATACTGGGCTATTATGAACAGGTGATCGAGACTTTAGCGTTACAAGAAAAAGTCCTTTAAATTTAAAGGCGAGCCAGTTGTGTTAAGGCCTATTAATAATTTTAAGCGTGCCTTTTGACCATTAATACCTGTGGCGAATATGGCGCCTAAGTCTTCTAGCATTTTACCGCCGCCCATATAGCCATAAACACCTTCTGCAATTCCATTAAAGCAGCGGGAAACAAGTACAACTGGGATGTCTCGTTGTATAAGGCTTTCAATTCCCTTTACAACAGATGGCGGGACATTCCCTTGACCTAGTCCTTCTAGCACAACACCATCATATTTACATGCAAGCACGACATCCAATAAATCTTCTTCCATTCCAGCGTACACTTTTAGCATTGCGACACGCTTAGGTAAATTGTTAACATCTACATATTGTCGACGAATTGGTGCGTGATGGAATAAGATTCGGGATTTTGTAATAAGGCCAATCGGTCCATATTGTGGAGATTGGAAAGTATTTACTGAACTTGTGCTTGTTTTTGTTGTATTTACAGCAAGATGAACCTCATCATTCATCACAACAAGCACACCTTTATCACGTGCTTCTTCATCAACAGCTACTCGGACTGCTTCTACTAAATTATAAATCCCATCTGCTCCAAGTTCGTTAGATGAACGCATTGCTCCTGTTAGCACAATCGGAATGGCTAAGTTCGTAGTTAGCTCTAAGAAATAGGCGGTTTCTTCCAATGTATCCGTACCGTGTGTGATGACCACACCGTCAATTGGCTGTGCGTCAATTTGTTCCAAAATCAAGTTACGCAATAAAAGCATCTCTTTCGGTGTAATATGTGGAGAAGGAAGGTTAAAAGCTTCTATTTCGATAATGCTTGCTAGTGAAGCCAGTTTATTACTTTCCTTCATTAGAGGATTTTCCTTATTAGGCATGACCGCTCCTTCAGCACTCATCGCCATGGAGATTGTGCCGCCAGTATGAATTAATAAAATTGTTTTTTTCATAAAAAATAAATCTCCTTTTAAAAAGTTTTTTTGTCATTACATGGTATAATAATAGCAGTCTATTGTTGAAAGGAGCCGGCATCATGATCATTTTATTATCTGCTGCCATTGCTCCCGGTCTAGCGCTTTTTAGTTATTTCTATTTGCGCAATCAGATGGCTACGGAGCCAAGAAGAACTTTACTACAAACGTTTTTATACGGCGCATTTTTAACGTTCCCAATCATGTTTTTACAGTATGTATTAACAGAGGAAGGGGTTTTTCGATATCTTTATCTTCAAGACGTACTATTTTCAAGTGTCATTGAAGAATTTTTTAAATGGTTTGTGCTATTAATTGCCATCTATAATCATATAGAATTTGATGACCCTTACGATGGTATATTGTACGGGGCAAGCATTTCACTTGGCTTTGCTACGATTGAAAATGTTCTTTATTTACTTTCATTTGGCTTAGACACGGCATTTATGCGAGCCTTATTACCAGTATCGAGTCATGCTTTGTTCGGTGTCGTAATGGGCTATTATTATGGACGGGCTAAGTTTTCGAAACTTGTTAAGACAAAAGA
The DNA here is from genome assembly GCF_001043675.1 of Lysinibacillus sp. LK3. NCBI lineage: Bacteria > Bacillati > Bacillota > Bacilli > Caryophanales > Bacillaceae > Lysinibacillus > Lysinibacillus sp. LK3. The sequence goes on from NZ_LDUJ01000001.1 coordinate 101,190, forward strand.
GATGATTGCTATGGCGCTTTGTGCACCAGTCGTACTTCACATTCTATACAATACAATATTATCATTCAAAGGTCACTGGGTTTATTTAATGATTCCTTTTATGTTGTTTTTATGGTGGTTTGGCTTGCGTAAAGTGAAGCTTGCACATTATCATCTGGTGCAGCATCTTCATATGCAAAAGAAAATATAAAGCGTAGAAATCGTCAAAGATTTCTACGCTTTATTTCATTTTTATCATGTATAAAATACTCCTTTTGTTTCAAGCTATAAAAAAAAGGAGTGATAAAAGTGCGTTTAGTAAGCATACTTTTTGCTTTAATATTAGGAATTAGTATAATTGCGATTCCTCAAAATGATGCGAATGCATTTAGCGATCAGCAAATTACTCGGGGTGCCTATGGAGATGATGTCGTTGAATTGCAAGCGAGGCTACAATACTTAGGTTTTTATAAGAGTAAAATTGATGGCAAATTTGGCTACAACACATACTGGGCTTTACGTAATTTCCAAGAAAATTATGGGTTACCAGTAGACGGAATTGCAGGCGCTAAGACAAAGAAAGCGTTAACGGGCAATTCAGATTATGACGAAAAATGGGTGAAAGCTCAATTAAATGCAGGAAATCAATTTACTTATTATGGTGGGCAGCCACTTGATCAGCAAGTGAAAAAGAATACTAGTGGTGGCAGTAGCAATAGTAGTGGAAGTAGTAATAATAATGGAACACAGACACAAGTTCCTCCCAAATATACAGAGCGTGATTTACAGCTAATGGCGAATGCGGTATATGGAGAGGCAAGGGGAGAACCATATGAAGGACAAGTAGCGGTTGCCGCAGTTATTTTAAATCGTTTGGAAAGCCCAGATTTCCCGAATACTATTTCAGGTATCATTTTCCAACCGTTAGCATTTACGGCCGTTGCAGATGGGCAAATTTGGCTTGAGCCAAATGAGCGAGCGAAAGAAGCGGTTATTGATGCCATGAACGGCTGGGACCCTTCTGAAAATGCATTGTATTATTTCAATCCAAAAACTGCAACGAGCAAATGGATTTGGTCACGTCCACAAATCAAACAAATTGGAGAGCATATTTTCTGTTCATAGAAAGGAGGAACCTAGATGAAAACTTGGCTCGTGGTCTTAACGATTGCCGTTATTGGGTTAGGGGCATACAGCATTGATTTACATGGAGATAAAGAAGATTTACAACGTACCGTGCTAGCACAATATACAGATAAGTTAACGGATGCATCTGAAAAACTTTCCCATCTTCAACGCTCAGTATCACAATCCCTGTTGTTTCAAGACGAGCAGGCGATTCACAATGAACTAGATTCGGTTTGGCGTTTAAGCTCAGAAGTTCGTTCTTCAATTGCGAATATTCCAATAGGACAAGAACTATCAAGTGAATGGATGAACTATCTAGGGCGACTTGGCGATGAAGCAAAAAGGACAGCGAAAACAGGGGATTATGAAGCTTGGCGTGAAAAAATGCCCCAGGTTTCAACGAATTTACAATCTCTTTCCGATGAATGGACAGCTGCAACCGTCGATTTCTATAAACATGATGGGAAAATGGATGTTTGGCTACAGCAAGTAGATAATAAAAATCCAAATAGCCAATTTGATACTGTAAAAGATACATTAAAGGGCTACGGCGAAAAGGATTTCCCGTTAACTTTATCTGAATCTGATTGGCAGAAAAAAATTGAGTTAAAGGCATTACAGGATGCAGTTATTACCGAAAAAGAAGCACTAGAGAAAGTGAAGTACTTATTCCCAGTCATTAAAGATGCTACATTTACAGTTACAAAAAGTAGTGATACAGCACCATATCCTTTTTATCATATCCAATTCCACCAAGGGATTCGATTAGGCTATGTTGATTTAACAGAAAAGGGTGGACATTTATTATCCTATTTAGTAGAACGTCCTGTGGATGAAGCCAAGTTATCACAAGAGGAAATCATGAAAAAAGCGCAGGAATATGTGAAGAAATTAGGCATGAAAGATGTAGCCTATGTGGAATCACGAGAAAATCATCAAGCTTGGCATGTGACATTTGCTCGTGTCCATCCTGGAGATAATGCGTTAATCTACGCTGATGGTGTTCAATTGAAAGTGGCGAAAGATACAGGTGAGCTGTTAGGTGCAAATGCAATGGAATATATTCAAGAAGAAAATATTAAAAAGCAAACAGCTAAGCCGATTGATTGGAAAACGTTCTTCCAAGACGATATCCAAGTACAAGAGGTAAAAAATATCTACACAGATAATGGACAATTTGAGCAACGTCTTTGCTATGAGGTCATTGCATTGCGTGATGGTAATACACAGGAAACATTTAGAATTGTTATTGATGCGGAAAACCATAATGTATTAAAAGTGGAATATCTAACTTAATCAATGATGCTTCCGCTCTGTATCAACTTGACATGAAAATACTACCAATTTTTATAGCCAAAATAAGCTTCTCATGAGATAATTAAACTATATTTTTCGCACGGGGAGATGCTCATGGAAATAAAAATTGGTACACAATTACAACTTGAACCAACTTATACAGAGCGTTTGGAGAAATTCCGCTGTAAAGTTGTAGAGCAAAAAGATAATATTCTATATATTGATTATCCGGTTAATATGGTAACAAAGAAAACGGCATTTTTAATAGATGGCTCAGAATTTAGAGCAACTTTTCGTACCGAGGATAAGCAATCCTTTGCCTTTAATACAGAGGTAGTTGGCCGTAAAGCAGGTAATATCCCAATGATTATGTTGCATTGTCCAACACGAGAGGAGTTTATAAAAATTCAGCGACGAGAATACGTTCGTGTGGAGACACAAGTAGACGTTGCTATTCAGTTGAAAGATTATAAATATCAGCTTGTGACTGTGGATATTAGTGCAGGAGGCCTAGCAGTCATGTTGAAAGGTCAAGTAGCTTTTACTGAGGGTGATGAAGTAAAACTAACTATTGTATTGCCATTTGCCAATGGAGATGTCAAGTATGTCATTACGGAAGCGCTGATCGTACGTATTTTTGAAAAAGAGGATAAACGCATTGCAACAATCCAACTAACAGATACAGATGACGTCGATCAACAGCATATTGTCCGTTTTTGCTTTGAACGTCAATTAGTCAATCGTCGTAAAGAAATGAACCCTTTTAATGTTTAATATCCTTTATGAATATTTTGATGAAGCCCTCTCCTAGTAGAGGGCTTTTTTGAGGTTATATGATACAATAAGAGGTGCAGAAAGTAGGGAAGAATATGAAGAAAAACATTCAAATTGCGATAGACGGGCCTGCTGGTGCTGGCAAAAGTACAATCGCAAAAATTGTTGCTGAAGCACTTGGCTTTACTTACATTGACACAGGGGCAATGTATCGAGCGGTTACGTATAAAGCGATGCAACAAAACATACATTTAGATGATGAAGCAAAATTAGCAGAGATGCTTGAAGTAAGCACAATTGAATTAAAACCATCACCTCAGGGACAGCTTGTTTTTTTAGATGGTCACAATGTGTCAGCGGAAATACGCTCTAATGAGGTCACTTCATCAGTCTCACAAGTAGCTGCCCATGCGAAGGTTCGTGAGCTATTAGTTGCTCAACAGCAAAAACTTGCAGCTAATGGCGGTGTTGTCATGGATGGCCGCGATATTGCTACACATGTCTTAAAGGATGCAGAACTAAAGGTTTTCATGTCTGCAACAGTAGAGGAGCGTGCTAGACGACGCTTGATTGATAATCAAAAAAGAGGAATTGAGTCCTCTCTTGAAAAACTTCAGGAAGAAATAGCGCTACGTGATAAAAAGGATAGTGAGCGTGAAGCATCGCCACTGATTCAAGCTGAAGATGCGATTTTTTTAGATACAACAGCATTGTCCATTGATGATGCAGCACAAGCTATTTTAAAATTAGCAGAAGAAAAAATGCTATAAATCCTAAAATTTCAGACATTTTTAGAATTTAAAGGATTTATTTTTGTCTTTGTCTTCAATATCGAATAAAATAGTAAGGGAAGATGCGAAGGAGGGTTACATATGTCTGAAGAAATGAACTATGCAGAACAAACGTTTAACGAGGGTGATATCGTCAAAGGCATTGCCGCGCAAGTTGATGAAAAGGCAGTATCTGTATCAATTCCAGGTGCTCCGTTTGATGGTATTGTACCGATTAGTGAATTATCAAGCTTACACATTGAGAAAGCGTCTGATGTCATCTCAGTTGGAGATGAATTAGAATTGATGATTACAAAGGTTGAAGAAGAAAACTTTGTCCTATCAAAACGTAAAGTGGATGCTCTAAAAGCATGGGATACACTGGAGCAGCAATTTGCCGCTGAGGAAATCTTTGAAGCGGAAGTAAAGGATATTGTTAAAGGTGGTCTTGTCGTAGATTTAGGTGTACGTGGCTTTGTACCAGCATCGCTTGTAGAGGACTATTTTGTTGATGATTTTGAAGGCTATAAAGGGCAAACATTAAGCTTTAAAATTGTTGAGCTTGATAAGGATAAGAATCGCCTTATTTTATCTCACCGAGCAGTGGTTGAAGCAGAGAAAGCTTCACAAAAGAAAAATGTGATTAATCAAATAAAAGCTGGCGATGTATTGGATGGTAAAGTACAGCGTCTCGCGTCATTTGGTGCATTTATCGACCTAGGTGGTATTGATGGTCTTGTACACATCTCGCAAGTATCACATGAGCATGTGAGTGATGTGAGTGAGGTTTTAGCTGAAGGACAAGATGTAAAAGTAAAAGTTCTATCAGTGGACCCAGAAAATGAACGTATTTCTTTATCTATTAAGGAAACAATTCCTGGACCATGGTCTAATATTGAAGAACGTGCCGCTAAAGGCACTATTTTAGACGGTAGAGTGAAGCGACTTACTTCATTTGGCGCATTTGTGGAAGTATTCCCAGGCGTTGAAGGTTTAGTGCATATATCGCAAATTGCGCATAAGCACATTAACACGCCTCATGAAGCACTAAAAGAGGGACAAGAAGTACAGGTAAAGGTTCTTGATGTCAACGCTGACGAAGGCCGTCTAGCCCTTAGCATTAAAGAATTATTAGAAAATCCTGAAGCAGAAGAAGTAATCGACTATGAATTACCTGAAGAGAATACAGGCTTCTCATTCGGTGATGTGATTGGCGATAAACTAAAAAACTTTAAATAATGTATAAAGCGAGGATGCATAATTGTATCCTCGCTATTTTTATGGTTGATAGGATTTTGAAAGTGAAGGATAGCGATTGAGGAGTGGATAAAATCTTTGAATTGAAGGATACAACTTTAAAAGTAGCGGATAAGATTTCAGAAGTGAAGGATAGCAAATAAGAAGAGGATAAAATCTTTGAATTGAAGGATAAAACTCTAAAAGTAGCGGATAAGATTCTCAAAATAAAGGATAGCAATTAAAAAGGCAATAAAACCTAAATAACTCGGATAGTTTGCTTAAAAAAATGAGGTAACACCTTTTATCACCATACATAGCGTTCTACATTATGGATATGATATGATATAATGGCATTTTTCGTGTATAATAGCGAAAGACAAGAAGTTGGAAGGATGAAGTACAGATGACGAAACCAGTAGTAGCCATCGTAGGTCGTCCGAACGTAGGTAAGTCGACGATTTTTAATCGTATCGTTGGAGAACGTGTTTCAATTGTGGAGGATATCCCAGGCGTAACACGTGACCGTATTTATAGTTCGGCAGAGTGGTTAACACACGATTTTAATATTATTGATACAGGTGGCATTGAAATTGGAGACGAGCCGTTTTTAGAACAAATTCGTCAACAAGCTGAAATCGCTATTGATGAAGCAGACGTTATTATTTTCATGACAAATGGTCGTGAAGGGGTAACGGCAGCAGATGAGCAAGTTGCTAAAATTCTATACAAAACAAAAAAACCAGTCGTATTAGCGGTCAATAAAATTGATAATCCTGATATGCGTGAAATGATTTATGATTTTTATGCACTTGGCTTCGGTGAACCTTGGCCTATTTCAGGTTCCCACGGTTTAGGTTTAGGGGATTTATTGGACGAATGTGCGAAACATTTCCCGAAAGAAGATGAAGAACAATACGGTGATGATGTCATTAAATTCTCTTTAATTGGTCGCCCGAATGTTGGGAAATCCTCTTTAGTGAATGCTTTCCTAGGGCAGGAACGTGTTATTGTTAGTAATATTGCAGGGACAACACGTGATGCGATTGATACGCCTTATGCATATGATGGACAGGAATATGTCATTATTGATACGGCGGGTATGCGTAAAAAAGGAAAGATCTATGAAACAACCGAGAAATATTCTGTGTTACGTGCGCTACGTGCTATTGAACGCTCAGACGTTGTTTTAGTAGTGCTGAATGCAGAAGAAGGTATTCAGGAGCAAGATAAAAAAATCGCTGGCTATGCACATGAGGCTGGAAAAGCTGTGATCATTGTTGTGAATAAATGGGATGCCATTGAAAAAGATGAAAAAACAATGAATGTCTTTACACAGCAAATTCGTGAGCATTTCCTATTTTTAGATTATGCCCCAATTATTTTTGTATCGGCGAATACAAAACAGCGTGTGCATCAAATTTTACCGATTATCCAACGTGTCAGCGAGAATCATGCGATGCGTATTCAGTCCTCTATTTTAAATGAAGTGATTGAGGACTCAGTGGCTCGTAATCCAGCACCGACAGATAAAGGTCGTCGTTTACGTATTTACTATGCTACTCAGGTAGCGATTAAGCCACCAACATTCGTTATTTTTGTGAATGAACCTGAGCTTATGCATTTCTCATATGAACGCTTCTTAGAAAATCGCATCCGCGAAACATTTGACTTTGAAGGGACGCCAATTCGTTTAATTACACGTGCGCGTGCTTAAGGCAATAGCTATAGACATACAATACGCCAACCCGACATTATTGTTGGGTGGCGTCTTTTTACAAGAAAGAACTTACTTAATAGACAACCCAACAAAGGGAGGATTTTGTTATGGAAAAAGTTTGTGTGTTAGGGGCAGGCTCATGGGGTACTGCACTGGCAATGGTACTAGCGGAAAATGGACATGATACGCTTGTATGGACACATAGAGCTGAGCAGGCAGAAGAAATCAATCAACTGCATACGAATAAAAAATATTTACCAGAAACCATTCTACCTGTAAATTTACATGCGACGAGTGATATGGCACAGGTAGCTACTCATGCAGAAACCATTGTTGTGGCTGTTCCAACAAAAGCGATTCGTGAAGTATGCGAGAAACTAACGGCTGAATTAACAAAAAAAGTGTTGTTTGTCCATGTTTCGAAAGGAATTGAGCCTGACTCATTAAAACGAATATCTGAGATTTTAGCAGAAAGCTTACCAGCAATGTATGTGGAAGAAATTGTTGTTCTTTCTGGGCCAAGTCATGCAGAAGAAGTGGTACTGCATCATCCTACAACGGTTACTGCAGCTTGTGCTAATATTGATGCTGCTGAAAAGGTACAGGATTTATTTATGAATCAGTTCTTCCGCGTCTATACAAATGAGGATATCATTGGTGTAGAAATAGGAGGAGCTTTGAAAAACGTTATCGCTTTAGCGGCAGGTATTACTGATGGCTTAAATTATGGAGACAATGCAAAAGCGGCACTTATTACGCGAGGTCTTGCAGAAATTTCACGGTTAGGTGTAAAAATGGGTGGTAATCCATTTACGTTCTCAGGACTTACAGGTATGGGGGACTTAATTGTAACCTGTACAAGTGTCCACTCGCGAAACTGGCGTGCAGGTAATATGTTAGGGCAAGGTATGAAGCTACAAGAAGTGCTGGATCAAATGGGCATGGTCGTAGAAGGTGTCCGTACCACGAAGGCAGCCTATCAATTAGCAGAGAAATATGATGTCGCCATGCCGATTTCCACAGTGCTCTATAGTGTGCTATTTAATGATGTTGAACCGAAAGTGGCAGTAGATGCCTTAATGATGCGTATGAAAAAACGAGAAATAGACGATATGAAGCATTAATATTAATTTTTTGATTAGACTTGTCATTAAATGGACATAAATAAGGTGTCTCAACCAATCTGTTGAGACGCCTTATTGTGTGCCACTAGTTGAATAGAAATACAAGCTAAAAGAGTTGTCCATTTCTTGATAGTTATGGGACAACTATTTCTTTTTAGCAAAAGCACATAGTATAATATACTTTGATTGTGTCTTGACATTCAAAGAAAGGTGGTTTTTTGAAATGGGCCCGTTAGCTCATATGCCTGCGCTTGATGTAATGTGGGTGTCGTTTTATTGCATCGCATTTATGATTATATCAGTCGGCTTAATTTATTTAGCACGAAATAAGATTTCAAATGTATTTTTACGAACAGTCGTAAATTTATGTGCATACATACTGTTTGGACTTGGCACATTTTTAATGGTACTTGTAGTTGCCACTTGGCCAGCATAAATAATAATGAGGTGTCAGTAACATGAAAAAACTAAGTGCTTTGCTGTTGGTATTTGCAACCGCCATACTGTTAGTAGGATGTGCGTACCCAGAAGAAGAAAAAAGGGCTAAGGTCACGCCTGATGTCGATCAACTAGCGGCAGTTCAACGTGCTGTGGATGAATACCGTGAAGCAACAGGTGGACTAGTACCAATTAAAAATAGCGAGCTAGATACGGATATCTATATCAAATATTTAATCGATTTTGAAAAACTTATGCCGAAGTATTTGACGACAATTCCTGGAAATGCCTATGAAAAAGGTGGTATATATCAATATATCATTTGGGACCCTGAAAATGAGGCATCGGTCAAATTAGTAGATTTAAACGCGGCAGAGCGTATACGTGAAATAGGTATTCGTAAACTATCTACACAGTATTTACCAATAAAAGGGTCAATTTCAGATAATGTTTATCAGATCAACTATAAAGATTTGGGTTATAAAACAGAGGTAACTGTAAAAAGTCCCTATTCTGGCGTCGAGTTACCGCTTTTCATGACTGGTGATGGTGAATTACATGTAGACTATGCTGTGGATTTAGGCCAGCTTTTAAAAGAGGATAAGCCGAATGTAAAGCCAGGTGATGATATTCGCCAACTGCTTGTCGACAAATTTCCAGTGGTGCCTGCCTATTCTATTCCATATACAGTGGACGAGAATGGAGAGCCTATCTATGATATGAAAACGTATAATACGGATGTCAAAAAAGCGAAAGAATTACAAAAACAAGAGGCAGAAGCCGCCGAGAAAAAAGAGAAATAGCAAACAAGCTCCTTACATTTGTGAGGGGCTTTTTCATATTTGTCTACAGGCTTGCATATAGTGAAAAAGCGTAGATAAAGGAGGCAGAAACCTTGAGTGAAGCAGTATTTAGAGAAATTGCAGAGCGCACAAATGGCGATGTTTATATTGGTGTTGTCGGTCCAGTACGTGTAGGTAAATCAACATTTGTAAAAAAGGTAATGGAATCAGTCGTGTTACCAAACATTGTGGATGAAACGGAAAGAATGCGAGCACAAGATGAGTTGCCACAAAGTTCTCCGGGGCCAGTCATTATGACTGCTGAGCCGAAGTTTGTGCCTGCCCAAGCAACCCGTATTGTGGTCGGTGAAGATGAAATGCCATTCCAAATTCGATTAGCAGATTGTGTTGGTTATATTATCGATGGGACAAAAGGCTATGAGGATGAAAATGGACCAAAATTTGTTCATACGCCTTGGCATACGGAGCCAATTCCATTTCAGGAAGCCGCTAAAATTGGCACAGATAAGGTGATTCGCGATCATGCGAATATTGGTATTGTCGTAACGACTGATGGTACAGTGAACGGAATCAGTCGACGAGCAGCAGAGAAGGCAGAAGAGGAAATTGTAGAGCAATTAAAAGACATCGGCAAACCATTTGTCATCTTACTCAATTGCCAAATGCCTGCGAGAGAAGAAACGGTTCAGCTTCGCAATGAATTGTTTGAACGTTACAATGTCCCTGTTATTGCGATGTCCATTGATCAAATGAGAGAAACGGATATTCAATATATTTTACAAGAGGCGTTATTTGAATTCCCAATTCGTACCATTGAGGTGGAAAAACCAGACTGGCTGGATGTATTAGATGCTACACATCCATTAAATGTTGCATTGATTGATTCGATGGAGGAAGTCCTTTCTTCTGTTATGAAAATTCGAGATGTGCAACAGGCGTCAGATGCCTTTAAAGCCATTGACTTTATTGACCAAAGTGAAGTTGTTCATGTAGATGCAGGTGTAGGAACAGCTGTAATTCGGGTATCCCTACAGGGTGAATTGTATAAATCAGTTTGTAATGAATGGCTAGAAGAACCAATTGAAACGAAAAAAGATTGGTTACTCTTTATCAAAGAGGCGGCAGAGGCAAAAGAGGCCCAAAAACGCTTTAAAAGTGCTATTCACGATGCTGATACGACAGGCTATGGCGTGACATTGCCAATGATGCAGGAATTTGAGCCAACAGCCCCAGAGCTCATTAAACAGAATAATTTCTTCGGCGTACGAATGAAGGCAAAAGCGCCATCCTATCATATTATCCGAGTTGATATGGAGTCAGAATTTGCACCGTTAATTGGCTCAGAGTTCCATAGTCAGCAACTTCTAAAAGATTTAAATCATGCTTATTTACATGATCGTGATGCCTTATGGAATACACAATTATTTGGCACACCATTGCATGAAGTATTAAAAGAGGGGATTCGTTATAAAATGGATGCAGTTCCATCTACTGCCAAAAAACGTATGCGTCAGACGATTGAACGAATGGTTAACGAAGGAGATCGTGGTTTAGTAACATTTATTTTATAGTGATAAAATTCAGAAAAAATGCAAAAAATATACGCAGGGCTTTTCGTTTTTATGCGAAAAGTCCTTTTATTTTTGTTTTTTGGGTGAAAAACTGATTTTTTGGTTATAATCATGTATGAATACAGTTGCGTAGCGGTTTTCTATGTGTTACTCTTTTTACAGAATTGGTTCATGACCCTTTGAGAGGAGGTGAATGGTGTGAATAAAACAGAATTAGTAAACTCTGTTGCTGAAGCTGCAGGTCTTTCTAAAAAAGACGCTTCTAAAGCAGTTGAAGCTGTATTTGATACAATTCAAGATGCTCTTGCAAAGGGTGACAAAGTACAATTAATTGGTTTTGGTAACTTTGAAGTACGTGAACGTGCGGCTCGTAAAGGTCGTAACCCACAAACTGGTAAAGAAATCGAAATCGCTGCTAGCAAGGTGCCTGCTTTCAAACCAGGTAAAGCGCTTAAAGACGCGGTAAAATAATACACGTCTAGTAGTTACATAGAGCAGTCTTCATGTTAACGAACATGAAGGCTGCTCTTTTTAACTTCAAATTTGAATTTTACATAATAATATACAGTGATTTTCTTATCTAGAAGCGAATTTCTGATGAATCAGGTAAGTCATTTTGCGCTTACCTTTTGGATGTGCTACGATGCATAGGGAAATGTGTAATGTTTTGATATGCAGGAGGGTTTTTTGATGTCGAATATTGATTTATTAAAAATAGAAGAAGCGGTAAAAATGATTTTAGAAGCGGTAGGTGAAGATGTAAATCGTGAAGGTTTATTGGATACGCCGAAGCGTGTAGCAAAAATGTATGCCGAAATGTTCAGCGGCTTGCATGAGGATGCTAAAGATTATTTTAAAACGGTATTTCATGAGGATCATGAAGAACTAGTGCTTGTCAAAGATATACCTTTTTATTCGATGTGTGAGCATCATCTAGTACCTTTCTATGGCAAAGCACATGTTGCATACATACCAAATGACGGCGTTGTTGCTGGACTGAGTAAGTTAGGACGTGCAGTGGAGACGATTGCTCGCAGACCACAACTACAAGAGCGTATTACCTCTTCAGTAGCGGACACAATTATGGAGATGCTTTCGCCAAAAGGTGTTTATGTTGTGATCGAGGCTGAGCATATGTGTATGACAATGCGTGGATTAAAAAAACCTGGTTCTAAAACGGTGACATCTGTTGCACGCGGTATTTATGAGGAAGATGAAGTGAAACGTAGAGAAGTACTATCATTTATTCAAATGTCTTAAATTGCGTGTCTAATTATGTTATGATGAACTAAGAATTTGTCGGATTTAAGGAGTGTACAAAGATGTCACAAGATTATATTGTTATTCAAGCAGAAGAAGATGGTGTACATGTCATTGGATTAACACGTGGAACTGATACGAAATTCCATCATTCAGAGAAATTAGATGCCGGCGAAGTAATGATTGCTCAATTTACAGAACACACGTCTGCCATGAAAATACGCGGTAAAGCGCAAATTCATACAGCACATGGCGTGATCAATAGCGAAGCGAAAAAATAAGAAATTTTGTTTCTGACGATAGGTTTTAATGCTGTTCAACGTTCTACAGCACATATAAAAACACTAGATGTGAAAAACTTAGTATAAGGTCTATGGGCAGTTAGCATTCCAACATTCAATTATGGGAGAGCTTTACTGCCTGTGCTATGAAGAAAGCAAATTTTTTTTATTCCGCATCGTTGCGTATGCTATAATGACTCAGTAAGCAAGCGTTTGGCCTTGTATAGGGCTAACGTATCTGAAAGTGAAATGGAGTAAGGTCTATGAATGCAACATACATTCAAAATTCAATTGCACAGTTAAAAACAGAGATTTTCATGGATGTTCGTCATAGAACTTTGCAAAAATACACAGGTGTACCTGTGCTAGATGAAAATCAACTGTTTTATTTGTTAATCCCGTTTTTGAATGGTGAAGAGTGGCAACAAGAGCAACAAGAGGCTGCAATTACTGTTGGCATAGTGTACGCAGCATTAGCGGCTCACGATCATATAAAAGAATTAGACGCAACATCAAAAGAGCAGCAGCTTACCGTATTAGCTGGGGATTTTTATAGTGGTCGTTATTATGAAATATTAGCAATGTCAGGGAATGTTGCATTGATTCGAAACTTGTCACAAGGTATTGTGGCACGATGTGAAAATCAAATTAAGGTTTATGAAAATAAACAACGAACAATGGAACAGTGGTATACATCGATGAGTACGATAGAATCTGGGTTAATTGCTCAATTTTTTGATCTTTATTCTTTCAGTGAATATATACCACTTATAGAAAAAAGCTTATTAATCTTGCGTTTAGAAAAAGAATGGACAGCTTATCAACGTGGGCAAATGTCTTTAATGGGTAAGGCACTAGAAGAAAGTGTCAGACGTAATGGCGCAACCTTTAATAGCGTCATCCAAGGGAAAATTGTGCATTTAAAAACAGAGCTATCACAGATCATTAATCAGGCATCCTTTTTACAAAGTGATATCAAACAAGCTTTACATGCACATGTAGAGGCATCCATTGCTTCTACTAACGGATAAGAGAGGTTTTTCAAAATGGCTAAAACGAAAGAAGAACACGTTCACGAAGTATTTGAAAGTATTTCGGAAAACTACGATAAAATGAATGGTGTAATTAGTTTCCAGATGCATGTTGGCTGGCGTAACGATACGATGAAGCACATGGCTGTAAAACCTGGATCAAAAGCACTTGATGTATGCTGTGGCACCGCAGACTGGACAATCGCATTGGCAGAGGCTGTTGGTGAAAGTGGAGAAGTAAAAGGGCTTGACTTTAGTCAAAACATGCTGAAAGTTGGCGAAAAAAAGGTAGAGCCATACCCACAAATTGAACTCATTCATGGAAATGCAATGGAGTTGCCTTTTCCAGATGATACGTTTGATTATGTGACAATCGGCTTTGGTCTTCGCAATGTACCTGATTATTTACAAGTTTTGAAGGAAATGCATCGTGTTGTTAAACCAGGTGGAATGGTGGTTTGTTTAGAAACATCTCAATCTGAAATCCCTGGTTATCGTCAGCTGTTCCGTTTTTATTTTAAATTTATAATGCCGATATTTGGTAAAATATTTGCGAAAAGCTATAAGGAGTATTCTTGGCTTCAGGAATCTGCGAATGATTTCCCAGGTATGAAAAGGTTAGCGGCATTGTTTGAGCAGGCAGGATTAGAAAAAGTAACGTACAAAGCATACAGTGGCGGGGCTGCGGCAATGCATATGGGCTTTAAAAAGATACGTTAATGGGGGAAGGTTTTCACACGTGGAAAAGATGAAGTTAAAACTACTCTATTCCGATTTGAAATCAGATATCGAAATCATTGAACAAGAGTTAGAAAAAGCGGTGGACTCATCTTCATATTTGATCAACGATGCTTCTCTCCATTTATTACAAGCTGGTGGCAAACGGATAAGACCAATTTTTGTGTTACTAGGCGCAAAATTTGGTGATTATGACATTGAGAAGATGAAGGATGTAGCAGTGCCTTTAGAACTCATTCATATGGCATCGCTTGTACATGATGATGTCATTGACGACTCCAATATGCGAAGAGGACGCCCGACTGTCAAATCACAGTGGAATAACAGGGTAGCAATGTACACAGGCGATTTTATTTTCGCACGTGCGCTGGAATATATAACAAAGTTTGAAGACCCACTTGTTCATCAAATTTTAGCCCGTACGATGGTGGAGATTTGTAACGGTGAAGTCATTCAAATTGAAGATAAATTTAGATTAGATCAAGGTTTAAAAGATTATTTTAGAAGAATCAAACGCAAAACAGCATTACTTATTTCCTCAAGCTGTGAGCTAGGAGCTGTGGCAGCGGGGGTTGATGCTAAAACAGTTCGGCATTTAAAGCGCTTCGGCTACTTTGTAGGCATGAGCTTCCAAATTATCGATGATGTTTTAGATATTATGGCAACCGATAAAGAACTAGGGAAGCCAGCAGGTAGTGACTTACTACAGGGCAATATTACTTTACCGATTTTATTGTTGAAAGATGATCCGGAGATGCAACCATACTTAGTTAAAGTGTTTGCAGGCACGTTAACAGAATCGGAACGTCAAAATATGTTGCAATATGTGCGTAAATCTCATGCGATTGAGCAAGCTAATCGTATGAGTGATAAATATTTGAAAAAAGCCTTACAAGAAATTGATGCTTTACCAAAACATCCCGTAAAGAAAAAATTACGTGATGTAGCATTGTTCATGGGTAAGCGCAAATTCTAGCTTTTTGTTGTACAAAAGCTCATTTTTTGTTAATATTTATCGGTAGGTGTAAAACCTGTTAGACGAATTTAAGGAGTGTTTTAAACATGGCAATTGAACAAACTTTTTTAATGGTTAAGCCTGACGGCGTTGAACGTCAAGTAATTGGAGACATCGTTGATCGTTTCGAACGTCGCGGTTTTGTAATGAAAGGTGCTAAATTAATGGTAATTCCTAAAGAATTAGCAGAAAAGCACTATGCTGAGCATGCTGAGCGTCCATTCTTTGGTGAATTAGTTGATTTCATCACTTCTGGTCCTGTATTCGCTATGGTATGGGAAGGCGAGAACGTAATCAAGCTTGCACGTACAATGATGGGTGCAACGAAACCTGAAGAATCTAACCCAGGTACAATCCGTGGTGACTACGCAACAACTGTTTCTCACAACATCATCCACGGTTCTGACTCTCTTGCTTCTGCAGAGCGCGAAATCGGCTTATTCTTCGGTGAAGATTTAGTTTAATTTCGAATAGATTAAGCGTAGCGAAAATAACTACGAATAGAACTCAATAAAAAAATCATCTATTTTTCCGATGTAACTTTTACCTTCTAACAAAAAATGTTAGGGGGTTTTTTATTTGTCAAAATCATTCAATAAAGTTAACACAAACATTGATTTAAGCTTATTGACTATCAAAACTGAAAAAGAACCAAAGAAAGAAATGGTGACAAAAATCAATAACTCAATAGTTAAAATGGATACTTATGATGAATTGGACAACAGAAATATTGCCATTAAACACGCCATACAAATTTTAAATCAACAATGGCGACTAAACGGATTAAGACCAAGGACAATTGATAGTTACAACTATAATTTTAAGCGATTTGTTGAAGTTACTAAAGTTGAATATATCCATGAAATCAACAATGAAAAAATTTATCAATATTTATCAAGTTTCAAAAATGCAAAGGATACATCTTTACATGGTCGTTTAAAGCAAATTAAAGCCGTTTTAAGCAAGTGTCACGATAATGGTTGGTATAACTCAAAGTTTTGGACAAACATCAAAATAAAAGTAAATACAAGCGTTAAGGAAGCTACTACAGAAAGAGAACTGGCAATTTTGTTATCACTTTTGGATAAATCAACGTATTCGGGATTACGTGATAGTATAGGAATTTTACTTTTATACAAAACAGGTATTCGAATTAAATCATTGGGAGCGTTGAGAGAATAGAATATTGATTTTGAAAATATGCTTTTGAAATTACAAGGAGAGATAATGAAATCGCATAGACCATTGATTCTCCCTTTAGATGATGAAATGTGTACTTTGTTAAGAGAGCTAATTTCAATAAATGATGATGTTAGGAAAGAACATAGAGAAAAGAATGATTATATTTTTCTTTCAAACATAGGTGTACCAATTTCGAATACAGTTTCTTCTTATCTGATGTATCTACAAAATTAATCATGGATGTGTTCAAATTTAATGAAGGGAGAGAGTTAATCAAACAAAATATTGATACGCTATTTAAATGGATGACTTTACCTTATCTTATATGCATGGTATTTGGATGCTTTACAATCGAATTGAAACTAAGAAATATCACCAACCTGGTACATTTCTGATTGAATCGTCAAATAGGGACTTCTAATTGAATAATATATTTCTATTTTATAATCAATCGATATAGTATAAAATAAGTAAGGTCTTTGAACCAAGTGTAATACTCCCTATTGAATATAGAAATGTGGATAGCTCTCAAACGCTTGTGGCTCTAAAGGTCGACATCGTGTGAATCGTAAATAGCCAAACTAAACGAGTAGAAGCTGTAGTATTGAAGTCTTTGAACGCGGGTTTGACTCCCACGATCTTCTTTGTATGCAATCATATGATTTCGTTGAACGTCAAAACCTTTGATAATTAAGGGTTTTGGCGTTTTTCTATCTTAAACAATTTCAATTGAATGTAGTCAATTGTGTTTAACAACTAATGTGTAGATGAGTAGCATGGAACACAAGTACTGTCTTTGATATAGGATTTTTCATATAGTAGATTTTCAGTAAATGATTCCTATTTATCTATTATTACCTTACAATGGTATAATAGTACTGTAGGTAAAATATATTACAATTACTACAACTTATCATAGTAAATATTATATGAATTAAATACTACAAGTTTTTTGGACATTTAAGTCAGTCTTTATTTTGAAGATTAAGAACAAATCAAAGCAACAGTAATATGCACTTAACTACAAAAAGGCAAGTGCTAGGGTATGCACTATATACAAAACAAATTTGAAATTATTAAGGAATTTTAAGAAGCATGAAATTAACATAATTACAATAAAGAAATAGTAGGAGATTAGTATGTACGCTAAACAACAAATTAGAAATGCATGTAATCGTGCAATAAATAACATTTTATATGAAGGTACTACTGATGTAGAAATTTTTAATAAATTTTTTGAAATATCATTTTTAGAGGATGAAAATACCAAAAAAAATATTGTAGATTCAATAACACAAGATATTTTAAACAAAAAATTAGAATTTACAAGAATAAAGCACCACGGAAAAGTTTTAGTCCCTAAAAATAATTTAGCTGCTTTTCGTATTTGCTCTCTGACAGATATATATGATGAAATATTTTATTTAACACTTGTTTTACTTATGTCTAATGAAATAGAGGTGAAGCGCTTAAATAAATCTGAAAAGACAATCTATTCTTATCGTATTAATAAAAATAAAAGCTCAAAAAGCTTATTTGATGAAAATTTTAATTTTACTTCTTTTAAGGAACAAGTAAGAAAAGAAAGTGCACAAAATGGAAATAATATTATTGTTGAATGTGATATTGCTAATTTTTATGATAGATTGAACCTTCATAGGTTAGAATCTACGTTATTATCTATTAAAGCTATAGATAGAGAGGCTATAAAATTATTGAATGAACTTTTGCTTTATTGGAGTCATAGAGATTCATATGGTATTCCAGTAGGTTCAAATGCTTCTAGAATTTTAGCAGAAGCGTCTTTAATAGAGGTAGATAATTATCTAAAAAGAAAGAAAATTAAATTTTGTCGTTTTGTAGATGACTATAGAATCTTTGCTAAAGATTCAAATGAAGCTTTTAGAAGCTTAACTATTTTAATTGAAAGACTTCAGTTGGAAGGTCTTTTTGTAAATTCATCTAAAACTAATATTAAACAAATTATTATCAATGAAGTTTCTGATACATCAGTTAATACTGCAGAAACGAACCAATCTGTTGCAAAATCTAATGAAATTAAAACGATAACTAAAGTTCCTGAGGCGGTAGCCGCTACAATTGAAGTCAACGAATCTAATAAAGTAACTGGAGAAAAAAGCTCCACTATAAATAATAGTAATAATGAAATAGCTGATCGAAGTTCTTTGAATAAGATTATTAGAGGTTACTCTGGTATTATTCCATTGAAGTTTAGACAAATGTCTGAAAAAGAAGTTGAGAAATTGTCTCTTTTAGATTTTGATAAAGAATTTGAATTAATTAAAGATGAAGTGATTATTGAGCCTGAAAAAATAAAGACTTTATTGAAAATTGTTGTCGCTCAAAAAAAATGGGAAGAGATTACAACTGTATTGCTGTTAATTAAAAAATTCCCTCAGTTTACACCATATGTAATTGATATACTAACAAAGTACGAAGAGTATCTATCTCAAAATAGTATTAAAGAAATTAAAGAAGATTTTAAGAATATTATTCAAGATGAAGACACTCCTGAATATATTGTTATTTATTTGGTCAAATTATTTAGTAATGGTTCATTTACTGATAAAGAAATACTTTTAGACTTCTTTTTCAATTTAAAAAGAAATTCGGGTGATTATATAGGACGAGCAGTTTTGGATGCATTGTCTAATTGTAAGGATTTATCAAGAGGGGATGCGTTGCAAATAAAAACCTATTTTCAACGCGCGGATATATTTGAAAAAAGAAGGATATTATATATATTGAATAAGCATCTAGAGTTAGAAGAGAGAAATGCTTATTTTAAAAATGTAGGGATGATTGAAGAAGATCATTTTATATTACATATGACAGATAGGAAAAAGGATTTTATGTACCCTAAAAAGACCTAATAAGGTTTAAATTTAAAATTGGTACGATAGTTTCTTAAGAACTGCTAACTCAATTCATAATTTACTCTAGAAAAATGTTCCTAAATTAACAAATTAAAAAAATGTTGACTCATAAAGTGATAGGAATATATGTTTCGCGATCAATTTAATTTCAAAGATTAATACATTAAAATGTAGATTTTTGCGAGAGATAATTTTATGTGCGAAATAACAATACAATTATCAAAAAAAATACTGGGGGAATTTCCCCTCTTCTACTTAATCAAACTTGCTAACAAAGCTATAATGTATAGTGACTAATTAATAGAAGGTAAAAACGCAGTTCTAATCTAGTTTAATTTCGAATAGATCAAGCAATCTCAATTTATGAGATTGCTTTTTTTATTGCGCAAAAAGGGGAGGGCACATCCTGATATAGAATTGTTAAAAACTTCTTAGTCATGTACAATAAATAATGTAATATTCTGATAATTAAGTGAGGAATAGTTGAGTAGGCTCGTCAATAAACTATGAGGATGACGAGGAAAAGGGGTTATGGACATGAGAGAAGTGGTGATTGTAGCAGCTGTGAGGACTGCTATAGGAAGAAGTAAGGGCGCATTAAGTCAAGTTCGAGCAGATGAATTAGCAGCTGATGTATTACAGGGGGTTGTAAAGCGTGCAGGCATTGGTAAGGAACAAGTAGACGATGTCATTTTGGGATGTGTGACGCAAACAGCAGAACAAGGGGCAAATATTGCGAGGACCTCTTTATTAATGGCTGGATTCCCAGATAGTGTGCCAGGTGTAACCATTGATCGTCAGTGTGGTTCAAGCCAACAAGCCGTGCACTTCGCAGCACAGGCAATTTTAGCGGGGGATATGGACATTGTCATTGCTGGTGGGGTAGAAAGTATGTCAAGAGTACCAATGGGCTCAAACATGCAACATGCCCATGCTAGTAACCGCTTACAGGAAAATTATGATATTATCCATCAAGGATTATCAGCAGAGAAAATCGCTTCCCAATGGTCTTTATCGAAAGAACAGCTAAATAGCTATGCTTATCAAAGCCATCAACGGGCGATTTCCGCCATTAGAGCGGGTCATTTCCAAGCTGAAATACTACCCATTCAAGTTCCACAAGAGGATGGCTCAGTGACAACATTTGCGGTAGATGAGGGTCCTCGTGCAGAAACTACCGTTGACATTTTAAATGGATTAAAAACCGTCTTTCAAGAGAATGGCGCGATTACTGCGGGCAATGCGAGCCAAATGAGTGATGGGGCCTCAGCTGTAGTCGTAATGGCATTGGATAAAGCGAGAGAACTAGGCATTCAACCACTCGCTAAAATTGTGACAAGAGTGGTCGTGGGCTCTGATCCGACATTAATGCTGACAGGGCCAATCGAAGCTACTAGAAAAGCATTAGAACGGTCAGGGCTCAACATTGAGGATATCGACACCTATGAGGTAAATGAAGCCTTTGCACCTGTGCCGCTCGTATGGCTGCATGAAATAGGAGGAGACCCACAGAAGCTCAATCCTGATGGTGGAGCCATTGCACTGGGACATCCATTAGGGGCAACAGGTACGAAATTGTTAACGACCATGCTCTATCGAATGGAGCGAGAGAATTATCGTTACGGCTTGTTGGCGATTTGTGAGGGAATGGGAATGGCCAATGCCACGATCATTGAAAAAATGTAAAAGGGGATATGTCTGATGAAGGAACATGAAGTGGTGGCAGTCGTAACAGGGGGTGCCTCTGGTTTAGGAGAGGCAACCGTTCGGAAATTAATAGGACAGGGTGGCAAAGCAATTATTTTTGATGTCAATGATGAGCGTGGACAAGCTCTAGTGGAAGAATTAGGTCAAAATGTCCTTTATGCACGAGTAGACGTCACAAAGGAAGAGGAGGTGGCGACTGGCCTTGAGCAGGCTATTGCAGCTTTTGGCAAGATCAATGTTGCAGTGAACTGTGCTGGCATTGCAGATGCGAGTAAAGTTATTTCGAAGCGTGGTATACACGCCCTTGCGTTATTTGAAAAAGTGATTGCTGTTAATTTAGTTGGCACGTTTAATGTCATCCGTCTAGTGGCAGAAAAAATGCAACATAATGAGCCAAATGAGGATGGACAGCGTGGCGTCATTATTAATACCGCGTCTGTGGCTGCATTTGATGGGCAAATCGGACAAGCTGCTTATAGCGCGTCAAAAGGTGGCGTAGCAGCCATGACGTTGCCAATTGCAAGAGAGCTTGCGGAAATCGGTGTCCGAGTGATGACCATAGCGCCAGGATTAATTGAAACACCAATGTTTGCTTCGTTACCTGAGCCTGCACGAACAGCTCTTGCTCAAATGACACCATTCCCTAAACGACTTGGAAAACCTTCGGAATATGCTCTTTTGGTTGAAAGTATTATCCACAATGGCTTGTTAAATGGAGAGGTCATTCGACTAGATGGTGCCATTCGCATGCAACCGAGGTAACGGCAAAATCTAGTTCAAATAGTTTTTGTTTTGATTGTTTCTAAAATCGTAGATGAAGGGAAGCGGTATCATGCATATGATGGATACACCTTTATTATTAACAAGTTTTTTGAATCGTGCAGAACGATTTTTTCACTCAAAGAAAATCTATTCTCGAACAAGTGCCACTACTATTCACGAATTTACGTATAAAGAATATGTCAAACGGACTCGCCGATTAGCCGATGCTTTGACGAAACTAGGGATGGATCGAGGAATGAAGGTGGGCACATTTGCTTGGAATCACCATCGCCATTTGGAAGCCTATTTTGCTGTACCATGTGCAGGAGCAGTATTGCATATGATTAATATTCGATTATCCCCTGAGCATATTGCCTATGTCATCAATCATGCCGAGGATGAAATATTATTAATAGATGATAATCTGGTGCCACTAATTGCACCTATCGTCTCTCAGCTGAAAACGGTAAAGCATTATATCATTATGGGTGATGCTGTTGCAGTAGAAACTTTACCGATTCCAAATGCTCTTTCCTATGAATCGCTACTTGCGGAGGCAGATGAACATTTCACATTCCCAGAAGATTTAGATGAAAATACACCTGCAGGCATGTGCTATACCAGTGCAACGACGGGCATGCCAAAGGGAGTAGTCTATACACATCGCAGTATTGTACTTCATAGTTTAACAGCTGGTCTCGCTGACAGTATTGCAATTTGTGAGTCGGATGTGGTGTTACCTGTTGTGCCAATGTTCCATGCGAATGCATGGGGATTACCATTTGCCAGTGTCGCATTTGGTTCTACACAGGTCTTACCGGGACCTATGTTTACACCACAGCTATTGCTAGAATTATTTGATGTATATAAAGTTACATTGACAGCAGGTGTACCGACCATATGGCTGGGCGTTCTACAGGAGCAGCGTCAAAACCCTCGTGACCTATCGTCTATGCGATTAATTGTTTGTGGAGGTTCTGCTTCACCAATTGGTCTTGTCCGAGGCTTTGAGCAAGAACTTAATATCCCTTACATGACAGGTTACGGTATGACGGAAACCTCACCTCTTGTAAGCCTATCCACGTATTTAACACATATGCAGGACTATACGGCTGATGAAAAAATGAATGTTCGGATTACACAAGGTATGACGATGCCACTTATTGATACAAGGATTGTCAATGAAAATGGTGAAGTGCCTTGGGATGGCAAAACGATGGGAGAGCTTACGATTAGAGGACCATGGATTGCTAATGAGTATTATCAGGATGAACGAACGGAAGAGGCCTTTAAAGACGGCTGGCTCTATACAGGCGATATTGCTGTGATGACAACAGATGGCTATATAAAAATTACCGACCGTACAAAGGATTTAATTAAGAGTGGTGGCGAATGGATTTCTTCAGTAGAGCTTGAAAATGCATTAATGTCCCATCCAAAGGTCTTTGAGGCAGCTGTTATTGCCATTCCACATGAAAAGTGGTTGGAGCGACCGTTAGCTTGTGTCGTAGCAAAGCCAGAGTTTAAGGGTTCTATTACAAAAGAAGAGTTACTAGAGAGTCTACAGCACCAATTCCATAAATCATGGGTTCCTGATGATATTGTCTTCATTGACGAGGTACCAAAAACGTCTGTAGGTAAATTCTTGAAGGCTAAATTACGAGAAGATTTAAAAGAGTATCGCATACAAGTCTAACGATAATGGATAGAATGAGGGTGGTGAAAAACTACCTTCATTTTTTATTGGAATAAATTCCTGAAAAATGAAACTATTTTTTCCATTTTGCCGTATAATCAAAATAACGAAAGGAAGTGAACGGATTGTCAATTGCCATTGTAGCGATAATTGGGGGCGTCATTATTTCTCTAGCTGGAATTTTTACAGACGCTCGTACGAGACAACAAAAAATAAAACTGAAGGCTGTTGAAAAAGAAGTAGAATTAGAAAAGCTTAGGTTAGAAACTTATACGATTGAAACAGAAAAAATGAGACTTGAATTAGAACAGTCGAAAGTATTACTTTTAGAGGAAAAACAAAACGTAAGAAAGTAGATTTGCATACATGAGAAAGACTATTTCAGGATTGGGGCTTTTCCGCTATAATGGTAATACGACGCTAGAGGGGAAGATGACCATATGTCTGATTATGAACAGTTTATAGAAGGTATTAAGCGCAAAACAGGAATAGATTTAGCGTTATATAAAGAAGCGCAAATGAAAAGACGATTAACCTCTCTTTATGAGAAAAAGGGCTATCGTAATTTTGTAGACTTTCTAAAGGCACTCGAACAAGATCGTGATTTAATGAATGAATTCTTAGATCGTATGACGATCAATGTTTCTGAATTTTATCGCAATGGAAAGCGCTGGGAAGTATTACAAAAGAAAATATTTCCGAAACTTTTACAAACTAATAAGCGTTTAAAAATTTGGAGTGCGGCTTGTTCGACAGGAGAAGAACCATATTCTTTAGTAATGGTATTATCTCAATTGGTGCCTTTATCTCAAATTCAAATTATTGCCACTGATTTAGATGAGAATGTGATACAAAAGGCGAAGTTAGGTGTCTACCCTGAACGCTCTTTAGCCGAGGTCCCAAGTGATATTAAAGCAAAGTATTTTGAACAAGAAGGCTCCTTCTATCGCGTGAAGGATGAGATTAAGCGTTGTGTAACCTTTAAGAAACATAATTTATTGAATGACTCTTATGACGGCAATTATGATTTAATTGTTTGTCGCAATGTCATGATTTATTTTACAGAAGAAGCGAAAGATCAAATTTATAATAATTTTAGTAAAGCACTGCGCAAGGATGGCGTTTTATTTGTTGGATCGACAGAGCAAATTTTTAATCCAGCACGTTATGAATTTGATGTAGAAGACACGTTCTTCTATCGGAAAAATAATTAATAATATGGATGAAAAGCTTTGTACAAATAACACAATTGTACATAAAGTTGACCAAGCATTAAACATAGATAATTCATACGCTTTTCGCTTATCATAAGCAAAGGCGTATTTTTTATAAAATTTAGCTAGGTGTTTTTTATAACTTTCATTCAGAATATTCACATTTAGAACTATGAAAATGGTAACTACTTAAAAGACATTCGTAAAAGGACTGTTTTTTTAAAGAATATATGTTATAGTGAAAAATACATACTTTAGCGAGTTGAAGGGAGAAAGTGTTTATGCGTTACTTAACAGCAGGTGAGTCTCACGGACCTCAATTAACGACAATTATTGAGGGTTTACCGTCACTCTTACCCATTACAGCAGAAAAAATTAATCACGATTTAAAACGTCGCCAAGGAGGTCATGGACGTGGGCGCCGCATGCAAATCGAAACAGATACAGTGGAGATTGTAGCTGGTGTTCGTCATGGTCAGACACTTGGATCTCCTGTTGCACTCGTTGTCACAAATGATGACTGGAAGCACTGGACTAAAATTATGGGTGCAGAGCCACTAGCTGATGATATCAATCCTGAAGATATCAAGCGTCAAATCTCACGTCCTCGTCCAGGTCATGCAGATTTAGTTGGAGGCATGAAATATGGTCACCGTGATTTAAGGAATGTATTAGAGCGCTCCTCTGCGCGTGAAACAACTGTACGAGTAGCAGTTGGGTCTGTGGCAAAGGCGTTACTTAATGAACTAGGCATTTCCATTGTTGCACATGTTACAGAGATAGTGGGAATTAAAGCCGATACTTCTTTAATAGAAGGAAAAACAACAGAAGAAATTCGTGCAATTGTCGAAGCGGATCCTTGCTACTGTGTAGATCCAATCGCCTCTGCGAAAATGGTTGAGGCAATTGATGAAGCGAAAAAGGCCGGCGATTCGATCGGTGGTGTTGTAGAAGTCATTGTAGAAGGCATGCCAGCAGGTGTAGGTTCTTATGTACATTATGATCGTAAGCTGGATGCAAAGCTTGCTGCTGCTATGCTATCTATTAATGCATTTAAAGGAGTAGAGTTTGGACTTGGCTTTGAAATGGCACGTCGAAAAGGTTCTGAAGTACACGATGAAATCATCTGGTCTGAAGAAGAAGGTTATACTCGTGCAACCAATCGACTTGGTGGCTTAGAAGGCGGTATGTCAACAGGTATGCCAATTGTTGTACGTGGTGTGATGAAGCCAATTCCTACTTTATATAAACCATTACAAAGTGTAGATATTGAAACAAAAGAGCCGTTTAAAGCGAGTGTTGAGCGCTCTGATAGCTGTGCAGTACCAGCAGCGTCTGTAGTTGCAGAACATGTTATTGCCTGGGAAATAGCGAATGCAATTTTAGAGCAATTCCATAGTGATCAACTACCACAATTACAAGCTCAAATTGACGAGCATCGTCAATATACAAAGGGGTTCTAAGTTATGCGTGTACCAGTAGCAACAAAATCGCATCAATATGAAGTTGTTCTTGGGCATCAATTTCTAACTGAAGCTGTGGAGGCATTTGCTGATAAACTTCAAAAAGCGGATAAGCTCTTTGTGTTTACTGATGTCAATGTTTGGGCAGCACAGGGAGAGTACTTCAAAGCAAATTTCCCGTACCACTTTGAGGTTTTTATTTTGCCAGGTGGAGAAGCGTGCAAAACCTTTGATCAATACAATGCTGCTCAAACATTTTTATTAGAGCAAAAATGCTCCAGAAAATCCTTCATTTTTGCTTTTGGAGGAGGAGCAGTTGGCGATTTAACAGGTTTTGTTGCGGCAACTTATATGCGTGGGATTCCGTTTATTCAAATTCCAACGACTATTCTAGCGCATGATTCCGCAGTTGGTGGAAAAACTGCCATTAATCATCCACTAGGAAAAAATATGATTGGCGCATTTTATCAGCCAGAAGGCGTGATATATGATACAGCTCTTTTAGAAAGTTTATCAGAGCGTGAGGTACGTTCGGGAACAGCAGAGTTAATTAAGCATGCCATGATTTCTGACCCGAACTGGCTGGAGGAATTAATGACAGGAGATTCGGTGATCCATTTTAATCAAAATGAACTAGCAAAGCAACTAAAAAAAGGAATTGAAGTGAAAGCACAAATTGTTGCTGAGGACGAAACAGAGCAATCCGTTCGAAAGTTTTTAAACCTAGGCCATACATATGGACATGCCATTGAGGCAGCTGCGGGTTATGGCAAAGTGGCTCATGGTGAGGCTGTTATGATTGGACTCGTCTATTGTCTTCTATTGAGTGAACGATATGGAGAACTTGATCGAACGTTCACCCAATCCTTTTTACAGTTTGCGATAAAAAACGGCTATCCTTTTAAGGCTGTGAGTGATTATTCATTTGAACAATTATCTAGCTACCTAATGAAAGATAAAAAAGCGGAATATGGCATTTTACAATTCGTTATTTTGGATAAAATTGGAAAACCTTTTGTCAAAGCTATTGATTTAGAAGAATGCCAAGAAATAGATGCTGAATATAGACAGTTATTAGCGGAGGTGCTTGTATGATTCGTGGACTTAGAGGAGCAATAACAATTGAATCTGACAAGCCAGAGCTTGTATGGGATGAGACAGCAAGATTAGTGCGTGAGGTTGTGGCAGCAAATAATGTGGACATTGATGATATCGCATCGATCCTCATTTCAACAACGCCAGATATTACCTCAGCATTTCCTGCTCGTGCAGTACGCTTGATGGATGGCTGGCAATATGTCCCTGTTATGTGTACACATGAGATGGATGTGCCAGAAGCGTTACCATTATGTATTCGTGTATTAATACATGCAAACGTAGAGGTTGCGCAAAAAGATGTAAAGCACTTGTATCTCAATGATGCAGTGAAATTAAGACCAGATTTGGCCCAGGCTAAATAAGTAGAGGAGATGTTTTAGATGAAGTGGAAACAACAATTGGACGGTATGCAAGCATATAAGCCAGGTAAACCAATTGAAGAAGTACAACGTGAATATGGCTTAAAGGAAGTTATTAAATTGGCATCGAATGAAAATCCATTCGGGTGCTCACCTAAGGTAACAGCTTATTTACAAAATAATGCAGTGAATCATGCACTTTATCCAGATGGCTATGCCCAAAACCTACGTACTGCTGTGGCAAATCATCTAGGTGTGAAAGAAACACAGCTTCTTTTTGGTAACGGCTCTGATGACATCATTGCTATTATTACTCGTGCTCTGTTGTATCCAGGGGTAAACACGGTTATGGCCGACCCTTCCTTCTCTCAATACTGGCACAATGCTGAAATTGAAGGTGCTGAAGTACGTAAAGTGCCTTGTCAAGATGGAGCACATGATCTAGAGGCAATGTTGGCTGCAATTGATGACCAAACTTCTATTGTTTGGGTATGTAGTCCAAATAATCCTACAGGAGTTGTCATTCCTGATGCTGCATTGCGTGCCTTTCTAGCAAAGGTTCCAAGCGATGTCCTTGTCGTGCTTGATGAGGCATACATTGAATATGTTACACATCCAGACCACAAGGATACGTTACCAATCATTAATGAGTATCCGAATGTGCTTTTACTGCGTACATTCTCTAAAGCATATGGCTTAGCTTCGTTCCGCGTAGGCTATGCTATTGGCCAACCTGATGTTATTGCTAAGCTTGATCCTGTGCGTGCACCATTCAATAATACAATCTTAAGTCAAGCTGTTGCTACCATTGCCCTCAGTGACCAAGATTATATTGAAGCCTGCCGTGAAGCCAATGAAAAAGGCAAAAAACAATATGTAGAATTTTGTGAAAAGCATAATTTAAAATACTTCCCATCTGATACAAACTTTATTTTCTTTGATACCCATGCTGATAGTGATGTTGTTTTCCAAGAGCTGATGAAAAGAGGCTTTATCGTGCGCAGTGGTAATGCATTAGGCTTACCAGGATTTATCCGTGTGACAATTGGAACAGAGGCTCAAAATGCAGCATTGCTTAGCCAACTTGATGAAGTGTTAAAACAACAAGGGGTATTTGCATGACACGCAAAGTACTCGTTATAGGGCTAGGATTGATCGGAGGTTCTATTGCCCTTGCTTTGCAAAAAGCACCGGAAACAAAAATTATTGGCTACGACATGGACGCACAAACACGCGAGCATGCGAAAACATTAAATATTGTGCATGAGATTGTCGCAGATCCACTGGCTGTTGCGGCTGAGGTTGATGTTATTATCTTCGGTACGCCCGTTAATGCAACACTGGATTGGATGGAGCAATTAAAATCATGGCCCTTGAAAAATAAAGTCATCGTAACAGATACAGGAAGTACAAAAAAATTAATTATGCAAAAAGCCAGCGAATTACGAGAACTTGGCATAACGTTTATTGGTGGACATCCAATGGCGGGGTCTCATAAAAGTGGTGTGCTGGCTGCTAAGGCGCATCTTTTTGAAAACGCATATTACATGCTTACGCCACTTGCTGGGGAAGAAATTGTTCATATGGCACAGCTTGAAAGTTTGCTGAAATTTACCCATGCAAAAGTAGTCAGTGTATCTGCCAGTGAGCATGATCACATGACAGCGGTGGTGAGTCATTTTCCGCATGTTATTGCGGCCTCACTTGTTCATCAATTAGGCGGCGAAAATGGAGAGTACCCAATGACACGTTCTCTTGCAGCAGGAGGGTTTCGTGATGTGACACGAATCGCCTCTTCCAATCCCATCTTATGGCGAGATATTACGCTGCAAAATCGCGAGGAACTCCTCACGCAATTAGATGGCTGGGAAAAAGAAATGACACGCATTAAGGAACTGCTGATGGAGGGTTCTTCACAGGCTATTGAAAACTATTTTGCAGTTGCCAAAGAACTGAGAGATGAATTACCGATTAGTGCAGGGGCTATGTATACACCATTCGATCTATATGTTGATGTTCCTGACTATCCAGGTGTTATTTCTGAAGTGACGGGCTTTTTAGCAGATGAAGCAATTAGTATTACGAATCTTCGCATCGTTGAATCACGAGAAGATGTTTTCGGTATTCTAGTCATTAGCTTCCAAAGTGAAAATGATCGCGAACGTGCTGCAGCCTGTATTCAAAAACGAGCAAATTTCGAAACGTATATTTCTTAGCATAAGAAAGCGTCGGCATTTCGGCGCTTTCTATCTTCATATTGGAGGGAATAAAGTTCATGAGTGAAAAAGTATTGCAATACAACAAGCCTTCTTTACAGGGCTCTTTAACTGTTCCAGGCGATAAGTCTGTATCTCATCGCTCTGTGATGTTTGGCGCCATTGCTAGTGGAACAACGACCGTAGAGGGCTTTTTACTAGGGGAAGATTGTTTAAGTACAATTGATTGCTTCCAGAAACTTGGCGTTCAGATTGAGGTGGAAGGGACAAATGTAACCATTCATAGTCCAGGGATGGATGGCTGGCAGGAGCCGACAGAAGTGTTATATACGGGTAACTCTGGAACAACAACACGCTTAATGCTAGGCATTTTAGCTGGTTCTACTGTTCACTCTGTCATGACAGGAGATGCATCCATTGGAAAACGACCAATGCGCCGTGTTATAGATCCACTGCGTCAGATGGGTGCACAAATTACAGGGCGTGCAGACGGGCAATATACACCGCTAGCCATTCAAGGTACAAAATTACAAGCCATTGATTACAAGATGCCTGTAGCAAGTGCACAGGTGAAATCTGCTATTTTACTAGCGGGCTTGCGTGCTGAAGGAACAACTATTGTTAGAGAAATGGATGTTTCGAGAGATCATACAGAGCGAATGTTGCGTCAATTTGGTGCACATGTAGAAGTAGATAATGGCGTAGTATCGATTGAAGGAGGACAAGCTCTCAATGGGACGCATGTTTCTGTGCCAGGAGATATATCATCGGCTGCCTTTTTCTTAGTGGCAGGAGCCATTTGCAAAAATAGTCAGCTAACACTAAATAATGTGGGCATTAATCCAACACGTGATGGCATTATTGAGGTGCTGCAAAAAATGGGCGCCACGATGACGGTAACGCCGAATGATGATAATCAAGCTGAACCGACAGCAACAATCCAAATCGCGACATCTTCTTTAACTGGTACAATAATTGAGGGAGACATTATTCCTCGTTTAATTGACGAAATTCCAATTCTTGCATTACTCGCTACGCAAGCACATGGTCAAACGATCATTAAAGATGCCGAGGAGCTAAAGGTGAAGGAGACTGACCGTATCACGGCTGTTGTGACTGAATTGAAGAAACTTGGTGCCCAAATCGAAGCAACAGAAGATGGTATGATTATTGAGGGACCAACGTCTTTAAAAGGAGCAAACCTTCAAACATATGGCGATCATCGAATCGGCATGATGGGTGCAGTTGCAGCTTTAATAACAGACGGAGCTGTTACACTAGATGATTCACAATGTATTGCTGTATCCTACCCATCGTTCTTTGAGCATATTGAGGCAGTGAAGTAACAATTAAAGAGAGGCTCTCCAAGCTTTTGGGGAGTTTTTTCTTGTTTCAGAGGTAAATGTTTTGTAGCATAAAGGTATCAACGAAAGAATAGGTGAATGACTGTGAACAATGCGATGACTGAAATGATGCAAGCACTTGAACAAGGGGATTTAGCATTAATAGATCAGCTACTAGAATCATTTTTAATGAAGGAGCTACCCGAGGAGATCTATGCACTTGCTGAGATTTTTATGCAGTATGGGTACATGAAGGAAGCTGACCGTGTGCTGGAGCATTTACAATTTTTATTCCCAGAAGAAGCACAGTTAAAAATAGATCGTGCCAATGTCCTAATGGAGCTTGGTAATGAAGATGAAGCATTAGATTTATTATTAGAAATTGAAGAAACCTCCCCAGAATATCCACAAGCGTTATTGGTTTTAGCTGATTATTATCAAATGCAAGGGTTATTTGAGGTTGCAGAAAAGCGTATAAATGAAGCATTAGCGATTTTACCAGACGAGCCATTATTACATTTTGCGAAAGCAGAACTTTTATTTGAAACAGGTCGTTTTTTAGAGGCAGCAAGACTGTATGAGGACTTATATGAGCAGCAAAATGAATTTGCTGGTATTCAACTTGTCGAACGACTAGCGGAGGTTTATCGTGCAGGTGCAGCCTATGAGACGGCATTTGATTATTATGTCAAAGCCCTTGAAGATGAAGTAAAGCCCGATATTTTATTTGGAGCTGCTTATTCAGCCTTCCAGTCACAAAAATACGAGATGGCTATTAAACAACTAGAGGAATTGAAAGAATTAGATCCTGATTACTTCTCAGCCTATTTATTGCTTGCGGAAAGCTATGCAATGACAGAGGATAATCAAAAAGCTTATGCTGCCATTCAAGAGGGGTTAAAGCGTGATGAATATGATAAATCGCTTTATTTATTCGCTGGTAAAATGGCATTGAAAAATGGTTTGCCAGAAGAAGCTGAGCAACATCTGAGAGAAGCTATAGCGCTCGATCCTGAATATATGGAAGCGGTACTGGCACTTATTTCAGTTTTTGGACAACAGGAGCGCCATGAGGATGTAATCGAGTTATTTGAGACATTACAGCAAAATGATTTTGAATGGAGCACTTTATATCCTTTTGCGGCAGAGGCATATGAA
Organism: Lysinibacillus sp. LK3; assembly: GCF_001043675.1. Classification (NCBI taxonomy): domain Bacteria; kingdom Bacillati; phylum Bacillota; class Bacilli; order Caryophanales; family Bacillaceae; genus Lysinibacillus; species Lysinibacillus sp. LK3. Next base: position 133,449 of record NZ_LDUJ01000001.1, read on the forward strand.
AATTTAGAATTGTACGACCGTGCATACGAATTTTACCGTTTGGCATATAATGATTTTAAGGAAGACGCAACATTTTTAGAAAAATATGTTTACTTCTTATTAGAAGAAGGAAAGCGTTCAGAGGCAAAAGAGGTTCTTGGACAATTAATCAACATTCAACCGGGTGAACCAGAGTGGCAGGAGAAGTTAGAAACCTTAGAATTTGAGTAAAGGAGGGAGTGGGTATGACTGCTTCTGTATCAGTTGTTGATAAAAAAGCATTTGTTCGATGGTTTTTAAAAAATTATCAATTGAAACGTCGTGAGTGTGTATGGATTTTAAATTACCTATTAAGTAATGATGACTTGTTAAAAAGAATCCGTTTTGTGGAAGAAGCTCACTATTGTCCTAGGGCAATGGTGATGTCAACAGTAGACTCAACAGGTGTGCCTTTTCGTTTCTATAAAGGCAATGTGATGACGGCAGATGCTGAGAAGTCTTTCCATGATTTACGCTTACATGAACAAGAAGATATGTATATACAATTGAATTTTCCTAATATACCACCAAGTGCACAATACTTAGCAGTTCTTGAAGAAAACCCTTATATGCCAGAAACACTGCTCGTCAGTGAAAAAGATCGTGTACTGGCAGAAGAGCTGCTTTCCAATAGCTTACTCGTATTCCAAGAAGAGAAATTACTTGCACAAATTGATGAAGCCCTCGACCAGGGAGATGAAGTGCGATTTTATGAATTGTCTAATTTGTTACAAGCATTGAAGGAAACGGCTAATTTACGTTAATTATAGGTAAAAATTGAATGTCCTTTATCCATTTCAATATGGTAACATTACTAGTGAATGATTGTTTTCACTTTTAATTGGGTATCCTATTGAAGAGTGGAAAAGGACATTTTTATTTTGCGATAAAAGGAGGTTTGTTGAATGTATTTTAATGCAAACGATGTAACATCGTTTATGGCACAAAAAGATTTTATTGATACCGCGGTTGTTCCACTTGTATCCATTGATCTCTCTTCTGAAAAAATGAAACAAAGTGGTGCCGAGGTAGATTTTGTCATGTCTTTAACTTCTTTTATAGAGCAGCAGTTTAAAGGTCGACTACTAGTCATGCCACCATTTTCTTATATGACAACTTTAAAAAACGATGATTTACCACAGCAATTAGAAGCACAATTACATAATGCTGGATTTAAGCATGTGTTCTTCATTACTTGTGACCATTATTGGACAAAGAGTGGAGAGATAGTCAATATGATTTGGTTACCAGCGATTCCTTTAGAAAGTATGGATGCCAGTGTGAAAAAATCCATTCTAGAAGATCAATTGCGACAAGTGATTCCAATGCTTTCGACTAAATGGGCACAGATTTAACAATTAGTTTCAATAAATGTTCACATTCTCCAGCTTTCCACAGAATGCTATATTGACCAAGCTATGGACTTGATATATCATATATATGTCCTAGTATTACTATTTGTAAAAGTATGTCCGTTGGACTGACCTTTAAGTTAGAGGGGGGAAAATAATGAGTAATAATCGAGTTTCACGTCGTCAATTTCTAAGTTATACTCTTACTGGTGTAGGTGGATTTATGGCGGCAGGTATGCTAATGCCAATGCTTCGCTTTGCAATTGATCCTGTGCTACAAAAGCATGAGGGTGGGGATTTTGTAAAAACAGAGCATAAAATCGCTGACTTGACTGAAGAGCCTGTAAAAGTGGACTTTTCATATGAACAAGTGGATGCATGGTATAAATCACAGGTTACAGATGTAGCTTGGGTTTATAAAAGTGGCGATCAAATCATTGCCCTTTCACCTGTTTGTAAGCATTTAGGATGTATGGTTGACTGGAATGGAGATTCTGCACACCCAGGTCAATTCTTCTGTCCATGCCACGCAGGACGTTATGAGAAAAACGGGAAAAACATTGCAGGTACACCGCCTCTAGGTCCGTTGGATGAATTTGAAGTACAAGAACAAGATGGCTATTTAATGATTGGTCCAGCTAAAGCAAATTCTCTAGTTAAATAAGTAAGGGGGTACGACAACAGTGCTAAATAAAATTTATGATTGGGTCGATGAACGCCTAGATATTACACCGATTTGGCGTGATATTGCCGACCACGAAGTGCCAGAGCACGTTAACCCTGCACATCATTTTTCAGCATTCGTTTACTGCTTTGGTGGATTAACATTCTTCATCACAGTAATTCAAATTCTATCTGGTATGTTCCTAACAATGTACTATGTACCAGACGTTGTGAATGCCTGGAAATCAGTTTATTATTTACAAAACGAAGTAGCATTTGGTGAAATCGTACGCGGTATGCACCACTGGGGAGCTTCATTAGTTATCGTAATGATGTTCTTACATACACTTCGTGTATTCTTCACAGGTTCTTATAAAAAACCTCGTGAGTTAAACTGGATGGTTGGTGTAGGTATTTTTGGTGTAATGATGGGTCTTGGATTTACAGGATACTTATTACCATGGGATATGAAAGCATTATTCGCTACTAAAGTAGGTATCGAAATTGCAGCATCAGTACCGTTTATCGGTGGGATGATTAAAGTATTATTAGCGGGTGACACAACGATTCTTGGTGCTCAAACGTTAACTCGATTCTTTGCGATTCATGTATTCTTCTTACCTGCAGTATTGTTTGGGTTACTTGCAGCGCACTTTATCATGATTCGTCGTCAAGGAATTTCAGGACCGTTGTAATTGTCTTGACGGTTCGATGATCTTTAAAAGGAGGGGACACTATGCATCGCGGAAAAGGAATGAAATTTGTCGGCGATTCTCGTATTAAAGCGAATCACAGAATGCCGAACGTTCCAAAGGATTATTCCGAATATCCAGGTAAGACGGAAGCTTTCTGGCCAAACTTCTTACTGAAGGAATGGATGGTAGGTGCTGTATTTTTAATTGGATACTTATTATTAACTGTCGCTCACCCGTCACCACTTGAAGGGCCGGCAGATCCAACTAGAGCATATACACCACTACCGGACTGGTACTTCTTATTTATGTATCAACTTTTAAAATACTCATTTGCTTCTGGTCCATACAATGTAATCGGAGCTATTGTAATTCCAGGTCTTGCATTTGGAGCGCTATTATTAATGCCATTTTTAGACAAGGGTCCAGAACGTCGTCCATCTAAACGTCCATTGCCAACAGCGTTTATGTTATTAACTTTAGCTGCTATGTTCTACCTAACTTGGGAGTCAGTTGTTAACCACGACTGGGAAGCTCAAAAAGCTATGGGTGCAATCGTAGAAACAGTTGAATTCGATAAAGAATCAGAAGGTTATAAACTATACGCTGGTTCAGCTTGTATTACATGTCACGGTGAAGGCTTAGAAGGTGGAGCTGGTGCACCATCTCTAATGAACACTGGATTAACAGCTGATGAGATTAAGGACATTGCTCATAATGGTCGCGGTAACATGCCACCAGGATTATGGACAGGTTCAGATGAAGATCTTCAAAAACTTGCTGAATTCATCGAAAGCTTAAAAGCAGAGTAATAGTAAAAGAGTCAGGAAACTGGCTCTTTTTTTTCTACCTTGTTATACTATTGGGACTGGAAGCCATACAAAAAGGTTCCCTTGTATAAAGGATTTTAGCGAAAGATGTCGAAAAAACATTTATTCTTGAAACAAGTAAGCGAATTAAAACAATAAAATAACACATATTGATGGTGAGATACAATTGAATTGAAAGGTAGAGTAAAGCTCTAGAATTTCAGAACTATACATAAATAATGGATTGTTTTTATCGGAAGGAGTTAACATCGTGCAACTAACAAGAGCAAATATTTGGTACCTTCTGACCCATAAATCATTCTTGATAGTGCTGCTAATTATTAATCTACTAGGTACAATTTATGGCTATTATTGGTATGGGTGGCAGCTTGCCATCACAGAGCCTATTTTTTATATTTTTGTTCCAGATAGTCCGACAGCCAGTTTATTCTTTTGTTTTGTGTTAATTGCTTGGATTATGGGGAAAAGCTGGCCACTGATGGAAGTACTTGCCCTTGTTACGTTGGTGAAATATGGCTTATGGGCAGATGTGATGAATATTTGGACATTAATTGAAACAGGTTCTATTGGCTGGCAGGGATGGATGCTAGTTGGTTCACATTTTGCCATGGCTGTACAAGCTGTACTATATATGAAGAAATATGTCTTCACTTATTGGCATGTTGTGATAGCAGCTGTTTGGACACTGCATAATGATGTCATTGACTATGTATTTGGGCAAATGCCGATGTATCGGGATTTAGCCAATTACACAAGCTATATAGGTTACTTTACATTCTGGTTATCAATTGCATGTATTTTACTTGCCATTTTCTCAATTAGGTGGCGCAAATATTTGCCGAATTAGGGTATAAATTATAGAATTATAGTATCGAGGTAGAAAGGGGTTAGAAAATTGTCAACGAGCATGTATATTGTTTATTTTGTGATTATTATGCTGCTTCCACTTTATGCTCAAATGAAGGTAAAGGGTACGTATAATAAATTTGCAAAGCAACGTACAATGAAGGGGCAAACTGGTGCAGAGGTAGCGCGTGCGATTTTAGATGCAAACGGCTTATATGATGTACGAGTTGTGCCAACACAAGGTGTGTTGTCTGATCATTATAATCCAGCAACCAAAACAGTGGCTTTATCAGAAAGTAACTTTTATGAAGCAAGTGTTGCAGGTGCTGCGGTTGCTGCCCATGAGGTAGGTCACGCCATCCAACATAAAGAAGCTTATTCCATGCTTACATTACGTAGTAAGCTAGTCCCAGTAGCAAATATTTCTTCTAATGCGTCTTGGATTTTCGTAATGATTGGTATTTTTGCAAGTAGTACGAATTTCTTGCTATTAGGTATCATATTATTAGCAGCAGGTGTTGTTTTCCAATTAGTGACACTTCCGGTGGAGTTTGATGCCTCAAAGCGAGCATTAGTTCAAATGAATTCACTTGGCATTATTACAAATGAAGAAGAACGACCAGCACGAAAAGTATTAAGTGCTGCAGCATTAACATATGTAGCAGCGGCAGCGGTAGCTGTACTAGAGTTATTACGTTTAATTTTAATTTTTACCAATATGCGTAGCGACGACTAAGAAAAAACTTGTTATAGTGGTACACCACTGTAACAAGTTTTTTATCTTCGTATGCTTAATGAAGGGGCTGCTTTTGATCGTCTAGTGTGAAGCCTTCTCCTGCCACATCTCGTACTTCAATGATGGAAACAAATGCGTGCGGATCAACTTCATGCACAATAGATTTTAACCGTACAACTTCATTGCGGCCAATTACACAATATATAACCTCTTTAGGTTGTTTCGTAAAATGACCATGTCCTTCTAAAATGGTGATACCACGCTCCATTCGAAGAGCGATTGTTTCAGCAATGGCTCCAGACTTTTCTGATATGATAAGCGCACCACGAGCCGCATAAGCACCTTCTTGTACAAAGTCAATGACACGGGCTCCAACAAATACGGCTACTAATGTATACATCATGGAACGAGCATCCAAGAACGTCAGCCAAGAAAGAATGATGACGATGGCATCGAAGACAAACATGGTTTTCCCCATACTCCAGCCAAAATATTTATGCCCTAGTCGTGCCAAAATATCGACACCACCTGTAGTGCCACCGAAACGAAAGACAATCCCAAGTCCCAATCCAACAAAGACACCAGCAAAAAGTGCTACAAGCAACATGTCATCCTCTAAATGGATGGTAAATTGATATTTTTGGAAAATTTTTAGAAAAAGAGATACGGATAAAGTGCCGACAAGCGTATAGACAAATGATTTTTTTCCAAGTAATCGATAACCTATGATAAACATGGGAATATTTAATAACAGGTTCATTAAGGCAGGGTCCCATCCTAATGTAAAATATAGTATGAGTGTAATCCCACTTAGTCCACCTTCACCCAGTTGATTTTGGATGTTGAAGTGAACAAAGCCGAAGCTGAAAACTGCTGCTCCGAGCATAATCGCGATAATATTACGTATTTTAATCTGTTTTAGCATTTGACCTCCTGTAGTTCCAAACAAATGAAGTAGTGTTATCTATTATCTGACATTTTATTGGTTTTGACAACAATGGTGTAAATTTTATACGATGGTAAATAGGAGTGTGATTTTTATGGCAGATCAACTAACAATGCAAGCTTTACAACAGCGTGTCGATGACTATATAGGACAATTTAAAGAAGGCTATTTTCCACCATTTGAATTACTTGCACGTCTAACAGAAGAATTAGGTGAACTTTCACGCGAAGTTCAGGATGTCTATGGACAGAAAAAGAAAAAGAGTACAGAGGATACAAACAGTATTGAAGAGGAACTAGGAGACTTTTTCTTTGTACTAGTCTGTTTTGCAAATGCCCAAGGTATTAAACTAGATGAAGCACTTTTACGCGTCATACATAAATTTGAAACTAGAGATAAGGATCGTTGGACTAGAAAGGATGAAGAATGATGTCGATTCGTGTAGCTATTGCGGGAGCAAGAGGAAAAATGGGAGCTGAGGCTGTACATACGGTCATGAAACATGACAAAATGGAATTAGTAGCTGTACTAGATTATAAGGAAGTAGGAAAAACTTTAGCTGATTTAGATATGTTTCCAGCAAGCTATACAGTGCCTATATTTACAGAAATGCATGATCTTGTAGAAGCAACTGCACCAGATGTACTAGTGGATTTAACTAATCCACATGCAGTCTACAAACATACAAAGGAAGCACTGAATTTAAATGTACGACCAGTAATTGGTACAACAGGATTTACAGATGCACAACTAGAGGAATTATCAGCCATGACCAAAGAAAAAGAGTTAGGTTGCATTATTGCACCAAACTTTGCGATTGGTGCTATCCTAATGATGAAGTTTGCAAAAGAAGCAGCCAAATACTTACCAGATGTAGAGATTATAGAAATGCACCATGATCAGAAGCTTGATGCACCATCTGGGACAGCGGTGAAAACGGCACAGTTAATTCAAGAGGTCCGTACGCCAAAGGCACAAGGACATCTAGAAGAGAAAGAAACCATTAAAGGTGCAAGAGGTGGAGATTTTGACGGTATGCGCATTCACTCCGTACGTTTACCTGGTTTAGTGGCACACCAGCAAGTATTATTTGGAGGGGATGGGCAGCTACTAACGATTCGCCATGATTCATTAAACCGTAATTCTTTTATGTCGGGTGTTGCATTTTGCATAGAAGAGGTTATGAAAATGGATCAGCTTGTTTATGGTTTAGAAAACATCATCTAAAGATTGGGATGGAAGCTATATGAAAATCGCATTGATTGCACATGATCGTAAAAAAGATAATTTAGTACAGTTTGCTATTGCTTACCAAAATATTTTACAAGAACACACACTATATGCTACCGGCACAACAGGACAACGTGTCATCGAAGCTACTGGTTTGGAAGTTACACGTTTTCGTTCAGGGCCACTTGGTGGCGACCAACAAATTGGCGCAATGATTGCCAATAATGATATGGACATGGTGATATTTTTCCGTGATCCTTTAACAGCACAACCACATGAGCCAGATGTTTCTGCACTAATCCGTCTTTGTGATGTTTACCAAGTGCCACTGGCAACAAATATGGGAACAGCAGAAATATTACTAAAAGGCCTACAGGAAGGCTTTGTGGATTGGAGACTGATACAAGAAAGACGCAATTAACAAAAGACGTGATTCAGAAAGGATGATCATCGAATGAAAAAGCTAAAAATAGGCATTACCTGTTATCCTACAGTTGGTGGCTCTGGTGTCATTGCAACAGAATTAGGCAAAATGCTTGCAGAAAGAGGACATGAAATTCACTTCATTACCTCAAGCGTACCATTTCGATTGAATAAAATTTATCCAACCGTCTTTTTCCATGAAGTCGAAGTTAATAATTATTCAGTATTTCAATATTCTCCATACGATATTGCATTAGCGAGTAAAATGGCAGACGTCATCAAGGATGAAGAGTTGGATGTGCTACATGTGCATTATGCCATCCCACATGCAGTATGTGCGGTGCTAGCACGTGAAATGAGCGGCCGAGACATTGGCATCGTTACAACCCTTCATGGCACAGATATATCGGTGCTTGGGCAAGATTCTACGCTCTCACAGGCCATTAAGTATGGGATTGATAAATCTGATATTGTGACAACCGTGTCACAGGCATTAAAAGAACAAACCTATGAACTGATTGATACAGTAAAACCAATTGAAACGATTTATAACTTTGTGGACGAACGGGAATACTTCCCACGAAATTCAGGAAACTTAAAAGAGCAATTTGGTATACAAGAAGATGAAAAAGTCCTCATTCATGTATCAAACTTCCGTAAAATAAAGAACCTTCCACACATTGTAGACGCCTTTATGAAAATCCGTGCCAACATGAAAGCAAAGCTCTTATTAGTAGGTGATGGCCCAGAAAAGCATCGTGTCATGGACCAAGTAAAAGGAAGTCCGTATATGAAGGATGTTTTATTTTTAGGGAAACAAGAAAACTTAGCTGAACTGTATGCGATTAGTGATCTAAAGCTATTATTATCACAGCAAGAATCGTTTGGACTGGTGTTATTAGAGGCAATGGCTTGTGGTGTACCTTGTATTGGAACAAATGTAGGTGGTATTCCAGAAGTCATTGAGCATGGTGTTGACGGCTATATCGTGGAATTAGGGGATACAGAGGCAGTTGCGGCGTATGCAACCCATTTATTGCAAGATGAGGAACAATTACTGCGCTTCCGAGAAGCGGCCATCCGTGCAGTAAGTGAAAAATTCCACTCATCCAAAATTGTGGAACAATATGAAAATCTGTACGAGAAGGTTGCGGAAAGAAATCATGCAAAACAATAAAGAATGGCAGGCAGCCTATTCAGTCATTGAGCAATTAGAACAGGCAGGATTTGAAGCAGTTATTGTTGGTGGTGCTGTAAGAGATGCTTTACTCGATCGTCCTGCCCATGATGTAGATGTGGCTACAAATGCCTTGCCTGAAGAAGTAAAAACTGTGTTTCAAAAGACTGTAGATATTGGGATTCAGCATGGGACGGTACTTGTTATCGTACCCGCTGGACCTGTGGAAGTGACTACCTATCGGACAGATGGGGAATATACAGATCATCGAAGACCACAGAATGTCCATTTCGTTCGATCTCTAAAAGAGGATTTACAACGCCGAGATTTTACAATGAACGCCATTGCCATGCGGCGTGATGGCTCTTTTGTAGATTATTATGGTGGACAACAAGATATTGAAAAGCGCATTATACGAGCGGTAGGAGAGGCAGAAAAACGGTTTGCAGAAGATGCTTTAAGGATGCTGCGAGCGATTCGCTTCTCTGCACAGCTTGATTTTACGATCGAGGCGAATACATTCGCAGCCATCCAGCAAAGGGTTGCTGATTTGGGCTTTATTGCAAAAGAACGCATTAAAGCAGAGCTTGATAAGCTTTGGGTAGGACAAACAGTTTTTGGGGGTATACAAAAACTAGAGGACAGTGGATTAACTGCCTATTTAACAGGTGATTTTCAAACTGCACAATGGCATAATTTCCAAACAAAAGATGCCCTTCTTGGCTGGGCATACTTTGCCTTACTACAAGGAGCAGCATGGCGTGAGGTAGTGCGCGATTATCGATTATCGAATAAGGAAATGGCGTTTATTAATTCCGTTTTAACCGCTTATGACGCTTTAAAAGATGGTTGGACAAATCGCCATTATTTTTACTACACAGAGCAAGAACTAGAGGCTGCACAATATTTTGCCCAACTTCGCCAATTAGACGCTTTGATACCTCAACAATCTATCCGAGAATTACAGGCAAAGCTACCGATTCAACATAAGCAAGAATTAGCGGTGAATGGTGCTGATTTACTGAAATGGTCTGGCAAAAAGGGTGGGCCGTGGGTAAAAGCCTCATTGGAGGATCTGCTGACAGCCATTCTTCATCATGAACTTCAAAATGATCGACAACAGATTAAAAGTTGGTTGGAGCAACAGGATCTTACTTAAAGCCGAATACATGATAGGTAAAAGCCGCCTCCTGAAATGGGAGACGGCTTCATTAAATTCCTATCGTTGGTGGTCATTTACGTTAATTTACAGTATGATTAAGACAAAATAAGTTACATAACAAGAGTACAGTTAACTAAAGGATTGATGTGAAGATGACAATTTCCATGAAGGACGAAATTTTAAAAAGAATATTGGCTGCTGATGGAGAAGCGGTTTCAGGTCAGGAATTAGCAGATTCTCTTGGTGTCTCAAGAACCGCTGTTTGGAAGCATATGCAAACATTACAAGAGGAAGGGTATACATTTGATACAATTAAGAAAAAGGGGTATGTATTGACAGGTGTACCAAATAGCTTGAGCCCCACACAGATTAAGCTTTTTTTAAAGACAGAGCATTTTGGACGTTTGATCCATTATTACGATGTAGTTGATTCAACACAAACAATTGCGCATAAGCTTGCACAGGAAGGAGCTCCACACGGTACAATTATTATTGGTGAGGAGCAAACAGCGGGGCGTGGTCGTATGGCTCGTCCTTGGGAGTCTGCACATGGGACAGGTATTTGGATGACCGTTATCGTTCGGCCAGATGTTACGCCCCAACAGGCCTCATCCTATACACTTGTGGTGGCAGTAGCTGTCACAATGGCCATTAAAACCTTATATAAACATGTAGAGCCAGCGATTAAATGGCCCAATGATTTATTGATTAATGGCAAAAAATGTACGGGGATTTTAACGGAAATGCAAGCAGAGGCGGATCTTGTGCAAGCTTTACTTGTTGGAATTGGCATAAATGCGAACCAAGCAGCAGCTGACTTTTCACCTGATATTGCGGATATTGCCACTTCATTACGATTAGAAGCTGGAGAAGAAATCAATCGTGCAGCACTTGTGGCCTCTATCTTACACTATTTAGAACAATTTACAGAACTATACGTTAAAGAAGGTTTTGCGAGTCTCAAGACACTATGGCAGCAAATGTCTTGTACAATTGGTCAACGTATAGAGGTAACAATGATACGCGAACGTTTTGAAGGGGTTGCCAGTGGTATTACAGACGATGGTGTTCTGCAACTGACACAGGACGATGGAACGGTTCGAACGATCTATGCAGGAGACATCAAAATATTATAAAAAAGAAGCTGCAAGTAATGTCCTATACTTGCGGCTTCTCATGTTGTTGCAAAAAGATGATGTCAACGGCAGAAAAAGCAACTTTGCAAGGTGAGGGGGTGATTTCCGTTCCGCCAGCGTCCTTTCCAGGGGGCGTCCGATGAGCCGCTTCACTCACTTACGTTCGCTCCAGGGTCTTATCTGTGACGCTAAATCCCCTATGAGTGACGCTGGCTCCACTCCAATCAACTATTCTGCAAAAGTGTCTTTGCTTTATCTTTCATACTGGCCGTAGCGAACAAAATAATCCATTATTTGTATTATTAGAGAATCGATAGACTTTTATTTTCAATGTGGGGAAGTCATGCGTATCAGCACCTCTTCATAAAGAGTCGTGAACACCTTCACTTTATTGGGAAACCTTTGCAAAAAGGTAACACTTTTGTAGGTTGAAGTGGAAGGCTACTTGACTCCCGTGGGATCGGCGCTCGCCCACAGGAAAGAAAGTAGCCTGCAACGGAAACCATTTTCACCTTTCACAAAAATTCTATTAATGGTTTTGTTTTTCAACAATATGAAAAGCTGCAAGTAACGTCCTGTACTTGTAGCTTCTTTTATTGACTATTCTTTATTTTAGTGACACATCTATATCACCATGTGATAAGGAAACATTCAGTTGGTGCTCACCCTTCGTTACCTGAGTCACGGTGCCATTTTGTTCTTCATCATTAATGGTCACATCACCGAAGTCTGTTTTGAGAGCGTAGCCTATATCACTTTGTTTGTTTTGTAAGTGAATCGTTGTATCGCCAAAACTAGAGGTAATGGTTGTTTGCCCATTTAATGTGCCATCTATATCGATATCTCCATGCTCGCTCTCAATAGTAAAGCCGTTACTAGTAAGTTGCTGAAGCGTCAAATCACCAAAGGACTGCCTAATCTCTGTTTTGTCACCCGTCGTGCTGTTGAAAGTAATATCTCCATAATCCTGGATGAGATTAAGCTGCTGATACTGGAGCCCATGAATGGCTGTATCGCCAAAATTACTGTCTATTACAATCGCCTCTATTTTTGTATCTTTTGGGACATAGAGTTTGATTGAAGGGGAAGAGAGGTTACCGAAGCCAAATTGAAAACCATCCTTTTTCTTTGCCATTGTTTCGATGGTTAAAGTTCCGTTATCAATATGATATGTTACATCTTCTTGCTCATGGACCTTTGTGTCTAATTTATAGTCACTATCACTTGCAACAATCTCCACATCTCCATAATCATTTACGATATTAATGCTTGTGAATGCATCTAAAGCATGAGACTGACTTATTAATTTAGTATTACTTGGGACATAAAGACCCTCTGAATCTTTAAGAATCAGCCAGCGACCCCCTGAAAAATAGCCAATCAATGCGAGTAGAATGCCTAATGCAATCATTGTCATGGCTATAAGGGTATTTTTTGACGTCATTTAGAAGTCCCCCTTTTTTTGCTTCTTTGTCATTTTATGGAACATTCTGCCTAATGTTTCAACAGAGACAACAACGGTTTTCTTGATAACACGAGCAACAACTGGGAACAGTAGGACACCCAAGCCCGTTACGATTAACCCGACACCCATAAAGAGCAGTGCGGTCGGCCAATGCTCTGTTAAAATTAAGAAACCTGAAATGATCGCCACAACGCCACCAGCAAAAATACTAATAACAGTTGCGACAATAGCAAAGATTAAGCTGATAATGACTGCGCCAAATGAAAAAATGAGTGCAATGGCTGTTGCAAGTAATGGCAATGAAAGGGGCGCAGACAGTATAGCTAGAATAATGAGCCAAATGGCAGACATATTCTTTTTTGTTGATTTTGCCGAGGAGGTTTCTAAATCCTTTAATGCGAAATCAGCTAATATTTGTGAGGCGACGTGTGAAGGAGAGCCAAGTTGTGAAATGACCTGATGCTCATTTTCCTCTCCAGCTTCCTCAAAGTATTCTTCATAATAGGCAAGCGCAGCGTCTAACTCATGCGCAGGAAGCCGACGTAATTTTCCTCGTAGCTGTTTCAAATAGCTTGCTCTATCCATCTAAATTCCCTCCTAAAAGTACACAATCAACCTTTTCCTTATACATTTGCCATTCTTTTAATAGCTCTAATAATCGTATACGTCCTTGCTCCGTAATTTGATAATAGCGTCTATTTCTACCTTGATAAGGTTGATCGTACGTTGTTAAGTAATGCGCTTTTTGTAAGCGGCGTAATACAGGATACAGTGTAGACTCTGAAATCTCCATGACTGATTGTACCTGCTGTGTTAAAGAATAACCGTAGGCGTCCTCTTTCTCGACAATAGCCAGTACACAAGCATCAAGTAAAGCTGAACCAAGCTGAAATGTCATCTTTTCACCTCACATGTAATACCTATACTTCATTTTATATTATATGACATATAGTATGTGGATAGTATATGACGTATAACATTGATTGTCAATTCTAAAAGAAAATTTTTTCCAATGTTGTTAGACGAAGATATTGTAAGAAAATAATATTTGAAGATTAATAGGAAAATCTGTTATAGTATGTGCGAAGGGCAGTATCCATTGTGAACGGCACCTTCAAAAACGCAATAGACTATACTATCAAATATCTGCCTTGATCTTTTAGACAGGGACGGAAGAAAACGATACGTTCAAATATAGCTTTCATTTTGTAAGCTATTGCCTCTTTCAGGGGTCTTTTTATCATTGAACGACACACTACCCTTCTGTCTGTTTTCGGCCAGAAGGGTTTTTCTGTTTTCTTCCTTTAAAAAAGGAGGACTACAAAATGAAAACGACAACAGATTTTTTAAAGATGAAAGCGGCAGGCGAGAAAATCGTGATGGTGACGGCCTATGATTATCCAGCTGCTAAATTCGCGGAAGAAGCTGGCGTTGAGATGATACTAGTCGGGGATTCACTTGGAATGGTCGTGCTTGGCTATGATTCTACAATGCCTGTAACTGTAGCGGATATGGTTCATCATGCAAAAGCAGTAAGACGAGGGGCAAAGGATACGTTTATAGTCGTTGATATGCCCTTTGGTTCTTATCATGGCGATGTCAATGAGACACTCAAAACAGCCATTGCGATGATGCAACAAACAGGAGCAGATGCTTTAAAGGTTGAGGGGGCAGGTGAAGTTATACCTGTCATTCGTAAATTAACGTCAGCTGGTATTCCAGTAGTAGCTCACTTAGGCTTGTTGCCTCAATCAGCGGGAGTGCTTGGTGGTTATAAGGTACAAGGAAAAACAGCTGAACAGGCTGCTACACTGCTTGAAGAAGCAAAACAATGCGAAGCGGCTGGAGCATGTGCAGTCGTGTTGGAATGTATCCCTCATCAGCTGACAGAAATTGTTTCAGCTAGTCTTGTTATTCCAACCATTGGCATAGGCGCTGGTATTGAGGCTGATGGACAAGTGCTGGTGTATCATGACATGCTAAGCTACGGTTCGCACCATGTACCGAAATTTGTTCAACAATTTGCTGATATGGGCAAAGAAGCAAGCGCGGGGATGATGGGTTACCTAGAAGCAGTGAAAGCGGGTACTTTCCCAGCTCCAAAGCATTTCTTCACAATGAAAGAGGAAGCATTAGATCAGCTATATGGAGGCGTTAAATGATGAAAGTCATCACGACCATACAGGCATTAGCCACAGAAATTCAAGCAGCTAAGCATGCTCAAAAAACGATTGGACTTGTTCCGACAATGGGCTATTTACATGAAGGTCATTTAACATTAGCACAAACAGCTCGTGTAGAAAATGATGTCGTTGTGATGAGTATATTTGTCAATCCAACACAATTTGGGCCAAATGAGGATTTTGAAAGTTATCCTCGTGATTTGCCTAGAGATACTGCATTAGCTGAATCTGTGGGCGTTGATATTGTGTTCGCACCAAGTGTGGAAGAAATGTATCCTCAAGATGGAGGGATTCGTCTACATGCAGGTGAGCAGGCTACCATTCTTTGTGGTGCAAGTCGTCCTGGTCATTTTGATGGTGTTTTACAGGTTGTCTCTAAATTATTTCATTTAACACTGCCAACAAGAGCTTATTTCGGTCAAAAAGATGCACAGCAGGTTGCGATTATTGCGACAATGGTACGTGATTTTAATTTCCCTTTAGAAATGCGTGTTGTCCCAATTGTACGCGAGGAGGACGGTTTAGCGAAATCTTCCCGTAATGTCTATTTAAGTGAGTCAGAGCGACAAGAGGCTCCAGCGATCAATGAGGCATTACAATTGGCTCGCGATAGCTTTTTAGCGAATGGTGATGCTGAAAAAGCACTTGCGAAAGCAAAAGCTCATATTCATGCAAGAACACATGGCCGCATTGATTATATTGAAATATTAACATATCCAGATTTAACACCAGTGACAACTGCAACTCAGCAAGTTTTGTTGGCAGCAGCTGTTTATATAGGTAAAACACGTTTAATCGATAATTGTATTTTTACTGTGAAAGAGGGACTATAGTATGTTACGTATGATGATGAATAGTAAAATCCACCGTGCGACAGTGACACAGGCAGATTTAAACTATGTAGGCTCCATAACAATAGATGAAGATATTTTAGATGCAGTAGGTATGCTGGCAAACGAAAAAGTACATGTTGTTAATAACAATAATGGCGCTCGTTTTGAAACATATATTATAGCTGGTGAACGAGGATCAGGTGTCATTTGTGTTAATGGCGCAGCAGCAAGACTTGTGCAGCGTGGTGATATTGTCATTATTATTTCCTATGTGTATGTGGATAATCATGAGGCAAAAGACCATCAACCAACTGTAGCCATCATGGGAGAGAGCAATACAATTAAGGAAATGATCGCACACGAGCCAGAAGCAACTGTGATGTGAATTCAGCCATAGAATAAATTAATACTAGAGAGGAGGATGGCAAAGCATAGCCAATCCTCCTTTTTTGCGATTACGTTTATATCAAAAGTTACTGGCAAAAATTTGCTTTTATTACTATTAAACTAGTTAACAAAATTATAATTTTACAAATGTTCTAGTATTTTGCGTCATATTTATGTAGAATTTAGTTGTTAGTACATCATTTTACTAGTGGAGGTATCATTTGTCATGGAAAATAAACGTAACAAATTTTTAACAGTAACTGCAGCAGCATTGGCTGTAACAGCGGTAGCGGTAGTACCAGCATCAGCAGCAAGTCCTTTTTCGGATGTAAAGGAAAGTCATGCAGATTTTGAAGGCATTTCTACACTTTATGCAGCAGGGATTATTAGTGGTTACCCAGATGGTACATTCAAACCAGATACAAATGTCACACGTGGACAAGCGGCAAAAATGATTGCAGGCGCATTAAAATTGGATACAAAAGAAGTAGAGGACCCAAAATTTACGGATATTAGTGCATCAAATCCTTATTATGGCTCAATTGCAGCCCTTGTAGGATTAAATGTCATTACAGGCTATGGAGATAATACTTTCCGTCCAAACCAAACAATTACACATGGTGATTTAGCAAAAATTTTAGCATCTATCCCAACATTACCAGAGCTAGAAAGTGCAAAAAATCATGAGGCTAGTGAAAAAGTTACACGTGGACAACTGGCAACATTCATTGCTGAGGCTCTAACAAAATCAAACCCAGAAACACCAGAGACTCCAGAAACACCAGCAGATGCATTCTCATTATCGATTTTACATGTGAATGATACACATGCTCGTGCAAATGAATTACCTAAATTGGCGACAGCTGTAAAAGAACAAAGGGAAGCAAAGAAAAATGTTTTAACATTACATGCTGGCGATGCATTTAATGGTACATTATATTTCAATGAATTCCATGGACAAGCAGATCTAGCGCTATTAAATGAAATTGGCTTTGATGCAATGGTATTTGGTAACCATGAATTTGATTTAGGTGCCTCTCCTGAAGGTCATCAAGCATTAGCGGATTTTGTTAAAGGGGCTAAATTCCCATTTGTGGATGCTAATGCTGATTTCTCAGCAGATGATAAATTCACTGGTTTATTTACAGACTTAATTTCAAGTGAACCTGAAAATGGTAAAATTTATTCTGGTATTGTAAAAGAAATTGATGGAGAAAAAGTAGGTATTTTCGGCTTAACGACTGAGGAAACGGTTGATATTGCTTCTCCTGATAAAGTAACATTTACAAATTATATAGAGGAAGCGAAAAAAGCTGTGGCAGCCTTTGAAGGAATGGGTGTCAACAAAATTATCGCTTTAACACATATTGGCTACAATGATAATCCGAATGTTGATAATGATATTTTACTAGCTAAAAATGTACCAGGCATTGATGTCATTGTTGGCGCACATGATCATACAAAATTAGACGAGCCATTCGTTGTAGATACAAATACAGTAGGTGAAGCAAAGGATGCTACATTAATTGTACAGGCCAATGAGTATGTAAAATACTTAGGTACGCTTGATGTAACATTTGATGGAGATGGCGTAGTTACTGAATATGGTGGCGAATTAATCGACCTTGGTAAGGTAGCTGAAGACGAAACATTAGTAAAATTACTAGCACCTTATAAAGCAAAAGTAGATGAAGTGAACAACAAAGAAATCGGTGTAACACTAAAAGAAGCTTTAGCTAACCCACGTGCAAGTGAAACAAGTCTTGAAAGTGTGCGTAGTAATGAAACAGCCCTAGGTAATATCATTACAGATGGTATGCTAGCAAAGGCACAAAAATATACTGATAAAACGGTTGTAATGGCATTACAAAATGGCGGTGGTATTCGAGAAGCAATTCCAGCTGGGAATATTACAGTTGGTCAAGTAATTACAGTATTACCATTCGGTAATACATTAGCATTAATGGATGCAACAGGTGCTGAGCTAAAAGCAGCATTTGAAGTGTCCTTGAAAAATGCACCTAAAGAAAATGGTGGCTTCTTACACATTGCTGGAGCGAAATTACAATATGATTCGTCAAAAGAAGTAGGCTCACGTGTTGTATCTATCGAATATTTAGATAAAGCAACAGGTAAATATGTTGCTATTGAAGATGGTAAAACTTACACAGTAGCTACAAATGCCTATACTGCTAAAGGTGGAGATGGCCTAGATATGTTTGCTAAAGCATATGAAGAAGGTCGTGTTACAGATTTAGGCTTATCTGATTGGGAAAACCTTCAAGAGCAATTACTATCACTTAAAGAAGTGAAAACAACAACAGAAGGTCGTATTGTTGATGTAGCAAAAAAACAATAAGCGTAACGTTGTTTGAGTAAGCACTCCATAACGATTCCACAACGCAACCTTAGGGGATTGATTTCTCCAAGGTTGCGTTTTTTGTATGGATGCGGTGATTCAACAAAGAGGAGAAAGGATGCCGCAAAGCCAATAATATGATAAAATTCAACTTATCTAATGTGAACTGTGAGTTGAGATGTATGATGGAAAGTCAAAAATATGCAATTGTAGATTTGGAGACAACTGGTCATTCACCAGCCAATGGGGACCGGATGATTCAAATTGCTATTGTTATTATGAAGGATTGGGAAATTGAGCGTACCTATACGAAGTTCATAAATCCAGGGAAAGCTATTCCCACTTTCATTCAAGATTTAACGCATATAACGAATGAGGATGTAAAGGATGCCTTCCCATTTGAAGCGCATGCGGATTACATATATGAGCTACTTGCTGACTGTGTATTTGTTGCACATAATGCAGATTTTGACTTATCCTTTTTACAAGCAGAGTTTAAACGTGCTGGACTACCGAAATGGCAAGGTAAAAAAATGGATACGGTGGAGCTAGCTAAAATTTTGTTCCCTATGTCCCTTGGTTTTAAGCTAGGGGATTTAGCGGCCGATTTAAATATTGAGTTAGCAAATGCTCATCGAGCGGATGACGATGCTCGCGCGACAGCGGAGCTATTCAAGCATTGCTGGAAGGAGCTACTAAGTTTACCACAGCTTACACTTGAACAGATGCATAAGCGTTCCTTTCGCTTAAAATCAAATATTTCTCAGCTTTTTTTTGAGGCGTTGCAAATTAAGCGCCAGCATACGACGGGCCGCGAAAATGTACACTATTACCGTAATTTTGCGATTGGCAATGGTCGAAATAAGCATGAGCATGTGACAGAAACGATTGCCTACCCTCAATCAGTAGATGAGAAAATAACTTTAATGTCAAAGGCACTGCCAAATTTTGAGGAACGTCCTGCACAATTTGACATGATGGACACGATTTGGCGGGCATTACATGAACAACAGGAGTGCGTGATTGAAGCTTCTACAGGTATTGGTAAAACTGCTGGCTATTTACTTCCAGCCATCTTATTTGCCCGTGCTGTTAATAAAAAGATTGCCATCAGTACGTATACTTCCTATTTACAAGAACAGCTTGTAGAAGAAGAGCTACCAAAGATCGAAAAAATCCTTGGGACAAAGGTGAATTTGTGTGTGCTGAAGGGAATGCAGCATTATATTGATCTCGATCGCTTTGAGCAATGTATGGCATATGCTGATGAATCCTATGATGATACATTTACTATTTTACAAATACTTGTGTGGTTGACCAAAACAGAAACTGGTGTGTTGAGCGAGCTCAATGTTTCTGGTGGCGGACAACTGTTTTTAGAGAAAATCCGAAAAATACCGAATGACAAGCCTTCAAAGGGCTTTGATTTCTATGAGCAAGCTTTAAAGAACAGTGCAGTTGCTGACTGTATTGTAACAAATCACGCCATGGTTTTAAGTGATTTAGTGCGTCAAACACCACTTTTTACAGAAATAGATGGCTGGATTATTGACGAGGCGCATCAATTTATTCAGGCTGCTATGCAGCAGGATGAAGTAGTCTTCTCCTATACACAATGGAAGTATATTTTTGGACAAATTGGTACGATGGAGGACACGGCTTTATTTCAACAGTTTTGCCAGGCAGCGAAGAGAAAACAGCGAGTAGCCATGCAAAATTTACAGCATCTTGATGCACAATTCATACGTTTGCAGCGGACATTTGATGAAACAATCCAGAGAACTATTCAAAAATTGCAACAGCAAATGAAAGGGAAACAAGCAGGTAGTAAATGCACCTTGTTTTTAGAGGATGTTTCATTTGCGAAAGAAACGTTTGCACAAGTAAGCAAACTAACCCAGCAATGGCTGGATCTCGCTACTAGCATTACACAGTCGTTCGAAAATGCGATTGAGCAGCTAGATAAAAACGATCAATATGTATTATCTGAATGGCAATATTGGATTCGAGAAGTGAAGATAAAAATTGCTGAATGGGACGATATTTTTCTGTCACCACAGGAAGGCAATTCTGTTTGGTTAGAATTTGATGTACGGAGTGTCCCTGGCAGTCTCCATGTTTTTAAGAAGCCTGTCAATGTGACGCCGATAATTGAAAAAGTATTAGCACCTTTACGTCAGCAAGCGAGTATTGTTTGGACATCAGGCACATTAACGGTACCAGGCAATGAGCGCTTTGTTACACGCCAGCTAGGCATTTCTGATAATGTTGAAGTCTTGAAACTACAAGCTCCACCAGCCTACTATGCTGGGGCTAAGGCATTTATCGTCACCGATATGCCAGATATTCAGCATGTCAGCCAAGAAGAATACATTGAGGCTGTTGCCCATGCAATTACGCGGACTGTTCGAATGACAGAAGGGCGTTGCTTTGTACTCTTTACAGCACAGGATATGCTACGAAAAACAGTTGAGCTTATCCAAGATAGTGAACTATTAGATGATTACATGCTATTTGCACAAGGTGTTACAGGCGGTAGCCGTATGCGCATTCTAAAATCCTTCCAAAAATTTAGTCATGCCGTTCTATTTGGCACAAACAGTTTTTGGGAGGGGGTAGATGTTCCAGGAGATGCACTTGCCTCTGTTATTGTCGTACGATTACCATTTTCTTCACCAGAAGAGCCTGTTTTTAAGGCGAGGGCAAAGCATCTAACTACTCTAGGCCGCAATTCCTTTACGGAGCTTTCCTTACCAGAAGCGATCATGAGGTTTAAGCAAGGCTTTGGTCGATTAATACGTTCTTCGCAGGATAAAGGAGCTTTTATTGTCCTAGACCGACGAATTACTAGTAAGTCATATGGGAAAGAGTTTATTAAGGCATTACCACCTATCGATGTAAAGAAATTGCAGCTACCCGAATTGTTAAAGGAACTAAATCATTGGCAAAAATAGCAGAAACCCCTTTTAGCATTGCTAGAAGGGGTTTTTACGTATTGTAGAAGCGTTTAAAGAAAGGCAATTGCTAGTATGATTCTCATTGCTTGTTTTTAGTTTGCTCATCAAAAAGGTTAGCATTACGAACGATTTCTGTAATATATTTCATAGTGATTGCCGTTGCTTGTTTGGCATCATAACTTTTGCGATTATTCAATAGGTTTGTAAACATACCTTGCCAAATTAATAGTGTAATTTCATTGATGGCATCAACATTGCCTTCAGTTAAGTAGCCTTCTTTTAAAGCGATCTCTAACATAGAACGCCCTCGTTTCGTTAGACTGTGTTGAAATAAAATGGTCTTTAAATCATCAGGGATATTGATTAAATCATTGGGGTAAAAATTATAATAATTTTCCAATAGTGCTTCTGGTGTTTCCCCTAAATCCATGATAAAGACTGCGTGAAAAATCTGAGGTTGTTTGAAGGAATATTGACAAAAGCACTCCCAAGCCAATAAGTATTTTTCAATAGGATCTTTGCCTCTTTCTATGTAGCGAGCAACTTCGTTGGTATAGTCTTGCATGCATCTCATCGATGCAAAAAATAGAAGATGCGAGATTTCCGAAAAATAATTGTAGATAGTAGCACTGTTGTAACCTGCTTTATCAGCAACCTTCCGGATTGTGACATTTTCCAGCCCTTCTTCTTCGATGATTTCCGCAGTGGCATCTACAAAGTATTTCCACATACGACTCCTTTGTATTTCCTTTTTCTTCAAAGTAATATCCCCCTAACAAACAATTAATTACTGTAAAATCATTAATTAAATGTATATATTTACCTTATTGTAGCTAATTTAAACTTATTATAGCATAGCAATTTTAATTATCTTCTTTCATTATAGCATTAGCTTTTGTCATTTTCAGAGTTGTGCATTAGAATTTCAGGTGATATACTAATCACAATTATTTTATAATCATGATTACTAAATAATCAAGATTCGGAATAATTAGACGAAGAGGATGTTATAACTAGGAGTCTTGCACTTAGACACAAGGGGAGGATTATACAATGAGTAAAAAAATTGTGACACAATTTGAGTGTACATATGAAACAATTGAAAACACATGGATCGAGTTAGCTGACGGCACAAGGCTTTCTAGTCGTATTTGGCTACCAAATGTAAAATTGGGAGAGAAAGTACCAGCCATTTTAGAGTATATTCCTTATCGTAAAACAGATGGGACAAGAGCAAGAGATGAGCCTATGCACGGTTATTTTGCAGGACATGGTTATGCTGTTGTGCGAGTGGATATGCGAGGTTCAGGTGAGTCAGATGGTTTATTAAAGGACGAATATCTAAAGCAAGAGCAGGATGATGCCCTTGAAGTCATTGAATGGATTGCTAACCAAAGCTGGTGTGATGGCAATATCGGGATGATGGGGAAATCGTGGGGCGGATTTAATTCTCTACAAGTAGCAGCTCGTCGACCAAAGGCGTTAAAGGCGATTATTACCGTAGGCTTTACAGATGATCGTTATAACAATGATATTCACTATAAGGGCGGTTGCTTGTTAAACGATAACTTCTGGTGGGGTGCTATTATGTTAGCCTACCAGTTACGTCCAATTGATCCACATATTGTTGGCGATAGCTGGCGTGATAAATGGATGGAACGATTAGAAAATATGCCTTTGTGGATGGCACAGTGGATGGAGCATCAAACAAGAGATGACTACTGGAAGCATGGTTCAGTTTGTGAGAATTACGATGACATTGAAATCCCTGTTTTTGCGCTAGATGGCTGGGAAGATTCCTATACAAACACAGTCTTAAGTTTAATGGAAGGGCTTTCTGTTCCGAGAAAAGGCATCATTGGCCCATGGGCACATGTTTATCCCCACGATGGAGTGCCGGGTCCAGCAATGGGCTTTCTACAAGAAGCTGTGAAATGGTGGGATCATTGGTTAAAAGGAATAGACAACGATGTAATGGATGGACCAATGGTGAATGTCTGGGTAGAAGAGAGCATGGAGCCATCCGTTAAGAAACCAATCAGCAAAGGCTATTGGGTTGGTTTAGAATCGTGGCCAGCAGCGAAATCGATACAAACTAAGGTGTATCAACTGACACATGGAAAACTAGTAGAAAACCGCAGTGAGCAACAAGAGCAAGTCCTACTAAAAACTCCTCAAAATCATGGTCTTTTATCTGGTGAATGGATGGGCGCTGGCGTACTAGGTGAAAGTCCAGCAGACCAACGATTAGATGATGGAATGGCCATGGTTTTTGAAACGGATAGGCTAGAGAAAGCCCTAGAGATTGTGGGCTATCCAAAATTTGAAGTGGAATTAATGAGTGACAAACCACATGCAATGCTATTTGCACAGCTATCAGACGTAGCACCCGATGGAGCTGTCACTCGTGTATCCTATGGCGTGATGAACCTGACACACTTAAATGGGCATGATCATGTTGACCTGTTAACACCTGGTGAAAAAGTGAAGGCCTTTGTTCAGTTAGATTGCTGTGGCCATCAATTTAAAGCGGGGCATCGTTTACGCCTATCCTTAGCTACAACGTTTTGGCCGATGTTTTGGCCAATGCCAGAAGACGCTACATTGACATTAAATCTAGAAACGGCTACCTTATCATTGCCAACCTTCCATGGTCAGCAGGTAGTAGGACCTAATATGAATGCTGAAAGTGCACCATTAACGCCAATCACAACACTGCAAGAAGGAAGAGTCGATCGTTCTATATCCTATGATATTTTAACAGATACATGGACATGCATTACAGATGGGGTTGGAGGCGTATTTGGAGAAGGTATTTATCGCTTTGATGATATTGATGTCACTGTAGAACATAATTTAAAACGAGAATTAACCTTAACGAATGCTGATCCACTGTCAGCTCAGTATACAATCGATCAAAAGATGAAAATTGGTCGTGAAGGCTGGTGGATTGACGCGGATATTACGGTTACCAAAACATCCGATCAGGAAAACTTCCAAATTGTTGGGGAAATGGTCATCAAAGAAAATGACAAACAAGTCTTCCATAAGGAATGGAATCAAAAAATTAAACGTCATGGCTTGTAAATAACATATAAGGGGTAAACATATGGAAGCTAAGTTAAAAAAGAATACAGCTACTTTAGTTATTTTAGCTGTTTCAGGTGCCTTAATTTACGCATTGCCTTATTTTAGAAACTACTATTATGATGTCTTTCTGGATGCATTTCATTTAACCAATACACAAATGGGGACACTTGGTAGTGCGTATGGTGTTTGTTGTTTAATTTCCTATATTTTTGGAGGATTTTGTGCAGATCGTTGGAAAACGAAATATTTATTAACCATTTCTTTAGTAGCCACAGGATTATTAGGGTTTACATTATTATTGTATCCACCCTATCCAGTACTTCTACTGATTCATGCTGCTTGGGGAATCACGTCCATTATGACGTTCTGGGGAGCATTAGTAAAAGCGGTTCGTTCTTTAGGCTCTGAAAATGAACAAGGAAAAGCTTTTGGATTTTTTGAAGGCGGACGTGGTGTAACCAACATTATTCAATCTGCTGTGATTTTAGGGATCTTTGCTTTTTTTGCAAAACATATGAGTGATAAAATGGCTCTTTCAGCAGTTATTACGGTGTATTCTGTGATTTGTCTTTTGTTGGGCCTCATGATTATGATGCTGTATAAAGATCCAGATCAAGCAACTGTCAGTCCAGAAGATAGAGAGAGCAGTAAAACGTTTGATTGGGCAGTCCTTTGGAAAGTGTTGAAGATGCCAACTACCTGGCTTGCGACTATACTTATCTTTACGTCCTACGCGATGATTATTAGCTATTATTACATTACACCTTATGCAACGGCCGCATTTGGTGCGTCTACGTTAATTGCTGCGGCTTTGGGCTACTTCTCGCAATATTGTCGTCCAATTGGTAGTTTTAGTGCAGGAATCATAGGAGACCGAATTGGTGTGTCGAATATGGTGTTAATCGGCTATATTTTATTAGCATTTGGTTTAGTAGGGCTCATTTTATTACCAGGAAAAGCTTCTTTTATCCTTATGCTTTTAGTGTTCATTGGGATTATCTATACATCTATGTATGCTTTGCAAGCGATGCATTTTGCAATTCTAGTAGAAGGCGATTATCCAGTAGAATCAACAGGAACTGTGTCCATGCCACTGATGATAATTGGTTATAGTGGTGAAATCTTTATGCCAATCATTGCAGGTGCTTGTTTAGATTACTGGGGTGGCACAGCGGGCTATAAAGTATTCTTTGGTATTTTATTAGGCTTAGCTATTATTGGATTCATTACAGTAGTCATTTGGCAGCGTGTGACGAAAGAAAAACGCCGAGAAATTGCTTTACAACGAAAGCTTTCCAAGGAACAGGCACTTACTTAATTTAGTTTAGAACTAACATTGGTTTCTTCCAAAGCCAGCTTTTTTTAAACATAATGATGAATAGCTAAAAGGCTGCGAATAGTTTTTTACTATTTATACAAGTTGATTATTCACAAATCAATATGTAAACAGGGAAACAGAGGCGACAAGGTAATGAAGCCTCTGTTTTTGTCTCCGGTTTTGTATGATCCAGTAAAAATTCCACACGATTTCCACCATGGTGTTTGGCCTGATATAAAGCCTTGTCACATCTAGATAATAAGGAATGAATTGTATTTGCCCATCACAAAGCAAGTCACTCCAATAATGATATACATATCAATGCTATCTAGTTTATCTGTTACCTCTAGCCAATAGGATTCATTTTTATCTATTCAAATATTATCCATGGATAAACGTAACCAAATAGTATCTCTCGTATGCCAGAAGAATGGATACGATTGATTACTAGCCACAAAAGAATGATCATGGACACCACTCAATATATCTTCGATGGAGATCATTTTGGAATTAAATGCTGTCCTAACACAATAGGATCTAGCGGCTTATCTGTTGGGCTATTGCGCTAACAGGGGGATGAGAGCGAACATAACTAGGATAATAAGTGTGAATAAATTTATTTTTCTGACTATTGTATTTTCCATGTTATTTGCTAAAACATTATTATAGACCATAACAGCAAGATTGAGGACGAAATAAAAGGATAGTTCCTGATAATATAAGGTCTAACAAACAGCATGGAGGCTTATATTATGTCAAAAATTCAGCAATTTTATGATTTACATTTTTCACAAGAGCTATTATTTATTGGGAATGCTTGGGATGTTATATCAGCATTAACATTAGAAAAGGCAGGCTTTCAAGCAATCGGTACAACAAGCTGGGGCATAGCGAACTCACTTGGCTATGCAGACGGTGAACAAATCGATTTTCAACGACATCTAACAATTATTCAATCCATTACAGAGCAAGTCAAGATACCCGTATCAGCAGATATAGAAGCGGGGTATGGCCATGATGAACAAAGTATTATCGACAATGTTTTGAGAACGGCAGATGTAGGAGTAGCAGGGATTAACATTGAAGATTCCCTTAAACATCAAACAGGCTTAAGGAGCATAATTGAACACTGTTATTTATTAACAAACATGAGGAAAGAATTAGATAATCATGGCTATAAAGATTTCTTTATTAATGCTCGAACAGATACGTATTTTCAATTAGAGCAACCATTTGAAGAAACAATAACAAGAGCAAAAGCTTATATTGAGAGCGGAGCAAGTGGTATATTTATCCCAGGCTTAACAGATGCCAATGAAATAAGCGCGATGACTCGTAATATAAATGCGCCCATCAATCTTCTTTCATTACCTAGTTTAACGAATGTCAAGCTACTAAAAGAATTAGGGGTGAAACGCTTTAGCTTTGGAAATGCACTTTCAGATAAAATAATTGCGCATTTAACACAGCATGCTGCACAATTATTAAAAGACCAAGATACTTCTGCGTTATATATATAGTCGATGGGAATGAGGTGAGTTAATCGTGGACAATGCCATCAATTTATCTTTTGAGGAAAAGTGGGAAAAGATTATAACATGTGATCAAACCTATGATGGGCTTTTTTATACAGCGGTTAAAACTACTAAGATTTATTGCCGTCCTTCCTGTAAATCCAGAAAGCCGAAAAAGATGAATGTTGAATTTTATGAAGATATCCAAAAGGTAGAGGCGGCTGGCTATCGGGCATGTAAACGATGTCAGCCTGAAATCGAACATTCCCCACACACGCAATTGATTAAAAATGTCACGACTTTTATTATGAACGAATATAAACAAAGAGTGACTTTACAGGATATGGCGAAGCATGTTGGCCTCAGTCCCTTTCACCTTGAACGACTATTTAAACAAGAGACTGCTGAGACGCCTCGAACGTATTTAGAGAAAATCAGAATTGATAAGGCTGCCCATCTATTAAAACATACCGACTTTACAAATTTAGAAATATGTTATGAAGCTGGCTTTCAAAGCCCATCTAATTTTTATAAAGTTTTTCGACGGCTGAAAAATTGTTCGCCTACAGAATACCGTAACCTATCGTTGCAGGGGGACATGATATGAAATGGACATACGATGTTGGCTATTTAGTTATCGAGTTACCACAAGCATTTAATTATAAAGAGTGTTTGCAGTTCTTAAAGCGCTCACATCACGAAATACTTCACCATATAAAGGATGATGTGCTCTACAAATTATTGAAGATTGATGAACAATTTATTTTATGTGAAATAACTGAACAAGCACATAAAATAATAGTAATATTTCCAATGAAACAGCCAGCTAGCCATGAACAGGCGATCATCGCACAATATATCGCAGAGTGGTTTGATTTAACAAAGGATTTGCAGGGGTATTACCAGATGGCTGAAAACGATCAAATCCTAAAGCCACTTGTGAAGAAATATAACGGATTACGGTTAATCGGGATTCCTGATTTATTTGAAGCATTAGTTTGGGCAATTATTGGTCAACAAATAAATTTAACTTTTGCCTATATGTTAAAAAAGAGATTTGTCGAGCATTTTGGAGAATATGTTTACTTTGAGGGGCAAAGCTACTGGCTGTTTCCAACGCCAGAGAGAATAGCCGTTATTGAGGTAGATGATTTGATCCACCTCCAATTTACACGGAGGAAATCAGAATACATTATTGATATTGCCAAAATTATCGCAAGCGGACAATTGACAAAAAATTTGCTGTGGCAACAAGAGGACTACGAAGCCATGAAAAAACGATTAATGGACATTCGAGGAATTGGTGCATGGACAGCAGATTATGTGCTTATGAAATGTCTGCAACAACCGACAGCATTTCCTATAGCAGATGTAGGTCTACATAATGCTTTAAAAATACAACTAGCATTAGAACGAAAACCAACAATTGAAGAATTAAAGAACTATGCGGAACATTGGCAAGGCTGGCAAGCTTATGCCACCTTTTATTTATGGAGGTCACTGTATGAAACGGTATAAATTAGATTATTCATCACCAATTGGGATTATAGAAGTTGAGGGAAGTGATACAGCAATTGATGCCATTAACTTTGCAGAGCGAGAGCAGGTCGTCAATGCTCCTCAGCAAGACACACCTGAAGTTTTACTAGAATGTGTTAAGCAATTGCATGAGTATTTTCTAGGTGATCGTCAGGAGTTTTCATTTCCTTATGTTTTTCGAGGTACAGATTTTCAACAAGCTGTTTGGCATGTTTTACCGAGTGTAGGATTTGGTGAAACGGCTTCATATAAGGATATCGCCATTGCTATTAACAATGAAAAAGCTGTAAGGGCTGTTGGTAGTGCGAATGGTAAAAATAATATCAGCATTGTTGTGCCATGTCATCGAATTATCGGCTCCAATGGAACGCTGACAGGTTATGGAGGCGGGATGTGGCGCAAAGAATGGCTGCTTCAGCATGAGCAGACACATAAAAATTTATCCAAGTAACGCCATTCATCAGAGTACGTCATTTCGCCATTTGTACACAGTATAAAAAAGAGGTTATTGCAAAAAATAAGACCGTCAAAATGGCGGTTGTAATGACTAGTCTTTGTCATTTTATCGCTTCTTATGACACCTCCCTGCTAAGAAATATAGCTTGGAGTATTGAAAATAAAGGAGGTGTACACATGAGCGTGCTTTATAGAATCGCCTTAGTACTAGTTATTATAGGTGCAATCAACTGGGGACTCATTGGATTCTTTAGATTTGATTTAGTGGCTTATTTATTTGGTGGACAAACGGCGGTCTTATCTCGTTGGGTTTATGCACTCGTTGGTCTTGCTGGGCTAATTTCGATTCCAATTCTTGTAAAGCGATTTGAAGACGAGGATGATGTAGATACATTTACTCGTATGGATAGAAATCCTAGCTATGGCATGGAGGCTGGAGAAGAAACAGATTTCTCAGAAGTAAGAAAAACGGAAGAGAAAAAAGAGAACAAATAGTTAAACTGTATAAACTAGTTACCATGTTGTCGCAGTTTTTTCAAAATATTCGCGTAGCTATTGACTACGCGAATATTTATTTTTTAGGATTAGTCCTGATTACTTGGAAATGCAAAGGAAGAGGTAACGTCATTCCCTTGTTCTATCCATTTTTCTGAAATGGTTTTCGCTTTTGTGAAGAAACGTACTTGGTCAGGTCCAAACATATGCCCCTCACCAAATCTTGAACGTTTCCAGCCACCAAAGTTATGATAGCCTACTGGAATAGGAATGGGTACATTGACACCTACCATACCTACTTCAATTTCAGTGGTAAACTTTCGAGCTGCTGCACCATTGTTCGTAAAGATGGTTACACCATTTCCTAATTCATGAGCATTAATAAGGGCTATAGCTTCCTCTAATGATGCCACGCGGACGACATTACGTGCAGGTCCAAAAACCTCTTGTTCATAAATTTCCATTCCAGGCTTTACATGATCGAGTAATGTAGGGCCAAGATAGAAACCGTTCGATTGTTTGGAAATTTCCGGATTTCGCCCATCGCAGACCAGTGTTGCGCCTTCTTCTAGGCTACGATCGATATAGCCAATGATGGCATCCTTTGATTGCTGAGTAATGACTGGTCCAAAATCAACTTCGGCATCTGTATAGGGACCCACTTTTAATTTGGCAATTTTATCGGCAAGAATACCCACTAATTTATTGGCTGTATCCTCCCCAACAGGAATAATGGTTGACAGTGCCATACAACGCTGGGAGGCAGCTCCATAGGCAGCACCTAAAAAGGCATTTGCTACATGCTCTAAGTCAGCATCTGGCATAACCACCATATTATTTTTACCTCCCCCAAGTGCTGTAACACGCTTCCCATGTTTAGAGGCTGTAGCATAAATGGCTTCTGCAACTGGCGTAGAGCCTACAAAGGAAATCGCTTCAATGGCAGGATGGCATAACAGCTCATTAACAGCATCTTTGTCTCCATTAATAACAGTCCAAACCCCATCTGGTAAGCCTGCCTCTTTCCACAGCTCTGATAAAAATAATGCTGAGCAAGGAACCCGCTCTGACGGCTTCAGAATCGCACAGTTTCCTACAGCCACCGCCATACTTGTAATTGCTAGCGGTACCATGACAGGGAAATTAAATGGTGAAATAGCCGCTACAATGCCTAATGGTTCTTTCAGAGAATAGGCATTGATATGACCACCAACATTCACCGAATACTCTCCTTTAAGTAAATGGGGGGCATTGATAGCTAAATCAACAGATTCTAAACCGCGAGTAATTTCGCCCTTGGCATCCTCAATCGTTTTGCCACTCTCTGTACAAATCATATCAATTAGTTCATCGATATTTTCTGTTATGAGTTGGCGGAATCTAAGGATAATTTCAGCTCGTTTACCAACTGATAAGGCACGCCAAGCAGGAAAAGCCGCTTGGGCAGCAGCAATCGCTTCCTGTACCTCTTGTTTTGTTGCCAAAGGTACGCGAGCAATGACAGTACCTGTGCTTGGGTTGTAAACATCTGAAAACTGACCGCTTTTCCCTAGAACTGTTTGTCCATTGATAAAATGACCTAAATCCTGTATGTCTGTATTTGTTACCATCTAGCTATTCCTCCTACAGTTTAATAGAGTGTAAGGCTTGCACAAATTTTTCAACAATGAAATTCGTCTCGTCTGAGGAAATAATCAGAGGAGGAGATAAGGTTAACACATTATTGAAACCTGCCACGGTCACCCCATTTTTCCCAATGAGTAACCCTTGTTCCTTACATTGTGTGATCACTTTGTTTACAAGTGTCATGTCGAGCGGAGTTTTGCTATCTTTATCTTGTACTAGCTCTACGCCAATTAATAAGCCTTTCCCACGAATATCCCCAACATTCGGGTGCTCCTTTAATTGCTCCTGTAATGTAGTGAGTAATGTAGCACCTAGTGCAGCTGAGTGGGCAAATAAATTTTCTTTTTCCATTATTTCAATATTTTTTAATGCGACGGCACATGCTGCTGGTGATCCACCGAATGTGTTGACATGACGGAAAAAGTCATATTCCTCAGTTCCAGCAAACGCCTCATAAATTTCACGACGAACAGCTGTAGCAGACAGTGGCATATAAGCGCTTGTTAAGCCTTTCGCCATAGTCACAATATCAGGCTGGATGCCGTAGTTTTGGAATCCAAAAGCTTTGCCTGTACGACCAAAACCACAAATAACTTCATCGACAATGAGTAGTGCGCCATGCTTCTCACAAACAGCTTTAACTCCTTGTAAGTAGCTGTCGTGGGGCATAATTACACCACCGCCAGTAATAATAGGCTCCATAATGACTGCTGCTATGGAATCTGACATTTCCCAAGTCATGACATGATCGATTGCTTGGACGGATGGTAATGCACAAGGGTCCTTACTTTGAATATGGTCTTCATTGGCACGATAAGCGTCAGGTGGAGTGACATGTATAAAACCTGGTGCCAGTGGCTCATATTTATACTTTCGTTGAGCTTGTCCAGTTGCTGCAAGAGCACCCATCGAGCTACCATGATAGGCCCGGTAACGAGAAATAATTTTCGTTCGATTGACGTGACCTTTTTGTTGATGATATTGTCTAGCTATTTTGAAGGCTGCCTCATTTGCCTCGGAGCCACTATTGGAGAAGAAGACGACATAATCATCCCCTAAAAGCTCATTAATTTTTTCACTTAATTGAATAGCAGGGATATGCCCAACAGATAATGGGGTATACGTATTTTCTAGCAATTGCTCATAGGCAGCTTTGGCAATCTCCTCACGTCCATAGCCAACGTTTACACACCATAAACCTGCCATTGCATCTAAATAGCGCTTGCCTTCAATGTCAGTAATCCATGCCCCTTTAGAGGATTGGACGATCATTGTTGCATTTGGATTGTAGGGCTTCATAGAATGCCATACGAATTGTTCATCTTTTACTTGCCAATTGGGACTTGTTACATTTGTCACGAAGCTTCACTCCTTCTAAACAGGTAGTTGATTAGCATGCATATGTTTTCCTCAGATGTGGACAACAAAAATGCGCAGTCGCCCCCATTTGTACTTTATATGTATGCTTCAAGAATTTTAGAAGGAGTATTTAATGAGAAAGATAATTCAGTTAATTTAATGTTGTGACAGGCTATTGATGCATTAAGACATCCTCAATTAAAAAGGCAATATACAAATTAGTCTTCGTAAAGGGATTGCTTAAGTCCATATCTAATAGCATTTCAATTTTCTTAATTTTATAGAGGACGGTGTTTCGATGTATAAATTGACGTTCACTAATCCTGCTTGTACTGCCATTTTCC
The DNA here is from genome assembly GCF_001043675.1 of Lysinibacillus sp. LK3. NCBI lineage: Bacteria > Bacillati > Bacillota > Bacilli > Caryophanales > Bacillaceae > Lysinibacillus > Lysinibacillus sp. LK3. The sequence continues at coordinate 166,585 of NZ_LDUJ01000001.1, forward strand.
TCAACAAAAATACGTAAAAAAGGTACATAGTCTGTCCCATGTAGTTCATCATAGCGGTAAAGTTGTCCTAAAATATCCTGACTAAACGATTTCATTAGGGGCTGATTTTTCACAGCCATCAATATTTTATAGGCACCGATTTCTTTGTATTTATACAAATAACGATTGTTATGAAGCTGTGCTAAATGGATGACGGTTAAGGACTCATCATAGCTTTGGCGAACATTTTCTAGCTCTTTATGAAAGTTACCTTTGCCGATAATAATATCCAAGTAACCATTTTTTAGCGTGATTTTTTCATAGATTTCTTCTACAACTTTTGAGAAGGGTATATTAGGTGTATTGATTTGTGCTTTATCAATTAAAAAGATGAGGTGATTTTTATGCTTTAATTTTAAGAAGCGTTGATAGCGATTTTGAAAAGCGAATTGGATCATGACCTCATAACGGTCAATAGCTGCTTTGGAGCCAATGGTTGTACAAGTTATGATCGCTAATTCTCTTCCTTGAGGAAATCCTAGCTGTGCTAGTTGATCTTTCATTGTGTTAGTGTTTTGTTTGTAATGAAATAGTAGATTGAAAAGAACCTTTTCTTCGATAGAAAGCTCTTGATGGTGATTGGCAATAAATTGAAAGGTAGTTTTTAATAGATCAGCTATGCGATAATTCCATGGCATTTGAAAAATTGGGAAATCATGTTGATTGGCAAAAGAGATGACGGCTTCTGGAATGCTAGGAATGAATGGTCCTGTATTAATGATAAAGCCAGCTACTTTTTTTGTGTATGCCTGTTTGACAAGATGTTCCAAGGAGTCTTGCTGCGCATCTAAATTAATACCTGTTGTGACGACTAATTCATTGGGTCTACAAAACATGATTAAATCACTGCTTTCCACAACATTAATACCAGTAACTCTGCGATACGTACCACTATGTCCAGCGACTAATGTGAGCATTGGGAAATGAACTCCCTCTACAATTTTACGAATCGTCCCCATACGTTCCCCCCTTAATTATGAACATAACTTACCATATATGATGTGCAGTTGCACATATTTTTTTAGTTTACTATCCATATCTCACAAATTTTATCTATTTTAGAATGTTTATTAACTACTGTGAAAGAGAGGACTTGCATATGTATAAATGTAATAGTAGACGATTGCAAGAGTTAATTGAACAATTTAGTCAATTTGGGGCCACCGAAAATGGTGGTGTCACACGTTTGTCTCTTTCGAATGAGGATGTATTAGCAAGAAACTATTTTTGTGAGTGTTGCAAAGCGTTAGGAATGGATATTCAGGTGGACGATATGGGCAACATTTACGCCACTCTTCCTGGTAAAAAGAATGTGCCACCCATTGTCATGGGTTCCCATTTAGATTCAGTAGAAAAAGGTGGAAGATTTGATGGTGTGTTAGGTGTACTAACAGCGATCGAGGCCATTCGAACAATAAAGGAAAATGATATCGAAGTGGACATTCCTCTTACGATTGTCAATTTCACGAATGAAGAAGGGGCACGTTTTGATCCAGCCATGATGAGTTCAGGCGTCATCACCTCAAAATTTGACAAAGAAAAAATGCTCCAATCTACGGATAAAAACGGCATTCGTTTTCAACAAGCTTTACAAGCAAGTGGCTATGAGGGAGAGCAAGCCAATCGTCTGAAGGAGGCACTTGCTTATATCGAATTGCATATTGAACAAGGGCCAGTGTTAGAAGCAAAACAGCAGGAAATTGGTGTGGTTGAAGGTGTGCTAGGCATGGTCTGCTATGAAATTACAATTAGTGGGCAATCAAACCATGCAGGTACAACCCCAATGTCAATGCGTAAAGACCCAATGATTGTGGCATCAACCATCATTAAAGAGCTATATGAACAATTAGGAAAAATTGACGAACAACTTGTTTTTACTTTTGGTCGTATGAATGTTTCCCCGAATATTCATACCGTTATCCCAAATAAGGTGACATTTACAATTGATTCACGTCATCAAAAGCCAGAGGTCATGCAACAGGTTGAGGATATTCTCAACGCGCTTCCTGAGACAGCGGGCGGATGCCATATTCAGCCTGTCAAGTTATGGGGCAGAGATACCGTGCATTTTGATAGTGCGATTTGCAATGAAGTAGAAAGAGCTTGTCAAAGCTTTGGCTATTCATCTCATCGTATGTTTAGTGGCGCTGGACATGATGCACAGTATATGGCAAGTATGGTTCCTTCCGCGATGATTTTTGTTCCAAGCATTCAAGGGAAGAGTCATTGTGAAGAAGAGGAAACAGCCTTTGAAGATTGTGCAAAGGGCGCAGATATTTTATTGGAAACGGTGTTAACGCTACAAACGAAGTTTAGTATGGACGAAACATATACACTGCATTAACTATCAAGCATTCTCTAATTTTGTGATGAAGGGTGAGAGGCATAGTGAAAAAAATCATTAAAGGTGGACGAGTAGCAACTGCTGCTGATGTATTTGAGGCAGATATTTTAATTGAGAACGGTAAAATTGTTCAAATTGGACAAAATTTAACGGATGCTGGCGCTGAAATAATTGATGCTACAGGCAAGTACGTATTGCCTGGTGGCATTGATCCCCATACGCATTTAGACATGCCATTCAATAACACGGTGACGGATGATGATTGGAAATCAGGCACCATTGCAGCGGCTTTTGGTGGGACAACTACTATTTTAGATTTCTGTTTAACAGCAGGAGAAGAAAAATTATCGACAGCCGTAGAGAAATGGCATGACAAGGCAAAAGGAAAGTCTGCTATTGACTATGGCTTCCACTTGATGATTGGTGATCTAACACCTGAAACCGAAGCTGAATTACCACAATTATTAGAGCAAGAGGGCATTACTTCTGTCAAGGTCTTCATGGCTTATGCAAAAGAATTCCAAGCGACAGATCGTACATTATTTAAAGCCTTTAAAATCGCTAAGGATCTTGGTGCGATAGTGATGGTCCATTGTGAAAATGGCTCTGTTATAGATGAGCTAGTAGAGGAGGCAAGACGTGCTGGACATAAGGAACCGATCTATCATGCACTAACTCGTCCAGCGGAATTGGAAGGAGAGGCAACAAAGCGTGCTATCGAATTAGCGCATATAGCTGGTGCGAAGCTCTATGTGGTGCATGTGACATGTAAAGAAGCGGTAGATGAAATTATTGCCGCTCGTGAAAAGGGCTATGATGTTTATGGTGAAACTTGTCCACCGTATTTAACGCTCGATCAATCCGCATTAGCGCAACCAGGCTTTGAAGGAGCCAAATATGTTTGGTCACCGCCACTTCGTCCTAAATATCATCAAGAACATTTATGGAATGCCTTAAAGGCAAAACAGCTACAAACGATTGGCTCAGACCAATGCTCCTTTAGCTTTAAAGGTAAAAAGCAATTAGGCTTAAATGATTTCTCGAAAATTCCAAATGGCGGACCATTCATTGAAGACCGCTTCAGTATCTTATACTCTGAGGGCGTGGCAAAAGGCAGAATTTCCATCAATGAATTTGTTGATATGATCTCTACTAGTGCCGCAAAAATATTTGGCTTATTCCCGCAAAAAGGAACGATTGCAATTGGTTCAGATGCGGATATCGTCATTTTTGACCCAGAGGCACAGCGTCAAATTTCAGCTAAAACACATCATATGAATGTGGACTATAACCCATATGAAGGCTGGGAGGTAACAGGTGAGCCTGTTAGTGTACTCGTACGTGGGGAATATGTCATTAAAAATAAAGAATTTGTAGGTGTACTTGGCAGTGGACGATACATTAAACGTCCATTAAAAACAGTAACTGCGGAAGCTCTAAACATTTAGCAGGATAGGACCGATTGTTTTGACTGGAGAGCAAAACAATCGGTTTCGTAATTAGGGTACGGAAAAAATGAACACATGAGGGGGATGTGGAAATGGCTCCGATTCAAGAAAATGCAATGACCGTGCAGCTTAGACGTAATTTTGTGGAATTAAAAGGTAAGATGACAAAGAATGAGGCTATTGAGGAAGCCAATCGTTGTTTGTATTGCTATGACGCACCATGTATTAAAGCATGTCCAACAAGTATTCAAATACCAAATTTCATAAAAAAAATTGCATCTGGTAATATGAAGGGTTCGGCTACGACTATATTAGAAGCAAACCCAATTGGTGCAAGCTGTGCAAGAGTTTGTCCAACGGAAGAACTGTGTGAAGGGGCGTGTGTCTTAAATTCTTCAACAAAGCCAATTAAAATTGGTGAGTTACAACGTTATGCAACGGATTGGGCAATGGAAACCAATGCTCAGCTATTTAAGGCAGGTCCACATAATGGACAGAAAATAGCCATTGTAGGGGCAGGTCCTGCTGGTTTGTCGGCAGCTCGTGAGCTCAGTCGTTTAGGCTATCAAGTAACTATTTATGAGGCTGAAGCGAAGGCAGGGGGCTTAGGAAGCTATGGGATTGTAGCATTCCGATTACCAAATGATGTCGTAGATTGGGAAGTAGAGCAGATTGAACAGCTCGGTGTGGACATTCAAACGAATACAGCTGTAGGTGTGGATATTTCTGCTGATGAAATTTTGGCTCAGTATGACAGTGTGATTTTAGCTGTCGGTATGGGTGCTGTCCCAAATCTGGGCATTGATGGGGAAGATTTAGAAGGGGTACATGATGCTATTGAGTTTATTCGAAAAACAAAAATGGGACCGCTTACAAATGATATTGTAGGGAAACGAGTAGCCGTAATCGGTGCTGGAAACACGGCGATAGACGGTGCTACAAGTGCGGTGCGTTTAGGCGCAGATAATGTACAAATTCTCTATCGTAGAACAGAAAAAGAAATGACAGCATACAAATTTGAATATGAATTTGCCAAGCAGGATGGTGTGGAATTTAAATGGCTAACTGCACCTAAAAAAATTATTGGCAATGAAGCAGGAAAGGTGACAGGCATTGAATGTGTGAAAATGAAGCTTGGTGAGGCAGGTCCTGATGGTCGACAACGCCCTGAAGAAGTAAAGGGCTCCAATTTTATCATTGAAGTGGATGCTGTTATTAAAGCCATCGGGCAAACTCGTTTTGTATCGTTAATTGAAGCCTTTGGTTTAGCTCATACAAATGGTGTCGTAGACATTGATGAGACAACAATGCAAACGTCCAATGACAAAGTATTTGCATGTGGAGATGTTGTCTTTGGTAATGGACAGGGTGAAGCGATGGTAGTGACCGCTGTACAGCAAGGAAAAGATGCAGCATATAAGATTCATGAACGTTTAAGAAAACCAAGTGAGATTGCATAAAGTGAACCTTCAATCAGTGGAGGCTCTTTCTCCACTGATTGTTAGATTCACCAATCGGGTTTATACAGGCTGTTAATCCTCCATCTGAATGATTACATTAGCCTATGTTTTGAAATGGTGGTCATACAGCCTGTATCTGGCACTATGCTTTCAGTTGACAAAAGATTGTTAGTACGGATAGAGGGGGAACTTATATGGCAGACTTACGCATTAATTTAGCGGGCATCAAATCGCCGAATCCATTTTGGCTAGCATCTGCTCCACCAACGAATTCAGGCTATCAAGTCCAACGTGCATTTGAAGCGGGCTGGGGTGGCGCAGTTTGGAAAACGTTAGGAGAACCGATTTTAAATGTGTCTTCCCGTTTTGCAGCAGTTAGCTATAATGGCCAACGTGTGGCAGGCTTTAACAATATTGAATTAATTACGGATCGACCATTAGAAGTGAATTTACAAGAAATTTATGAGACGAAAAAGAAATTTCCTAATCACGCAATTATTGCCTCGTTAATGGTGGAACCAAAGCAAGAAAAATGGCATGAAATTGTGAAACGAGTAGAAGATGTGGGGGTTGATGGTCTTGAGCTTAACTTTGGTTGTCCACATGGGATGGCAGAACGAGGCATGGGTTCTGCCTCTGGTCAAGTCCCTGAATTGGTGGAAAAACAAACGTATTGGGTAAAGGAAGCGGCGCGTACACCTGTTATTGTTAAACTAACGCCCAACATTACGGATATTACCGTGACGGCGGAAGCGGCAACACGAGGTGGAGCAGATGCTGTGAGTATGATTAATACGATTAACAGTTTAGCTGGTGTTGATTTAGATTCTTGGAATACAGTACCACATGTGGCTGGAAAAGGAGCTCATGGGGGCTATTGTGGTCCAGCAGTTAAACCAATTGCACTGAACATGGTTGCAGAATGTGCTCGTAATCCATTAGTCAATGTACCGATTTCGGGCATTGGGGGGATCTCCAATTGGCAAGATGCAGCGGAATTTATATTAATGGGTGCGACAGGCGTACAGGTATGTACAGCAGCAATGCATCATGGCTTTAGTATTGTGGAGGATATGATTGATGGGCTGAATAACTACTTAGATGATAAAGGTCTAGCTTCAGTCATGGATTTAGTTGGTCGCTCTGTACAAAGGTATTCAAACTGGGGTGATTTAGATTTAAATTATAAAATTGTCGCAGAAATTAATAATGATGTTTGTATTAATTGCAATAAGTGTCATATTGCTTGCGAGGATACATCCCATCAATGTATTGACCTTTATACGGAGGATGGTCGCCCAATGCTAAAGGTTCGTGAGGAAGACTGCGTAGGCTGTAATTTATGCTCAATTGTTTGTCCTGTCGATGGAGCCATTTCAATGGTTGAACGCCCATCTACAATTCCGCCAATGACATGGAATGAACGCCAATCACTTCTTAGCAGTCTATCAAAATAAAGGACCGTTGTTCATTTTTGAATAAAGATTAAAATCGAAATTCCACCTTCCTTCAGCATTTTGGGTGAAGGAAGGCACTTCAAGTAGGTTGTCACGGAAATTAGAAAAAAAGGAGAGAAACATTATGGAACGTGAAGGGAATTATTTAAAATCCCCAGATTTACTTCCAGTGACACATCAACAAAGAAATATTGGAACATTTGGTTTTGCGGTGATTTGGATAGGAATGGCAATTGTATTAGCGGCTTTTGCCATTGGTGGTTCGGCTATCATGAATTTATCCTTACCAATGGTGATTGTGGCAACATTGGTAGGTTCTTGTTTAATTGGCGTCTTTATGACGTTAATTGGTGACATCGGAATAGAGCATGGATTATCTTTCCCTGTTTATATGCGTGCACCATTTGGCACATTCGGTACTCATATACCTTCTCTTGTACGTGGTGTTACAGCTGCCTGTTGGTTTGGTTTGAATACGTATTTTGGTGCATTAGCGATAAACGGAATTTTAAATTTATTGTTTGGCTTTGATAATTGGTTTATCTGCTTCCTTGTGTTTGCAGCGCTTCAACTCTTTAATACATCTCTTGGTATTAAATCCATTGAGCGTTTTGCTGATTTAGCAGCCCCTGTCATTATTTTAATTTCTTGTTGGATGTATTACACATTGGCAGATAATGCAACATCTCAGGGAAAAAATATTTGGACGTGGGTGGAAACCCCAACAACAGGCTTCGCTGCTTTTACCGCCTTTATGGTAGTGGTGATGGCAAATATGGGCTTTTGGGCAACCTTAGCAGCAGATATGCCATCCTTGTCCCGTTTCTTTAAAGCACCCAAAAATGAGCGTAATTGGTTCAAGCGTAATAAAACACAGCTTGTAGGCTCTTTAATTGTCATGCCCATTACAAACACATTCATTGTTACGATTGGTGCAGTTTGCTATATGGCAGTTGCCTCGGCAGACCCAATTAATGCCTTACAGCAAAGTGCAAGCGGCTTTATTCTTGGGATTCTATTGCTGATGATTGTATTAGCACAATGGTCGACAAATACCTCTGCCAACGTTGTACCAGCAGCTACTATTTTCTCTAATATCGGTGGACCGAAAGTGCCATTCTGGGTAGGGGTAGTTATTGCAGGGATTATTGGTATTCTTGCACAGCCTTGGAGTCTATTTGATGTCATGGTCAATGTCCTATTAATCATTGGCGGTATTTTAACAGCGATTGTAGGTATTTTATTTGCTGATTACTACCTGATTCGTAAACGGCGCGTACATGTAAAAGAGCTTTATGAATTAGATGGGCAATTTAAATATTATAAGGGCTTTAATATGGCTGGGTTAATCGCCTGGGTAATCGGTGGTGCAGTTGCCAATATATTTTCAACTTACTCTTCTTTAGTAGGGTTCGCTGTAGGCGCGATTGTATATTATGTATTAGCGAAGTATTGGTGGTTTAAAAAGTATCCACAAGCTGAGCTAGATGATCCAAGTGATGCCAAATATTTAGGTATTACAGTCGGACATAATTTAGATGAAATATTTGGCCAACCAGCAGCTCCAGCGGCGGTCCCAGATGAAGATGAACTGGTGGAGCAACCAGATCCTCTGTTAGAGATGAAGGGTGCCGAGTAAGTGAGACAACATCAAGACATTTTCAAAAGAAGGTGAGGTGATGGCATGTCTGAATTCCAACAAAGCACAGAGGAAATTCAAAAAGTAGATCATTATTTAGATAGTGGCTTTAAAATCAAATATGTCTACGAAAATTTAAGTGGGATGTTTGTAGAATTTGCACGTCAAGAAGAAGTGACTTTGCTACAAATTCTAACAGCAGATGCACGTAAATACTTCTCTGCAAAATTACAGGAACAAACTTTATTACAATAACGAAGTAAACTCTATTCCTTTCGACTTGAACGGAATAGAGTTTTTTGAATTTTCTGATTTGAATTATGTTGAAGTAACATCATATTTCGTACAAACATCAATTAAATCGTCGTTATTACCTATTTTTTGTTATTCTATTAAAATAGTAATATTTTTTGTTTTTCCTAAAAATACATTTGTCTTTTTTAGAAAAATTGATTATTATTTTAAAGTAAAAACATCGTAGAAAGAACAACAGGAAAAGAGGCGTTATGGAGTGGCCAATAAGGAATTGAAAAGAGGATTAGAAGCACGTCATATTCAAATGATTGCACTTGGCGGTACGATTGGTGTTGGGCTATTTATGGGCTCAGCAAGTGCTATTCAATGGACAGGACCTTCTGTACTCCTTGCCTATGGTATTGCAGGTATTTTTATTTTTTTCATTATGAGGGCAATGGGTGAGATGCTTTATATGGAGCCAAGTACAGGCTCTTTTGCCACATTTGGCTATAAATATATTCATCCTTTAGCAGGGTACTTAACAGCGTGGAGTAACTGGTTCCAATGGGTTATTGTTGGGATGTCTGAAATTATAGCAGTAGGAACGTATATGCAATATTGGTATCCAGAATTACCAGCTTGGATACCTGGTCTAATTGCAATGGTGATTTTGGGTGTGGCAAACTTCATTTCTGTCAAATCGTTTGGAGAATTTGAATTCTGGTTTGCGATGATTAAAATTGTTACGATTATTTTAATGATTATTGCAGGGGTCGGACTCATCTTCTTTGGCTTTGGCAATGATGGAATAGCAATCGGCTTATCTAATCTTTGGAGTCACGGTGGCTTCTTTACAGGTGGCTGGACAGGATTTTTCTTTGCCTTATCTTTAGTCGTTGCTGCCTATCAAGGGGTGGAGCTCATTGGGATTACAGCAGGAGAAGCAAAAAATCCTCAACAAACGATTACGAATGCCATCCAAAGCATTATTTGGCGAATTTTAATTTTCTATATCGGTGCAATCTTTGTCATTGTTACAGTGTATCCTTGGGATGAGCTTGGCACAATTGGTAGTCCTTTCGTTGCGACATTTGCTAAGGTAGGTATCACAGCTGCTGCAGGTATTATTAATTTCGTCGTCATCACAGCTGCAATGTCAGGATGTAACAGTGGAATCTATAGTGCTGGACGTATGTTATATACACTTGCTATGAATGGACAAGCACCAAAATTTTTCGCAAAGCTTTCTAGTAATGGTGTGCCTTTATTTGGAACAGCGGGCGTATTAGTTGGCTTAGTCGCTGGTGTTATTCTAAGTTATATTGCCCCTGAAAACTTATTTGTTTATGTGTATAGTGCGAGTGTTTTACCAGGGATGATTCCATGGTTTATCATTTTAATCAGTCAAATTCGTTTTAGAAAAGTAAAGGGAGCGCAGCTAGCAAAGCATCCTTTTAAAATGCCGTTCGCACCGATTACAAACTATGTAACAATCATCTTTTTAATCATGGTACTAGTCGGCATGTGGTTCAATGATGATACACGCGTGTCATTAATAGTGGGCATTATTTTCTTAGTTCTCGTAACCATTAGCTACTATGTATTTGGTATTGGTAAAAACCGATACAGCAAAGATTCTATAGAATAACCTTTAAGGATGTATCTCTAATTGGGATGCATCCTTTTTGTATGGCTATTTTTGCTAGCACAATTTTTACATAATTAAATGAAAAAAAGGCAAACTACTAAAAAATGAATGATATGGACTGGTATTTATCGGAACAAAAGGGGTGGAGCAAAAATGAACGAGATACCCGAGCAGATTGTCGCTAAATTAAAGCAGGAGATTAACGAAGTCGATGACGTAAAACTGAAAATGATCGCTACAGAAGAAGGGGATGTGACGGTCATTTATTTCTCCTCACTCATCGAAAAAATGACCTTACAAACCATGGTGACGATTCCACTAGCTAATAATTTGAAACAAATTCATCAAATGGCTCAATATGTGGACCCGAAAGATGTGAAAGGTGTCGTTAAAAAATTGAATGCTGGGCAAACCCTTCTTTTTTTTCACGAAACCAACGCCCTATTAAGTGTCGATACGTATAGTGCGCCTACAAGGGCCATTACGGATACGGAAACAGAGTCGACTGTAATTGGTCCACAGGATGCATTTACAGAATCACTGGAAACGAATATATCGTTAGTGAGAAGACGGATTCAAAGCTCCATGCTAAAAAATGAAAACCGAATTGTTGGGTCAGAAGCCAATATTAAAATATCGATTATGTATATGGATAATATCGTGAGCCATGAAAATTTAGATGATTTAAGAAACCGTATTGACCAGGTAGATTATCCGTTATTTACGGATATATCCGTGTTGAAGCAATTAATTGAGGATAATCCATTATCGCCCTTTCCTCAATATTACATGACAGTCCGTCCAGATAGTATTTGCCGTTATCTTCTGGATGGTAGAATCGTCGTTTTTATGGATAATAGTCAACTAGCTATTGTCTGTCCCACTTCTTTTTTTGAAATGTTCGTGTCGATTGAGGATTACTACAACCGTTGGACAACAGCATCTTTATTAAGGATGCTGCGCTTTTTTGGTTTTTTCTTAACGATCATGATTACACCAATGTATATATCAGCCTTAACCTTTCATCCAGAAATTTTGCCATACGAATTATTACTAAATCTTCAAGAATCAAGAAGTAAGGTACCATTTCCACCACTGATTGAGGTATTATTTATCGAGCTTATAATTGAAGTCTTACGAGAAGCGGGCTCTCGAATGCCTGCCAAAGTCGGACAAACCATTGGTATCGTAGGAGGTATTGTAATTGGTACAGCGGCCGTAGAAGCTGGATTACTAAGTAATATACTCATTGTGTTAGTCGCTACCTCAGCACTACTTTCCTTCTTACCGCCTATTTTCTTAATGAGTAATACTAGCCGATTTATTCGTTATATTTTTATCTTATCAGCAGGTTTATTTGGCTTGTTTGGACAGATGCTCGCCTTTGCGTGGTTAATCCACCATTTATTAAGTCTCAAATCCTTAGGAACGCATTATATGACACCTGCTATTCCAAGAAAGCCAAGCGATTTATTGGATAGTGTCATCCGATTTCCAACTAAATATATAAGAAGTAAGACTGGTATTTCAAAAGTACAGAAAAAATAGTGTCAGAATGAGAATGAGGTGGTTAACTTTGAATACAACAAAAGGAAAGGTGTTAAATCGTTATCATGTCATCTTCTTAGCGCAAAGTATTATGATTGGTACCGGTATCCTTTCGCTCCCTCAGAAATTAAGTCCTATGGGCTACACACAATCATTTATGCCTCTTCTCTTTGGTGTGATTGCTAGCCTGACACTATTTGCGATGGTATGGCTTTGTTCAAAGTTTCCCAATGATGATTTATTTCGAATGAATGAAATATTATTGGGAAAATGGCTCGGAAAATTTATAAATCTACTCGTCATTATTCAATTTATTGTTTTTAGTGCAGGGATTATTAGTAATTATATGCACTTAATTCAAAGTACAGCATTGCAGGAACAAACCATCACCATGCCTGTCCTTTGCTTTTTACTTCTACTTATTTATATTGTAAGTGGGGGTATTGAATCTATTGCACGATTTTGTATAATGACATTTTTTATTACCATTGGATTATTCTATTTTACGCGCTGGGCCATTGAAAAAGGTGATCCAAGTCATTTTTTGCCTCTATTTAATTTTACGCCTAAGGAATTTTATGAAGCGTTAAAGCAAGGATATTTTTCTATCCTTGGTTACGAATTAATTCTATTTTATTTTCCATATATCATCGATCAAAAAAAGGCATTTCGTCATTCCTTAATCGGTATTTGGATTAGTATATTTTTATGCTTTATCACAACAGCTATTAGCGTCATGTATTATTCAGAGTGGCAATTAAAAAATGTAGAGTTTTCAGTATTAAACCTATTTAAGGCAGGAGAATTTACCTTTATTGAGCGAATCGATATCATTGGCATTACGCTTTGGGTTTTTCTAATCTTATCCTCGATTACAGCCTATGTATGGTGTGCAAAAAGGGGTATGGATACCTTCCTTAAAAAGAAAAAGCAAAGTTATCAGTTGTATATCATCGCCTTGATCATTTTCTTTATTGTAAAAATGCCCTTTTCGCGTGAATTCCAGGAAAAATTATTTATGGCAAGTAACTATGTAGGCTATGTGCTGGTAAGCTGGCCAGTGTTTTTAATCCTGATATATGTTATTCGAAAAAAGCAGGTGCAGGTATGAAAAATAAACGTCTATGCATCATTTCTTTTTTGATTTTCGTTTTACTTGCAGGCTGTTCTAAAAAAGAAATAAAAGTTCCTCTAGAGGATGTTGGGATGGTAGATTCGATGGCTTTTGACTATATCGATGAGAATCAGATGAGACTCACAGTAGCGATCCCCCAATATTCTCCAGACGCAGAAAAAGACACACAAACTTTTTCTATCACAACAGATTTAGTATCAAGCGGCATCGTGGAAATAGAAAAGCAATCCGATAAGAAAATAGTCTTCAATCAATTGCGAGTTGTCTTAGTAAACGAAGATTTTGCGCGGAAAGGGAATGTTCGAAAAATTGTTCAGCACTTATATCGCAATGCGGAAGTAGGTAATAAAGTATTGATAGCTGTTGTGAAGGATAATGCGGAAGCGATTTTAAAAGGAGATTATCCTGATAAGCCAAGTATTAATTTTTATTTGAACAATCTATTAGAGCCGAGTATCAATACTGCTTTTAACCCCAATACCAATATTCATGATTTTATGTACTCGATTACAAATCCTGTAGTGGATACAGTATTACCCTATGTTGAAAAACGAGGGGAGAAATTAGAGATTAAAGGCGTTGCCATATTTAAAGGGAATCAGATGCATGAATTAATTAAACCTGAGGAAGCACTAGTTATTCAAGCTTTAAGTGGACAGAAAAATCTTGCTCCTTTGCACCTTGATTTAAATGCAGGACATGGAGAAGAAAAGGTAATGATTGATTTAATCGAGAGCAGTGTGAAAAAAGAGAGTAATAAAAATATGGAATCACCCAAATTAACGATTTTCTTAAAAATAAAGGGTACTTTAAGCGAATATAAGGGAGAAAGAGAATCACATTTATTTACAGTTGAAAGTATAAGTGATTTGGAAAAAGATGTGAATAAACAGCTGGAACAGGATATTAGTGAATTTTTAGCGCGATTAAATAAAACAGAGGTAGATCCAGCTGGCTTAAGTGAAGAATTTAGAATGTATCATCATGGAAAATGGACATCGAAAAAAACAAGAGAGCTTATTAGAAAATTAGACGTGAAGGTCCATGTAGAAACGTCCATTATTAGTACAGGTACTTTAAAATAACAGCAAAGACCCATTCGATAAGAAGGGTCTTTGCTGTTATTGAGTTTTTCGCATAATAAAGCTTAAATGTCTTCCGGCTTGTTTATCTTGACGATAAGAAAAGCCATCGGGACTAAGGAATGTACAGGTTTCATCAATTTGTATTTGATTCACTGGAATACCCGCAAGCTCACATTGCTTTTTGACTGTCTGCTGATTATCAATATGGTATTTTTTCGTTTCTGCATTGTAATACATAAATTCTTCGGCATAACCAAGACTGTGAAATTTTTCATATACATCTGCGTCTACCTCAAATTTCTGCTGACTCAGTGCCATACCGATTTGAACATGAAAGTCCTCAGGTCGACACTGTTCTTCATTCATAAGATGCTGAAACAGTTTGGGTGTTATTTCTTTGACTGTTCCTTGCCATCCCGAATGAATCACACCGACGAGTCCATTCACAGCATTATAAAAAATAACGGGCACGCAATCTGCTGTAAAACTACATAATAGTAAGTTAGGCTCAAGTGTATAAAGCGCGTCTGTATTCTTCACCGCTGTATCCATTTGCGCAGCTCCTCGTCCTTGATCGGCTAATGTGACTTTATGAAAGTTCGCACTATGTGTTTGCTCTGTACAAATAAAATTTTGTAAATCACAGTTCAATGTCGCAGCTAAATGCTGACGATTGTTAATGATAGCTTGAACATCATGGCAACTATGCAAAGCCATATTATTGTGTTCAATCTCCATCTCATCTTTTAAGGTCGTTCCTGCAATAAATTGCTCATTATCTATATACATTTTTATTTTCATTTAATCACCTCGTTTTACTATATAGGATCGCTTGTGGAATGTATAGGTTGCCGTTTTTTACTATTTAGCTACTCCTTTACCCGTCTATCAAACTTTTAGACATAAAGAATCGATTTCCTCATATAGTAGAAGGAATGCTAGAAAGGGGGGAGCGTGAATGTTGAGTGAACAAGACATATTATTAATTTGCCAAGTAGGAATGGGTCTTTTTTGGATTTTTACATATATACTTGTTATTTACAAAGGATGGCAAGATAAAACCTATGGCATGCCTATGGTCGCTATTTGTGCCAATATTTCATGGGAATTTATCTTTGCCTTTTTCTACCCACAAAATGACCTGCAACGCTATATTACGCTGATTTGGTTTGTATTGGATGTCTTTATTTTGATGCAATTTTTACGTTATGCTCCAAATGAATATCGAAAGATGCTATCAAAAAATCTATTGTATTTCTCCTTTTTGATTACGTTAATCTTTAGCATGCTGATCATTTTAGGTATAGTCTATGAATTTCAAGATTTCGAAGGAAAGTACGTAGCATTCTTTCAAAATCTTATGATGTCAGGTCTATTTATTGCTTTACTCTTGCAAAGAGGGAATTTAGCTGGTCAATCCATGGGGATTGCAGTTTGTAAGATGGTGGGTACATTATTTGCAGCGGTAGGCTTTTATCTATACTTCCGCACACCTTTAATTACCATTATTTCTGTAGCAACGCTCTTTTATGATTGGCTCTATATTCTCTTAATTTATCGATTACAGCGTAAGCAATTAGCAAAATAGGATATTTTGTGCAGCAATTGATCACTGAATCTATTAGTAATGTATGCCAATTACAAACATATTGCAACTTGATGACAATTCCAATGGGAAAGAATAGCGAAAGAAAGGGCTTTAACCAAACATATGGCGAGCTTGTCATACAATTGTAAAAATCCTTCCAAATATTTTGTGATGATTATGGCTCAGAAACTATTTACGATAATGGTAGAGCAATTAGGAAGGGTGATTAACATGATTAAAAAAATAAAAAAAGCAGCACTAGCTTCAGTAGTAGCAACTTCATTATTAGTGCCAGTTGCGGCAATGGCCGCCGAATCCTATACAGTGACATCTGGTGATACTCTATGGAAAATAGCATTAAAAACAGAAACGGGTGTACAGGAATTAATTGATGCCAACCCACAACTCGCTAACCCAAATCAAATTTCTCCAGGTCAAAAAATTAACGTCCCTGTAAAAGAAGAGGCAACAGTTGAACAAGAGGTTGTGAAACTTGTCAATGCAGAACGGGCAAAAGCAGGTCTTCCAGCATTGCAAGAAGATTGGGAGCTATCAAGGGTTGCTAAATTTAAGTCGCAAGATATGCAGGATAAAAATTACTTTGACCACACAAGCCCAACATATGGTACACCTTTTACCATGATGAAAAACTTCGGTATTACGTATAAATCTGCTGGTGAAAATATCGCGAAGGGCCAACGCTCCGCACAGGAAGTTGTAACGGCCTGGATGAACAGTGAAGGACACCGTGCCAATATCCTTAATAAAAGCTACACACATATTGGTGTAGGCTATGTACAGGAAGGTAATTACTGGACACAAATGTTTATTCAAAAATAAAAAAAGAAAGAGTATCTATTGGCTTTTGTGATAGCTAGTAGATGCTCTTTTTCGCGTTAAATTCTAAAGTATACCGTATTGGAAGCGTATATTACTTCTTCTAGAATTAATCCCCCTAAATCATTAAAAGGTTAATTAAGTACAAGAATACACATCAAACTATCTTTAGATATGTCAGGCTAAGGATAATGTAGCGTGTTTTTGCTATCTTGACAAATAAAAATAACCAAAAAACAACACACTATGAGCAATAGACGAATAAGATGTCTCTGTAGTATGAAGATAGAGGTGGTGTTTATGGTTGAAAAAGAAGTGGTTAGCTACATGTTGCGTTATCTGTATGACGGGTCTCGTAGGTTGTGAAAAAACAGCAGTCCCTGATAACAAGCTAGAACAAGAAATTCAACAACGTGAGGAAATACAGCAACCTGTTACATATGAACAAGAACAAATGATTGATCCTATTGTAGAGGTTGTTGATCCAACTACGAGTAAGGTACTTAAAACAATATCTCCAAAGGAATTTGGCTTCGATACGGACCCACAAGCCTATCAAAAGCATATCGAACAATTAGTAAGGGAATGGGCGAGAGGAACGGACACATCAAATGGCTATGATCAGCGTATGATGCTTGATCGATTGGATGAAAACGGGCAAGTGATCAAGGGGAAGCCGCAAATCATTTTAAAGGAAAGTGAGCTAGTGGAGCGTATTATCGAAGCTTCTGCGACTGGCGGTCAGGTAGAAATGCCGCTCTATATAACAGAAAGTGGCTATTATTTTGAGGATCTTCCTTTATTAGAGGAAGTGGTTGTTGCATCTTATACAACTTATTTCAATCGTGCTGATTTAGGAAGAAATAAAAATATTGAGCTCTCTGCTAGAGCCATTCATAATGTGATTGTAGGCAGTGGCGATTATTTTTCTTTCAATACAATTGTAGGTCCAAGAGATGAGGCAAATGGCTATCAACCCGCACCTGAAATTATTAATAAGAAGGTAGTCATGGGAATTGGTGGTGGAATCTGTCAAACTTCTTCAACCTTGTTTAATGCAGTAGACCAAATTCCCGTCAAATATGTTGAGCGCCATCATCATTCGTTAGATGTAGGATATGTCCCAAAAGGAAGAGATGCTACGGTTTCTTATGATACGTTAGATTTTAGGTTTCAAAACTCAAATGATGTACCATTTTTAATTAAGGCAAGTTATGGAGAGAATTCTCTAACAATTGAAATTCGAACGGCAGAAAAATATGTAGAATTATTGAAAAAACCATAATGTTGTAAGGAGACACTACTGGACGTTGGTGTCTTTTTTCGGATCGCATGATATAGTTAAATTGATACAATTCAGAAAATTTTAGGGGGAAAAGACAATGCATCCTAAACTACAAGCAACTATTGATTCGATTGATTTATACCAAGCAACTTACCCAGAGGATGCTTGTGTCATCGTGGCAGATACGGAAAAAGTGCTTGCCTACAAACCAGGAAAAAAGGTTGACTTGAAAGTTGGGGTTGGTGATCCAGTACATAAATATCGAGGTACAGCAACAGAAATAGCGTTAAGTTCAGGAAAATTTGTGAAAGAGGAGCGTAGCGCAGAAGGTTTTGGTATGGCCTATATCGCCTCTGCCCAGCCTATTTTTGAAGGAGGACGTATTATTGGCGTAGTAAGTGCCATTATTTCGAACGAAAAAATGGATAGTATGCGTCTATTGGCAACTGAGCTTTCGAGTGCTGTAGAAGAAATGACAGCTACAAATGAAGGATTAGCCACTGCCAGTAAGGATGTATCCAATCGTTTGGAAGAGCTATCTAATTTCGCGGAATCGATGACAGGCGATATTGAACAAATTAATGTGATTGTCCATTTAGTAAAAGATTTAGCTATGAAATCGAGAATTCTTGGTCTAAACGCATCGATAGAAGCAGCACGTTCAGGTGAGCATGGGCGTGGCTTTGCGGTGGTCGCTTCTGAAATACAAAAAATGTCCCAGAGTAGTACAGAAAGTGCTGATAGCATAACTGTGCAACTAGAAAATATTAAACAATCCATCGATCAGGTCAATGCATCAACAAATCAAATTGCTGCGTTTACACAGCAGTTTGCTGCGAGTATGCATGAATTAACAGATGCCTACAAAGGGGTTAATAGTACAGCAGAAAAGCTAATGCAAATTAGTGACATCAAAGGATAGGCATATAAAAAGGATAATAGACAAGTGCTATTATCCTTTTTCATGATTAAATGATCTCTAAAATTTCCTGTGGTGTTGAGACACTGTATTCAGGTTCGTCATTTTGCACGACTTCTTTGGCATCATAGCCCCATTCCACCCAAATAATTGGTATACCGGCTTTCTTACAAGCAACAATATCCCTTTGCTCGTCTCCAATGTATACGACGTTAGACGAGTCGACATTTGCTTCCTTTAAAAACTTTTTCATTACTTTGTCCTTACCAAAAATGCGGTTGGAGCAAAGGACATCTGCTACACAATGAATACCGTTCATTTTAAGAAATTCTAAAATATTCTCTTTAGAGTTTGAGGAAATAATCAGGATTTTATAGCCTCTTTTATCAATCTCTATTAATAGTTCCTTCATTCCTTCAAAAAGATGAACATCATTTAATGATTGACGATACAATTTATAAAATTGCGGTAAAATCATAGGCAACTTATACATTGGAAAGTCGAATAATTTACTGCGTTCTGAAATTGATAATTTTTTTAATGTATCAATTTCCTTTAATTCAATGCCTTTAAATTTATATTTTTGGGCTAAAGTATTCCATGCTGAGGCAAACACAGCAGTAGAATCTGCAAGCGTCCCATCAAAATCAAAGATAATATGCTTCATTGCAAACTTTCTCCTTTTTCATCTCGTTGTATTGACGTTCTATGCTAAAAAATGTTACATGGAATGGGCATCTAGTATTCTTGAAATAACAACCATTTTGAGCGTACGTAAACATCTTATGGTAAATATTATCAGAAAATACGGCGATTGCAATGAAAATGGTACAACAAAAGGAGGTGTCTCAAAAGTCCATTGAGACACCTCGACATTATTGTGTTTTTTTCAAAAAGAAGGAGAGTATGACATTGATTATTGCCAGAACAAAACTGATAGAAAAGACAAAGGCTGAACCTGAAGCTGCTGCTTCTTGCGTATTAGTTGTTATGTCACTTAGGAGGTGCTGTTGTTTTGCTGAGAACAACGACACCATCACAGCAATACCAATTGCACCAGAAACTTGCTGAGAGGTTTGTGTAATCGCAATGCCATCTGGAAAGTATTGTCTTGGTAAGGCATTCAGCGTATTTGTTTGAACAGAGGCTAATACCATTCCAACACCAAGCATCATGATAATATGCGTTACGACTAATAGCCAAGTAGCTGTTTCTGTACCAGATAAAGCATAAAGTCCATACCCGATTACAACAAGTATAGTGCCAGGCGTAATGACTGCACGAGGGCCATATTTATCGAAGAATTTACCGATTGTAGGGGCTAATATACAGTTTAATAGACTACCAGGAAGCAACATTAAACCTGTCCCAAAAGCCGATACGAAAAGGACCATTTGCATATACATAGGAAGCACTACCAGCATAGACAACATATTGAAGAAGGTAATCATATTCATAAGAAGACCTAACACGAACATGGGGTATTGAAACGCTGTCAAATTTAACATCGGATGTTGCATTTTCAATTGACGTAATACAAATAAACATAAGGCGATTACACCTAGCAAAATGGTGCCTAGTACAGTAATATTTGACCAGCCTAAATCTCCGCCAGCACTGACACCATAAACGATGCCACCAAAGCTAATGGTAGATAAGAGAATGGACCAAAGATCAATAGCCAGCTGCTTTATTTCATTTACATTAGGAATAAAGATAAAGCCAAAAATAATGGAGAATAATAGGAAGGGGATGGTAACCCAGAATATCCAGTGCCAGGACAAACTATCTAAAATCATCCCAGCCAAGGTTGGACCGAAAGCGGGTCCAGCTAAAATAACGAGACCCATTACGCCCATAGCACTACCACGTTTATTAGCTGGGAAAATTGTGAAAATCACATTTTGCGTTAAAGGTAATATAATCGCAAGTCCTGCTGCTTGAATAATACGTGCTAAAAGTAGGACAGCAAAGACGGGTGCGACTGCGGCAAGTATAGTACCGATTATCGAAAAGAGTAAAGACGCCATAAACATTTGGCGAGTAGTAAACTTTTGCATTAAAATGCCTGTTACAGGTACTAAAATGCCTAATGTGAGAAAGTATCCTGTTGCAAGCCATTGGATGGTTGTAGCGTCCACATCGAAGAGCAGGCTTAGCTCTCCAAGTGCAATATTTAAAGCTGTCTCACTAAACAATCCTACAAAGCCAGCTACTAAGAGAGCAGCCATAATCGGACTTGTTTTTATTTCTTTATTCACAGTAAAAGCTCCTTTAATAAATGTTAGACGATCATAGGAGATTAAAATACAGAATATTTAGAAATTAATAGACGAATTTCTAGCAATCTTTTATTTTCTGCACAATAAAATGACCATGACGATGTTATCGTGATGTGGATTATCAGCGATCGTTTTTCCTATTAGCCAGTACACCTCCACGATACTGGCTTTTCTGATTTTTACTATAGCAAAAAAATTTTCTCAAATGTAAGTATTAATTCTAGCTTCATCTATACGATTTCACAATTTGGACAAACATTTTTGACATAGCATTCATTTTTTGAATGAATTAGAGGAGAAACGACGAGCACCTATCACAAATGCATGATAGGTACTGGTAATTTTTATAAAAGTTTTTCTGTTTTTTCGCGTGTTCGAATTAAATAAAAGGCATTGATGCAGGCGGCAATCGGAATAATCAATGCAATGCCGATTCCTGCACAAAAAATGGTTGTCATTTCGGCACTAAAAACCTTAGAGTTAACAATTTCCCCAATCGAATAGGAGAGGTCCTTGAACCAGATTAATAAGCTTAAATAGCCACCAAAGAATGCAAAAAATAACGTATTAGTATCGGTTCCTAATATATCTCTTCCTATGCTTAAGCCAGCTGTAAATAATTTTTTTCTACTCATCGAAGGATTGCGATAAAAAATCTCATGCATAGAGGTAGCGATGGAAATGGCTACATCCATAATGGCACCAATCGTACTCATAATGATGACTGATGCACCAATCTGCACAAAATTAACACCAATGTAGAGAGAAAAGATGCTGATTTCTTCAGTTGATTCTTCGCCAAACCCTTGGATCATCGACTTTTCCGTTACAAAGGTAATAAAGAGTAGTAACATACCTATCGTCACCATCGTCGAGATAAAGGCTGTAATGGTTTTACTGTTTGTTTTATTGATATAGAAAAGACTAATACAGCTAATGACCGTACAGGCAATAAACGTCAAGATGATGGGGCTATTTTTAGGGTTTGTCATTAAAAAAATGGTGACAAAGAGCACACCAAAGTTTAGGAATAAAGAAAGAAATGAGCGTATCCCCTGTCTACCGCCGACAAGTACCATTAACACGAATAATATAACTGCTAATAAGACGACAACATTCATCCTTGAACCCTCTTTCGATTAATGAAAAATATAGCGGTATACTGACTGATAGGAATCGTAAGGACAACACCAATACCCCCTGCTAAGGCACGGGCTAATTCTAATGAAAGATTTAAGGACAATGTAAGCCCTAATGTGGAAGAATTTTTTAAATAGAGAATAATCATAGGTATGGAGCCGCAAAGGTAGGCAAAGAATAAGATACTTGTAATGGTACCCATAATATCTTTACCGATTTCATGTCCCGAAGATTTCAGAGCCTTGACAGAGATTGTAGGATCTTGCTCGTATAAAGCAAAAATTGAGGAAGCCATTGTAATAGAAACATCCATTACTGCCCCAAGTGAGCCAATAAATAAACCTGCCATAAAGACGGTACGATAGGGACGTGTTAAAAATTGCATTTCTTCATAACGAAGACCATTTTCACCTGTCAACCACATTACAATAGAGCTTATGATAAGCGCTATAACAGTGCCTAAAAGTGTGGACACGATGGCTACATATGTTTTTGTATGCAATCCACTAATAAGTAGTAGCGAAATAATCGTAAATAGCAGAGCGCAAATGCCGCTGACTAATAACAGGCTTACGCCCCCATGCTTCACATAAAGATCTAATGCGAATGATAAAATCACAGCATTGACACTCAAACTAATGATAGAAAATAAGCCTTGTCTTTTACCTACAATAAGTAGGGCAAAAATAAAAATCCATGCAATCATTACCATGGTTTGATCTCGTTTTAAATCGAGAATGGTTCCTGTTAAAACAGATTCTGTTGTGCGATCATCTAGCGTGACAAAGATTTCATTTCCTACATGGTATTCTTGATCAAAAGCACCAGACGAAGAATAGTCATTCGTCAAATGAATGAATTGCCCCTTATGCTGACCATTTTTGATAATGGCCATAATCTCCTGTGTAAACAAAAAATCCTCATTTTCATACATATCTGTCATCGGTTCTGATGCTGTTACATCCACTTGCGTTATTTCCGCTATCGGTCGATCATAAAATTGTTCGTTATGATGTACGAAAACGATCGAAACCCCACAACAGAGTGCTAATAGGGCATAGAAAATAGCTTGTTTAAAAGGTATATTTTTAAAAAATGTCAAGTAAATGACCTCCAAACTGCTAGACTGAATAGTCACTTGTAAAGGAACGTTTTTTTGATTAAGAAGTTCCATAAACAGGTTAAATGTCATCATTTTAATAACATCTTTTACATTTTTCAAGTCGAGTCAAAGCTGTTTAAAATTTATGCTTCGAAAAAAATTTAAAAAGAAGGATGGATAATATAATAAAATAGTGTTATCGTAAGACTAGCTAAATAAAAATATTCTTCGGGGTAGGGTGAAATTCCCGATCGGCGGTGATGAAGCAATTCAAAGTCCGTGAGCGCAAGCTGATTTGGTGCAAATCCAAAACCGACAGTTACAGTCTGGATGGGAGAAGGGTAAAAATGCGAACTTTTTAAATTGATTCTAATTTAGAAGGTTTATTTGACTATGCATTTATTACAAAACTTCCCAATCATCTTGTGGGAAGTTTTTTTATTTAGCCACAATCGAATAGAAGATGTTCTTCGGGGTAGGGTGAAATTCCCAATCGGCGGTGATGAAGCAATTCAAAGTCCGTGAGCGCAAGCTGATTTGGTGCAAATCCAAAACCGACAGTGATAGTCTGGATGGGAGAAGAACGAGTGAGATGACAGTCTATGAAAAAATTGTTTTCAAATAGGCTTATTTGTTGATGTCTTATACTCCCAAAACCCCTTTGATGTAAAGGGGTTTTTATTTTTTATTGCTAACGAGAGAAGGGAGAAGGATAAGGCACAAAAATAGGTAGATCAACTTTAAAAGTTAAGGATAGAAGTGCTAATAAAGTAGAGTAGGTGATGGAATGTTTACAGGACTTGTAGAGGATATTGGTATCATAAAAGCCTTGCAAAGTGATCGGGACAGTATGAAAATTACGGTTCAATCAGCCAAGATAACGGAGGATGTCAAGCTTGGTGACAGTATAGCGGTCAATGGAGTTTGTTTAACGGTGACAAATTTCACACAACAGCAGCTTACGATGGATGTTATGCCTGAAACAGTCAAAGCAACAAATCTACAGCAGCTGGCAATAGGTGATTCTGTTAATTTGGAGCGTGCCATGCCTGCTAATGGGCGATTTGGTGGCCATTTTGTTGCTGGTCATGTTGATGGAGTCGGCAAAATTTTGCGAAAACGTCCAGTAGCAAACGCCGTTTATATTGATATCGAAATGTCAGAGGAACTAACCAACTTTTGTATTCCAAAGGGTTCCATAACAATTGATGGCACAAGCTTAACCCTTTTTCATGTTGAAGCCAAGAGTGTCACAATTTCACTTATTCCTCATACTTACAAAGAAACCGTTTTAGGTATGAAGAGGGTTGGAGCAATCGTTAATATCGAAACCGATTTAGTTGGAAAATACATTATAGGGCAATTAAAAAAGGGGCAAACAACGCCAGCTATTACAAGAGATTATTTAGCACAACATGGTTTTTAAATCACAGAATAGGAGTTGATCATCGTGCTACATTCAATTGAAGAAGCCATAGAGGATTTAAGGCAGGGCAATATGATTGTGGTGGTTGATGATGAGGATCGAGAAAATGAAGGAGATCTTCTGGCACTCGCTGAATTCATCACACCAGCAACAATCAACTTTATGGCAACCAATGGTAGAGGTTTAATTTGTACGCCGATTTCGCAGCAGCTTGCACAAAAGCTAGATTTATATCCAATGGTTCAGCACAATACAGATAACCATCAAACCGCATTTACGGTAAGTATCGATCATGTAGAAACAACGACAGGGATTAGCGCCTTTGAGCGTGCGCTAACGATACAAAGAATGATAGAAAAGCAAGCTAAGCCAACTGATTTTCGTCGACCAGGCCATATTTTTCCGTTGATTGCGAAAGAGCAAGGCGTGCTGGAACGGAGAGGGCACACGGAGGCCACTATTGACCTAGCGAAGCTTTGTCATAGCGTACCTGCAGGTGTTATTTGCGAAATTATGGGTGATGATGGGCATATGCTTCGGTTTGAAGAACTAACAAATTACGCTGCACATCATGGCTTAAAAATGATCTCGATAGAAGCATTGGTTGCTTATCGTAAACAATTATCCACTAATAAAACTAAAATTTCTATGTAAAAAGGAGAAGGAACAATGGGTCAAACATTTGAAGCACAATTAATTGGAACGGATTTGAAAATTGCAGTAGTAGTGGGTCGTTTTAATGAGTTTATTACTAGCAAATTATTGGATGGGGCAATGGATGGTTTAACTCGTCATGGGGTTGATTCTGCATCTATTGATGTTGCATGGGTGCCAGGAGCTTTTGAAGTTCCTTTTATAGCGAAACAACTGGCAGAAACCAAGAAATATGATGCTATTATTGGTTTAGGTACTGTTATTCGTGGCTCTACAACACACTATGACTATGTTTGTAATGAATCGGCAAAAGGCATTGCCAATGTGTCATTGTCAACGAATGTACCTGTTATTTTTGGAATTGTTACTACCGAAAATATTGAACAGGCAATTGAACGTGCAGGAACGAAATCTGGTAATAAAGGCTATGATGCTGCAATGTCTGCAATTGAGATGGCAAATCTAAAGAAAATGATTGGATCAGGACAATTTGAATAGTCGTCACAACATTTGTTTCTTTGAATATTTTGAACAACCATGGGAAAAATATGCTTAAGTGTATTTATTGAAGGTGATTGTTTCATAAATGTACTAATCTTGAGCTGGCTCAGTAGGAGATGAGAAGTATTTCATCAATAGAACAAATTAATTTGAAAATGTTGAAATCACTATTTCAACGCTCTGCTGATGTGATTTTCCAACAATATAATTTTCAGCAATATACAGTACATTTGATAACTTGTGATGCAATGGTCAATGAGCAAATACTTCAAACTGTGGTTGTTCAACGTGTTCAATCTTTGTTATGCAATGTTACTGAGGACATGCTAGAGGAAGAAATTGAACAGCATTTACACATTCCCTATTTACAAAAGATTTTATCGAAAGAGGATGCGGTAACTAGGGTCTATAAAGGCCATGTTTTACTGTATTTTGAAGAAAATCAATTACTTTATTCTAGTGATATTTCAAAAAGACCCAATCGAGAGCCTGGGGAAACAACATTAGAACTAGTAGTAAAGGGACCTAGAGATGACTTTATTGAAGATGTTTTTATTAATATTGCTTTATTAAGAAAACGATTACCGACTAATTCTTTTAGTGTAGAGACATTAGAAATTGGTAAGCGTTCTAAAACAACCGTAGCCATACTATATATGGAAGACATTGTGAATTTAAATATGCTGGAACAAATTCGACTTCAATTACAAAAAATTGACACGGATATTGTTATCAATGGCGACTTATTAATGGAAAAAATTGAAAAGACAGCGACAATTCTTCCAAGACATGATTATACAGGGAGACCTGATTTTGCTATGCAGGCCTTAATTAGAGGAAGAATACTCTTAATGATTGATGGTGTGTCCTATGCCATAATTACACCTGCAAATATTATGTTGCTCTTTAAATCAGCAGAGGATAATGAGTACCCACTCATTGTTAGCTCGATGGAACGATTACTCAGAATTGTCGGGATATTAATAAGTATGCTACTGCCAGGTTTTTGGCTTGCATTGACGACATATCATCAAGAACAGCTTCCATTTCTACTACTGGCAACGGTTGTCGAATCGAGAACGGGATTGCCTTTCCCAACCATTCTAGAAATTTTAATGATGCTAT
Organism: Lysinibacillus sp. LK3; assembly: GCF_001043675.1. Taxonomy (NCBI): domain Bacteria; kingdom Bacillati; phylum Bacillota; class Bacilli; order Caryophanales; family Bacillaceae; genus Lysinibacillus; species Lysinibacillus sp. LK3. Next base: position 193,484 of record NZ_LDUJ01000001.1, read on the forward strand.
TTATGTTTGAATTGTTTCGTGAAGCCAACTTACGTCTTCCGAGTGCCGTCAGTGGCTCAGTTAGTGTGGTAGGAGGACTAATTATTGGGGATGCAGCGATTAAAGCAGGTGTTACAAGCCCCTCAATGATTGTTGTGATTGCCATTTCCAGTATCGCTGCATTTACATTGGTCAATCAATCCTTTGTGACGGCTATGAGTATTTTTCGATTAATCATTATTATGGCTTCGGCGTTTTTTGGTTTATTTGGTTTTTTTATATCCGTGTTTTTCATCCTTTTATACACTGCGAATATGAGAGTCTTGGGAGTGCCATACGTAAACTTTAGTGCCGATTTTGAAAAGGGCAATATACGTAAGTCCCTATTGCGACTATCTCCAAAGGGCTATAGTAAACGACCTACCTTTCTTAAGCCGCAAGATCAAACACGGACTTCAAGTAAAAAATAAGCATATTGTGATGAGATCAGGTATTGTTGATACCTGATCTTTTTTTGATACCTTTGCTTTAGTGGTTTTTTTAATTTTCCATTTAAATAGGAAATGAGACATAAAAAGTTATTACTTTTCTTTTTAGTTTACTTTCTTGTCAAGGATTATTAAACTATTTGTTACAGTGTGTAATTTTGGGTATGAATAAAATAAAAATTGATTTTGTGTTTTAATTTATGTAGGATATACAAGCAATGTTTGCTTTACAAACAAAAAATAGAGTTAATTATAATATAATAATATTCTAGAATATTTATAGATGAGGAAGTACCGTTTTTTATGAAAAATAGAAAAATAAAACTAATATTAATTCTATCAACGATTTTATTATGTTTGTTTACAAGTCTAAACATCTTTACATCCTATGTAAAAATAAAAAAGACCGTTGAAGAGTCGATTGCCAATCAAAGCTTAGAGGCAGCCCATTCTATTGCTGCATCCATAGATACGGATGCCTATCAGCAATTTTTAAATAATCCACAGGAAAATGATTATTATTGGAAAGTAAGAAATTATTTAAACGATGCAAGGATAAAATTAGGTGCACTATTTGTTTACACCTTAAAGGTGGATAATCCTGAAGTATCTATAGCCATGATTACAGGGATGCCAAAAGAAATGAAAGAGGGCTTCGGTATTGGCGTGGTTTGTACTGTTCCTGCAAAGCATGTTGAAAAGGCCTATAATGGTGAAACCTATGTTACAGAGGTAATTCATGATTCTGAACATGGGTCTTATTTATCTGTTGGTGCACCCATCAAAGATGATAATGGAACAATTATCGGGTATTTAGGCATTGACATTAGTGCAGATACGCTAAATGGTATTAAGGGTAAAGTCATTGAAGACAACCTATTTAATTTTATTTTTAATGGTGTACTTATTTTAATTGTCATCGGTTCTTTTTTATTTTTACAAAGATGGTATCAAAAAGAGGTAGCGAAGGAAGTTGGCGCTACAGAGGACACATATCTAGCAGAAATCAAAACATTGATTACTTCGGTGTCGTCCCTACGTCATGATTTTACGAACCATATCCAAGTGTTACATGGTTTATTACAATTAGAAAAAACAGATCAGGCGAGACAATATTTATCCTCACTATCAAAAGAAGTTCAGGCGATCAAGTCATTAAAATTAAATATTGATCATCCAGGTTTGTCCATCTTATTGCAAACGAAGAAATTAACGGCTCAAAATCATCATATTGATATGGATTTTACGCTTTCTCAAAATGACTTTAATAAGATTAAAACGACAGATTTAATCAAGATTCTATCCAATTTAATTGATAATGCGATTGATGCTGCTGTTGAATTACCTGAGGAACAACGTAAGATTAAGATTTGCTGTACAGCAGATGAATCTCAGTATGAATTTAAAATTACCAATACTGGGCCAAATATTGCGAATCCCGATCACATATTCAAACAAGGATTTTCAACGAAAAAACATGAGAATGGTAGACTAAGAGGACAAGGTTTATTTATTGTCAAAGAAATTGTCACTAAATATAATGGTCATATTTCAATTGATTCATCAAAACATTTAGAAACGACTGCTATTGTCAGAATTCCAATGAAATAACAGAAAAAAGCTTCCTACAAAAAGTTGTGGGGAGCTTTTTTCTATGTACAGCACATACATTACAAAGTAGAAAGTGATATGATGAAGGAGATGAAGAAAATGGAAAAGGGTCTCCTAGCGTTATTGAGAAAAGGTGGGCTAACTTTATATGCAAGACACGGAACAGCAACTATTGGTGTAGATCAAGCATATGGTACATTTCAAAGTTGTCAAAATCAACGGAATTTATCCGATCAAGGTCGTAGGGAGGCAATTTATTATGGTCAAATGCTACGCTATTGGCAAATTCCCATCCTTTCCACCATCACTACCAGTCCTTTTTGTCGGACCATTGAAACAGCACGTTTGGCATTTCCAAACAGCAATCTCCAAATTGACCCCTTCTTGTTTGAAATCTTTATGTTAGGTGGCAATCTTCCTACTGTAGTGCAAAGCAGTATATTAACGATTTCTACATCGATGCTGGAAATCATCCCACCCGAGGGCATAAACAACATAATCATTGGGCATAGCTTTCCAAGAAATGCGGGGCTGGGCATCATTTCGAATATGGGGACGGTTGTCATAAAACCAAAAGGTCAAGGACATGGTTATGAGATTGTGAGAAAACTAACCTTAGAAAATCTAGCAGCATTAGATTCCATTTGAAAAGAGGGATTGTATGAAGATTAAAACAGTTGCACAATGTACATTAGATGAAGTATTGAAAGCATGGAACAAAGGCTTTGAAGGTTATTTTATTGAAATTAATATGACAGCAGAAATGTTTTTACAGCGACTAGTGGGGGAGGGCTTATCTTCTGAGCATTCTATTGTCGTTTTTGATCAAGAGGAACCGATTGCCATTGTGATGAATGGCTTTCGTACCATCGATGGCCAAAAAACAGCTTGGAATGGTGGGACTGGTATTTCTCCAGCATATCGTGGTAAGGGTGTCTCGCGCCTATTAATGGAGGAAACCCTAGCTATCTATAAGCGAGAAAATGTAGAATTGGGTACGTTAGAAGCCATTAAGGAAAATCAGGTAGCCATTGCCTTGTATGAAAAATATGGCTATGTGGTTGCCAATCAATTACTATTTTTAAGCGGCGAGTATGAAGCCAAGGTAACATCTACAGTAGCCCTTCATATAGCGACCATTCGCCCAGAGCAGCTAGCACATCTATCTTTCTATCGGGAAAATGTTCCTTGGCAGTGTAACTGGCAGAGCGTGAAGCATGGGGAAGCAAAGGTGTTTTATAATGATAACAATGAACCACTTGGCTATATGCTATACAAAACATTGTGGAATGAATATGGTGAGGTGGAGCGTATTCTACTTTATCAAATGGTAATACTAGAGGAAAGTAATGTAGAGTTAATAACACAGTTTTTAGCAAGTATTACAACACATAAAGTCCATTTGACGACAGTGAATTTCTTAGCGAGCAATCCAGCAACGAGCTATTTGTTAAAGCATGGATTAAAGGTGACAACAGAGCAGGTACAGATGACAAAGCAACTATAAGCCAGGCTGTCGTTCAGTATACAAATTAATAAAGAGTGGAAATAGAGCGACGTATGTAAAAAGCAGAGGGAAAAGTAATTACAAAACAACAAGGGCTCCTTATGGTACATGAAGCGCCATAAGGAGTCCCAGCTATGAAAAAATAATTGACCTATTGATTAATTTGAGGGTCTTGGGGTGCCTCATTATTGTTATTATCAGGAGATTTATTGAGTTGCACCGAATTATTGGATGTGTTCGATAGCGAAGAAGTTCCTTTCGCCAAAGTCAGAACCTTAGCAACATATTCTGTAGATGAATCAAGTTGATTACCAAATGCATCTACTGGTATGCTTAGCGCTTGGCTGACGTTAGAGAGATTATTCGGATAAATTCTGGTGCTATTTGGATTGCTAATAGCATCCTCCAATTTGAAACTATCTGCTTTATCCTTAGGTAACATAAACACTCTATACTCCGTTACGCTTTGACCATTTTTGACATCAAAGCTAATGTTTATATTGTTATATTTATATCCGTCGCCCTGAAGACTGAGTGTTACTTTCTCCACTGATCCAGGAGCTGAAAGGTCTTCCAAAGCAATGTAGGAAGATGGGTAGGATAAGCTATACATTTCCTTAGAATTTCCACCACCTACAGACAAGATGTATACGCGATATTCTTGGCCATTCGTTATAAGTCTTCCGTCTGTATCTCTACTATTAGCCCCTAATTTCACACTATACTGGCCTTTACTCCAACCTGTATAATTAGTTGCTCTAATAGCTGTATTCAGATCAAAGTCATTTGCCTTTGATGCGGGCACAACTAGAATACGGTAACTATCTATATTTGATTCATCAGAAGGTTTTGTAAACGAAATCTGTAGATCTCGACCATCTCCATAATCACCAACATCGCTAACATTAATATTGCTTACTGCCTGAACAGCTTTGCTTTTACTAATTGTAATCACAGGTGAAGGAGAGGATAAAGCGTAGGCATTTAAAGAGTTACCATTGGCAACAGTCAGTACATAGACGCGATAGCTAGTTCCTTCTGTAATAAAATTACCTCGTACATCCCTAATCCCATCCAATGTTCTATTTGCTGCTAAATTTCCACCTTTGCTTTCTGTGATGTAATAAGAGCTACTATTGGCTTGTGAAAGATTAAAGCTACTGTAATATGCAGTTGGTACCATTAAAATCCGATAATGATTAACATTCGATTCATCTGTAGGCTTCGTGAATGTTACTTGCACATCACGGCCATCCCCTTTATCATCGATATCTGCAACATTCAAATTAGTTACAGCTTGCACAGTGAAGTTCTTAGTTAGTGTAACTGTAGACGTTGCGGCAGTTAGCGCATTGTTTCCTAATGTATTTCCATTGGCAACAGTCAGTACATAGATACGGTAGTTCGTACCTTCTTTAATAGTATTTCCGTGCACATCCCGAGTATTTTCAGATAACGCTTGCTCATATGTGGATTTCCCAGATTTATTAACAGTTGTGTAATTGCTGCTGGATACGCTATTAGCATCCGTCAGACTAAAATTATTGTAATTTGCTGTTGGTACCACCATAATTCGATAGTGATTAATAGGTGCCTCATCAACAGCTTTATTGAATGACACAAAGAGGTCACGACCGTTACCATAATCGCTCACATCGCTGGCAATGATATTCGACACTGCACCCACATTGTTGCTAAGCAGCGAAATCATATTGGAGGCTGAAGAAAGCACATTATTTGCAGAGTTATTAGTTACTGCCATAATAAATACACGATAGCTAACGCCATTTTGAATGGCATAACCGTCAGTATCTTTTGCCCCTGCAGAGAGCACCTGAGTAATATTGCTGCCTGTTTTGTTCACTTGTGTGTAATAAGTGCTAGGTAAACTGTTGGCTTTTGTCAATGTAAAGTTCGTATAGTTGTTAGCTCTTACAACAAAAATTCGGTAAGAGTTAACATTAGATTCGTCAGACACTTTGTTGAAGCTAACTCTCAAATCGCGTCCATCGCCAAAATCATTAACATCATCTACTTGTGTAATAGTTGGAGTAGATACAGTAAGCGTTACTGCTAATGAAGCAGGCGAGAGTTTATTCATGCCAGAATTCGTATTACTTACAGACATAACGAACGCTGTGTAGGATTCGTTATTCTTTATAAAGTCACCTGAAGTATCTCGTGTTGAGGAAGACAGAGTTGCTATCAACGTACTGCCGTTGCTTCCTGATTTGTCCACTGTTGTATAATAATTGCTGGATAAATTATTCGCAGTGGTAAGACTAAAATTGTTAGCATCCTTGGTCTTTACTATAAACACACGGTAATTGGAAGTATTGCTATCATTTTGTGGACGAGTAAAGCTAACTGAGACATCACGTCCATCGCCAAAATCGTTAATATCGCTAATCTTCACATTTGTTACTGCGGTAACAGTAGACATGTTTGTTAGAGTAATCTTCGGAGAAGAAGTTGATAATACGCTAGAATAAGAACCTTTACCAATGGCAAGTATATAAACCACATAAGACTGATCATTTTTTATGTAGTCTCCGTCCACATCTCGCGAGTTTTGCGATAAAGTTACGGCACGATTCGCATTTGAAGTCGATACCACTGAATAATTAGAAGAGGAGACTTTAAGAGCTGATGACAAATTAAAACTTTTAGAAGCCTTCACAACCATAACCCGATAATGATCTACATATGATTCTGTAGACGATTTAGAGAAGCTAACCTCAAGATCACGCCCATCTCCCTGATCATTCACATCTCGAACTGACACATTGCTCGCTGGAGCAATACTGATATTACTTGGAGTGTCAGATTTAATAGATACTTGCTGTTTTTCCGAGTTCCAATCAACATCCTGCCCAAGTGCTTCACTGACGAAGCGTACTGGTACCATTGTTCTACCTTTTAATACCTGTGCTGGTACATCAAGCGTTACAGTCTGGTTATTAATAGTAGCTGTCTTTGATTTAATCTTGAGAACTACCGTTGTATCACCTTTTATCCCTGTGACTGTTTGAGTCTTTTGGTCCCAGTTTACGCTTGCATTCAATGCTTCAAAGATCGCTCTAAGTGGTAGCATAACACGTCCTTGAATCATCGCTGGTGGCTGATCGGTTTTTAATTGCACCCCATCCACATTAATTGTGATGGCTTTTGCCGCTTGTGCGGTTGCCGGCTGTAATACTAACGGTACAATAAGTATCACAGCAAAAAGTAAAGTCCATATTTTTTTCATAAATTCCACCCTTCTTCATGCCATTTGATTGACTTAGCATGACATCTAATTTAACGTATGAGCAGCCTAAAAGTTTCACCCTTTTACCTTTTGAAGAAAATTTAACCATCATGCAGTTTTGATACGTATTCTGGCTTACTTTCCTTACAAGAGGATTGAAAAGAGTAAGGGAATTTTGAGTGGATAACCTCACACTATTCGACGTAGGAGAATTGAATAAAGCAGGTTAAATTGAAGTGTTACAATTTACGGGAAGTGCAATTTTCTTAAAATAACTGCACGACTGTATGTATATTACCAACTAAATTTTTTATGACATATTTTTTGTACACTTTCACCAAACTAATGGAAAGGCAGAGGAAGGTGAAGAGATGCAACAACCATTTGATGTGGGTGATATTGTTTATATTTTTTACCGCAATCCACATATTCAAGATGTAACGAATATACAGGAAGCGGCAGTCGTTTATCATCCAGAAAAACCAGAGGAGCTAGCTCTATTTTTATTTGAAACCTATTATCCAATCACGAATGACATGGTAATTTTTGCAAGCGAGATGGCGGCTGAACAGGCCTATCACCAGTATTTTCATTAAGGGAGGACTCATATGATAAAGCCATTTACCCCTCAGCTTGTTTATTTTGAGCCAGATGCCCTCCAGTATCCATTAGGTCAGGAGCTAAAAGAGAAGTTTGAGCAGATGGGAATTGAAATTCGCTATACAACTTCCCATAATCAAGTGAGAAACCTTCCTGGAGACAATGATTTTCAAAAGTATCGGGTAGCAAAATCGACCTTAGTAGTGGGTATTCGAAAAACATTAAAGTTTGATACATCTAAGCCCTCAGCGGAATATGCCATCCCATTTGCGACTGGCTGTATGGGACATTGTCATTATTGCTATTTACAAACAACTATGGGCAGCAAACCTTATATTCGGACGTATGTCAATGTCGATGAAATCCTAGAACAGGCCGATCACTATATGGCTGAACGAGCACCTGACATCACTCGCTTTGAGGCATCCTGTACTTCTGATATTGTAGGAATTGATCATCTTACGCATACCTTAAAGCGAGCCATTGAGCATTTTGGACAAAGTGAGCTAGGTCAGTTACGATTTGTAACGAAATTCCATCATGTGGATCATTTATTAGATGCCAAGCATAATGGTCGTACAAGGTTTCGTTTTAGTGTCAATGCTGATTATGTGATTAAGCACTTTGAGCCAGGTACATCACCATTGGAAAAGCGCATTGAGGCAGCGGGGAAAGTGGCAAGAGCTGGATACCCACTCGGATTTATTGTTGCGCCAATCTATCTTCATGATGGCTGGCAGGAGGGCTATTATCATATGTTTGAGCGATTGGACGCTGAATTGCCAAAGGATGTGCGCGATGACATCACCTTTGAATTTATTCAACATCGCTTTACAAAGCCTGCAAAACGAGTGATTGAAAAAAATTATCCAATGACAAAGCTAGAGCTCGACGAGACGGTAAGACGATATAAATGGGGCAAATATGGCATTGGTAAATATATTTATCAAAAAGAGGAAGAGGAAGACATTAAGGAACATTTGTATCGCTATATGCAGAAATTTTTCCCTCAAGCAAAATTAGAATATTTTACATGATAATTAGAGAGAGAACGGCTTGTTTTCTCTCTAAATTAATTGTGCGATATAAGGTTCAATATATCGACGATCTTTTAAATCGTTTGGTAAATGGTAAAGAGAGAAATATTGCATTGTCTCTGATTCATTGTAATCAATCACTAAATTACCAAGCACATTTCTTGTATAGAAGACTGCTGTAACGGCGTATAATTCGTCCCCATTCGAAACTTTAAGGTAACAATCCGGACCAGAAAAAACACCTAGTAACTGTAAATCTGTGATGGCTAGTCCTGTCTCTTCTTGTACCTCTCTTTTGGCAGTATCCTCTAAGCTCTCGCCTAATTCCATTAAGCCTCCAGGGAGCCCCCAACCGCCATCATATCTTTTTTGTAATAATATTTCGTTTTCAGTATTAAGAATGAGAACCACCGAACCAGGTAAAATAATTGGTTGGTGTCCTACATACTGTCTTAAAAATTTATAGTATTCCATAATGACACCCCTTTCTCTAAATAGTTTTAATTGGTAAATTCTTCTTAATTATGGTCTTTGTATAATCTGAAAGTCAATGGTAACGCTAACAGAGATTGTTGTGAAGAAGGAGAGAATACTTGAATGGATTCATTTCAACTAAATTGTTGGTCAGAACATGGAGAACTGAAAGTAGTGATGCTTTGTGCACCTTCACTCGTAGATGTAACGGATTTAACAATAGCAGAGCAGGTTGGTTGGAGTGATACAGTCAACCATCAGAAGGCGATGGATAATTTCATGGCATTAAAGACAACATTCGAAAACGCAGGGGTACATGTACTTGATTATGCAAGAGAACTAGCCCACGATCAGCAGCTATTAAGTGAGCAGCTCCTCAATCGTTATTTTGTGCGTGACCTAGCCTGTGTCATTGGGAATCGGCTTTTACTTGGAAATGCTGGAACCTCACTTAGAAAACCAGAGTACCCTCTTGCACATTCACTATTAGAAAAATGGTTTCCACAACAATGGAAAGCTAATTTGCAGCCGCTTCATTCCTTCGAATGTGGAGATTTGTTAATTTTAAATAAAGATGCTGTACTTATTAATCTTGGAATGAGAACTTCGATAGAAGCTATCGAAAGCTTAAAGGAAGGCATTTTTCAAGAGGGGTTTTCTGAAATTGCCATAATTGATTTACCGAAAAGCAATGATACGCTGCATTTAGATATGAATTGTAATGTTGTAAATGCGAATCTGGTTGTTGCTAAAAGCTTTGTACGCCATTTTCCTATTCAGGTGTTAACAGCTCAAAGCAGTCGTTTTGATATGGTAGAGTCATTTTTAAAGCGTCATGGTTTGGATGTTTACTGGCTGAACTCGTATAAGACCATTCCAGACATCAACTTTATTAACCTGAATCCAGAAACACTGTTGATAAGCAAGCAGGCAACACAACAACAATTATTAGCGCATCCACTGCTGAAGAATAAAAACTTGCTTGAAGTTGATGTCACGGAGCTTGAAAAAGGCGGTGGTGGCATTCGATGTATGACATTGCCATTGGTAAGAACGTAACGAAGGGTTGAGAACAAATGACTTCAAAATCAGCTAAAGGAAGTATGGCCTGGTGGCAGCTTTCGCTTCTTGGAATCGGTTGTACTTTGGGCACGGGCTTTTTTCTTGGGACAAGTATGGCCATTCATAAAAGTGGGCCTGCGGTATTAATTCCTTTTTTATTAGCGGCCATTTGTACGTATATCGTGTATGATGCACTTGTTAAAATGTCTGTGGAAAATCCAGATAAAGGCTCTTTTCGTACCTATGCCAAGCAAGCCTTTGGACGCTGGGCAGGATTTAGCAATGGCTGGGTGTACTTGATTTCTGAGCTATTAATCATGGGAAGCCAGCTGATGGCGCTCGGCATTTTTACGAAATTTTGGTTTCCGGCACTGCCCCTGTGGATTGCTGCTTCGATTTATGCTGCTATTGGTTTAGTCGTTATTCTCACAGGCATGAAGGGCTTTGAAAATTTCCAAAATATCTTCGGTGCCTTAAAGGCAGCTGCCATCATTATGTTCATTATTGTTGCAGTGGTTATCATCATGAGAGGTACACCATCTACTACAATGGCTTCACTTCAAGCTAATTATGAAGCATTTTTTTCACAAGGACTAAAAGGTATTTGGCTCGGATTACTTTATGCCTTTTATGCCTACGGAGGAATTGAAGTGATGGGTTTAATGGTCATCGATTTGAAAAATCCAAAAGAGGCGCCAAAAGCGGGGAGAATTATGCTGATCGTGATTACCGTTATTTTTATCATGGCCATCGCCCTTGCATTAGTACTCGTTTCGTGGAAAGACTTTTCGATTGATGAAAGTCCCTTTATTACAGCGCTTCAAGGACACCATATCCCTTTTGTGGCAGATATCTTTAATGGTGTGCTAATCATTGCTGGTTTTTCAACGATGGTGGCCTCGCTTTACGCGGTGATCACCATTCTCACTACACTTGCAGAGGATCATGATGCACCGGCAGTCCTTGCAAAGAAAGGAAAAATGAAAGTTCCTTTTCCAGCCTTTTTATTTTTAACGAGTGGGCTAGTAATTACGATTGTAATTGGTTTTTTGATGCCAGAAAAAATCTTCGAATATTTGATTACAGCGGCGGGTTTAATGTTGATCTATAATTGGCTTTTTATTTTAGTAACCTACTGGAAGCTCATGGAGTTAACTAAGTGGGGGCATGTAAAGAATGCTATGGGGATGTTGCTCATTGCTGTGACGGTATCTGGAACTTTAGGTGAAAAAACAAGCAGACTCGGTTTTTATGTGAGCCTGCTCTTTATAGTCTTAATCAGTGTGGCGACCTGGATTGTTGTGAAAAGGCAAAAAAACATTACGTAATGAACCGTTTTCCTGAGACATCCTTAAAAAAGGACATTTGGATGGACTATGGTTATCATCACTTAAGAAGTACTGCTTCCATTCATAACTATCTTCTTGCCCATACCATTTTAAATCTGGATGTCCTGGAACTGTGTCGTAGTCTGCAATCCGCTGACGAATGAGCTTTTTGATTTTTCGCCCAAAGGCTGTGGTGTCGTTTATATCATCGAATATCCAACGGGGTTGAATGGCCATTAATAAAGTGGAAAAATGACGACTCTTTCGCAATTTATGGGCTGGTGTTGCACAAGAGATAAAATAGGGTTCACCATGAAAGCAAAACTCCCATTCATGGTGAGTAGGCTCAATTGGTATTCCTTCAGGCCAATTCAACTCATCCAAATTGGTTAAATTATTTAATATGGACCAAAATAACTGCTGATAATCTGCTACCTCAAAGCTATCTTGCATATCGTGAGGGGTATGAAAGAACACAGTAAGAGTTGTATACTTCCCGAAAGTTCGTGATGCTTTCGTATAGTCCTTTAAGCATTGTGCTAACATTTTAATCGATTGCTCTTCCCGTGGATCCCCGACAAAACTATAGCGCAAATGGTTTGATAAAAAGCCCATTCTTGCTGGTATACACGGAAACGTATTTGCTTCATCCGCAATCGTGGCAGCAAAATCTGTATAGGCTGACCGTTGCCATAATGGAAGTGTATCAAACTGTTCTTCAATCCACTCCCGATCAAACACTACTTCCACTTGAGACTCCTCCTTCTACTCACCTTTATACTATTAAAGAAAAGACAAAGTGGTTACGAATCTGTGGTGCGTGACACTAAAGATTTTTAATGATTCAAGTCAAATTATGGCTAACCTTTTTGCGTGTAAGATGAATAATTCCATAAAGAAGAATAAGCAGTTTCGGTTTAGAAGTGATCACTCCGAGCAAGGAGATGAGCAATTTGAAGTAAAAGAGAGCGCTTCGAACCAAGAAAAGAGCGGCTTTGCATGAAAAGAGAGTGCTTCAAGCCAATAAAAGAGCGGCTTTGAATCAGAAGCGAGCACTTTAAACCAAAGAAAGAGCGGTAGCGATTGAAAAGTGATCACTTAGAGCAAAGGAAAGAGCGGTTTTGAACAAAAAATAATCACTTCGAGCAAAGAAAAGATCGGTTTTGAAAAAATGATCACTTCAAACCAAAGCAAGAGCAATTTCAGTCAAAAAAGATCTCGCCTCCTGCTTCTCCAATAGTAGCGATCACCACACCCGAAAAGCAGCATGGTCTTAGCCGTTTTGCTGTAAAACCTTTTCCTCTAAAATGGTTAGAGCATGTTGGATGTCCTTTAGATCATCCTGTGTTGCGTGTTGAATAAGCTGTAAAAAGCGTTCTTCGATACAGGCAAATGCCTCCTCCATCATTTTTTCACCCTCTTTGGATAAACGGACATACTGCTTTCTGCGGTCGGCTGTGTCGTTAAATTTTTCGATTAGCTGCCGTTCCTGCAATTTCCGAAGTTCACGGCTTGTGTTGGGTAGGGACATATGCTGACATTCACTGATTTCCGTTGGTGTGACAGGTTGGCTTACTTTAATATATTCAAGAATTTTATATTGTAGCGGTGTGATATTCGCAGTGTTAACATTTTGTGTGAGATCATGTGTCACTTGATGGATTGTGGCTGTAAATGCTACAAACTGATGAAATAAAGCGCTTTTATTCAATGGGATCACCTCTTACTGTCAAGATAACAAATAACTTGTCCTAAAACAATTATCATTTGACAACTAAAATGAAATGAATTATTATTTTGTTATCAAATGATAAGTAATGAGGAGGCGCACAATGAAAACGTTAATTGTTTATACATATCCCAACCATAAAAGTTTAAATTATGCTTTTTTACAAGAAGTGATAAAGGGGTGTCGAGAGAATCCTGCCATCGAGGAGATTCAGATACTAGATTTATATGAAGAAGAGTTCGATCCACGCTTAATTTTCCATGAACATAAACGACGTCGTGATATGTATCGGGATCCGAAAATGGAAAAATACCGCCAACAGCTCTCTTGGGCAGATCAAATTGTATTTGTTTATCCGATCTGGTGGGGGAGACCGCCAGCCATGCTGTTAGGATATATCGACCAATTATTTGCAGCAAATTTTGCTTATCGAGATACAAAGGGTTTATTTCCAGAGGGTCTTTTAAAAGGGAAATCTGTAGTCTGTGTGTCCACGATGAAGGGGCCAACCAATTATCCATTTTTATGGTTGAACAATGCACATAAAATTTTAATGAAAAGGGCGTTGTTTAAATTTGTTGGAATGAAAAAAGTGAAGTTTTTTGAGTTTGGTAATATGGAAAGTAAAAAGGGGAAGCAACAGCAAAAACTAAATAAAGTATATCGATACTTTAGTAAAGTAGCATACTAGAAAAAATAACTCATGCAGACGGGGTTAGTCGTTTGCATGAGTTGGCGTACTGTCGATGGGGACAGTAATCAAAAATCTTGTATATTCTGCTATTTTGCTTTCTACAGCAATGGTTCCATGATGCATCTCAATTATTTTTTTGACAATGGCTAGCCCTAATCCGCTACCGCCATTTCCAGCAGTTCGCGATTGATCGGCCTTATAAAACCTTTCGAAAATATGCTTTTGTTGTTCTTCGGTTAAGCCTATGCCAGTATCTTGAACCCGAACGGTTATCGTGTCGAACTGCTTTTTCATAGATAATGAGATGGTTCCATTGGTAGGTGTAAACTTAATACTGTTTGTCAGTAAATTCATCCAGACTTGATTCATCAAATCCTCATCTGCAGTGATGCTCAGGTTATCAAGATCGAGATCAAAGTCAATCTGTTTGGCTAACCAATTCGGTTCTAGTGCCAGCACAACATTGCGTAGTTGTTTATCGAGTCGATAAGTTATAGGCTCAAATGGATGATGCTGCGATTCTAAGGAAGTTAGCTTGAGTAAATTGTCGCTAATTTTTGATAGACGATTACTTTCTAATTCAATTATAGCTAAATAATGCTGACGTTTTTCTTCAGGTAGGTTAATATTTTTCAAAGCCTTGGCAAAGCCATTAATAGACGTTAAAGGTGATTGAATTTCATGGGAGACATTGGAAATGAACTCCTGACGCATTCTTTCCAGTTCACCTAACTCAACAGCCATATGATTAATACCATGAATCAATTGCCCAAATTGATCCTCCTCATCTGCTCTCAAATCCAGCTGAACATCAAAATCACCTTTTGCCATGCGGCTTAATGCATCTACAATCGTATCCCAATAGTTACGTTGTCGATTTAGTCCGATTAAAAAGATAATGGCAGCTGAACAGGCAAAGAGTGCAAACACCCCAATCACTGTTGCTAGTTGTAGCCAAAATCCATGAGGCTCAGTTCCTAACCGTCCATACAGCCATGAAGTTACATGATAGGAAATAAAAGCGAAAACGGTGTTTGCAATCAGAAACAGGCAAAAGACCATCGCTAATCTTAACAAGAATCTTCGTTTTCTCATGTGCCTAGTTCCAAGCGGTAACCAAGACCACGAATGGTGCGAATGACAAAGTCGCTCGTCTCCTGTGGAAAGCGTTCTCGTATTCTTTTGATATGGACATCAACTGTTCGTTCATCTCCCTCATAGTCGTAGCCCCAGATTTCTTCGATCAACTGTTCACGGGAAAAGGTTTTGCCAACATAGCTTGCAAGTGTAAATAATAGCTCGAACTCCTTCAAACGAAGGAGAATCGTCTCGCCGTTCATTTCCACTTCATGTGTATGGCGATTTAATTTGACATTTCCAGCCTCTACAACTTGAGAAAGGGAGATACGATATCTTTTTAAAATAGACTTAACACGTACGATTAGCTCGGCAGGCTCGAATGGCTTCACAAGATAATCATCTGTCCCTAAATGAAAGCCCTTGATTTTTTGAGAGGTTTCTCCTTTAGCTGTTAGCATAAGGATTGGTAGATCTGTATTGAATGAACGTATTTCCTCACATAATGCCCAGCCATCCATGTTGGGCATCATAATATCCATCACGACCATATCGACTTTCTCAGTGTCTAATTTAGACAGTGCATCGACACCATCGGTAGCCTCTATTACTTCTAAGCCCTCGTTTTGCAGAAACACTTTTACCAATTCGCGAATATGTGCATCATCATCCACGACTAATAGTTTTGTCATCTCAACAAACCCCTTTATTCTACGTCTTTAATGCGTAATTGCTGCATGGCAAACTCACGATACATAGCATGTGTTTCAAAGAGTGTTTCGTGTGTACCACAGCCTGTAATATGCCCTTTCTCAATAAACAATATTTGATCGGCATCTACCACTGTCGATAAACGGTGCGCAATGACTAGTGTTGTGCGTCCTTGCATTAAGTTGTCTAATGCTTTTTGTACATAAATTTCTGATTTACTATCTAAGCTTGATGTTGCTTCATCCAGCATTAATATTTGCGGATTACGTAAGAGCGCTCTTGCGATAGAGATACGTTGACGTTGTCCTCCTGACAGCTTGATGCCTCGTTCTCCAACTTCAGTGTCAAACTTGTCTGGAAGCTCGTTAATAAATTGATCTGCATAGGCCATTTTTGCCACTTTTTCTAGCTCATCATCTTGTACTTCACGGTCAATACCATAGCAAATATTTTCTCGAATTGTTCCTGATAGCAGGGCACTTTCCTGCGCCACATAGCCGATTTGACTGCGCCAAGAGTGGAGTGAGAATGTTTCGATTGGTGTATCTCCTAGTGTGATACTGCCGTTCGTTGGCCGATAATATCGTTCTAGCAGTGAAAATGTGGTTGTTTTACCGCCGCCGCTTGGTCCAACGATGGCTGTTACTTTGCCTGGCTCAATTGTGAAGTTAATATCGGATAAAATGGGTTCCTCACCATAAGAAAAATCAACATTTTTAAGATAAATGGGTTGATCTACTTTTTCTACTGTTAAGCCTTCTTCAATATGTTCTTCCTCGTATTCAAGCAATGCACTAATTCGTTCTGTAGCACCCATGGCTTTTTGGAGCTGGGTAAAGAACATCGTTAATTGCGTCATTGGCATAATGATTTGGATTAAATATAAAATAAATGCCACCATATCGCCAGCCGTCAGCTCTCCAGAGGAAACACGGACACCACCATAGCCAATAATAGCTACAAGCACAGACATCAGAACGAATGAAATCAGCGGGGAAATCAGTGCATGAATTTTTGCTTCTTTTAAGCCAAATGTAAAGAGATTCGTAATGCCCTTTTTTCCACGCTCATATTCAATTTGCTCAGCATTTGAAGCCTTGACTAGGCGCGTTTCAGGTAAAACTTGATTTAATACAGACGTAAATTTTGCTGTTTCATCTTGCATTCCTTTTGAAATCACAAACATGCGTCGCCCTAACAACATTAAGATCACCATAGCCAGTGGTACGGCAATCAGCATGACTAATGTCATTTTCCAATCTAAAAATAGAAGAATGATAATAGAACCTATTATGGAGATAACGCCAGATAAACAGTTTGCTAAATGCTCTGTTATAAGCTCTTTCACAACCGCCGTGTCATTCGTAACACGGCTCAATGTTTCACCAGTATCATGTTCATCATAATAAGGGATTGGTAAATGCAACAGCTTTCTCCATAGCTGGTCACGTAATTTTGCCACAACATGATGTCCAACTCGATTTAAATAATAGATGGATAATCCACTGGCAATAGCCTGTGCGATAAAGGCAATACCTAGTACAATAATTTGCCAATAATTAAGCGATTCTAACGAAAAGCCATCCACTAATTGTTTTGTAAATAATGGAACAATAAACCCTACACCTGTCGTTGCTAAACTCATCACTAAAGCGATGACAAGTAGCCATATCGGTGGTTCGGCACGTTTTACTAACTGTATAAAACGGCGCCAATCTTTTTGTTTAGACATATCATTTGATGTTTCTTGCAAAGAAATAAGCCTCCTTCATTGTCTGAAAACAATGTATTTCGTTTCTATGGCTTTACTATAGCATGCGTTTATGAACTGAATATGAAATGAATGGTCATCAAAAAAGGTGATGCGATCACCACCTTTTGATACTAGTCTGCAAATTCATCGTGGTATAAAGACTTACCAAGCAAGCGATAGATTCTTAAGGCTAGCTGGATTTGTAACAGCTCCTCATAGCTTTTTAAATCGGTTTTTAAAATTTCTTTAATCTTTTCAATCCGATAAATTAACGTATTGCGATGGATAAACATTTCCTTGGCTGTTTCACTTATATTCATATGATTGATAAAGTAATTTTCTAATGTAAGTAGATAGCTTGTCCCATGTAATAGATCATGCTCAAAGACAGAACCCAAGCTTTCTAAGAAAAAGTCCTTTAGCTGCACTTCATTAATATTCGAATCTAAAAAATGATAAATGGAGTGATCCGCATAATGAGCCACTGCCCCACGCTCTTCGAAGCGGTGCATAAGACGGAGAGCTTCATGTGCCTCTGCAAAGCTTTTATGGACAAAACGTATATGTTTATATTCTTTGCCAATCCCCATTAAGAAAGAGCTTTGCGTATGTTGCTGTACTAATAATTGGAGAATGTTTTCTGCGTATTGCTTTGTTTCATTGATCGTGAAATCTTGTTTGCTGTCTTGCTGTCCAACTAATATAATGATTTGATTGTTGCGATAAAGGCATGTAATTTCCCCATTAATTGTGCTAGAGTGCTCATAAATTAAATTCATACATTTTTTTGCAATATTATCGGTTTCGTATTTTCTAGAAATTAAATCATGCTGGTTTTGCAAATTTTCATGGCTAATAGAGATGACGATGCAATAATATTTATGGTTGATCTTTAAGCCGTGGAGATCGCATAGTGTTTGTAGCGTTTCAAGCGAAGTGATTTTTCCAGTCAATAAATCATCAAAAAACTCTTGTTTAATCTTTAGACGTACACCCTCAATTTCCTTCTGTTTTATCCTTTCTAGTGCCACAATCGTGGAGGCTTGCTCTAAAACGATGAAATCAAACTCATTCAGATCCCGTACAGTTTGCCAAATGACAATATAGCCATAAATATAGTTGGCTACTGCAACAGGAAGAATTCTACATTTTATGGCTAGATCTTCTAATTGATAGATTCGTGTAATGGATTTTTGCATTTCATTGAGATCATTCGGAATGGTATTTATAAAATCCTTTGAAAATGTTGGACGATTCTTCTTTAAATTAATGCCATAGGCAAGGGGCACAGGATTCGTATCAAGATCTGTATAATGCAGTAAATTCCAGTCATTATCTAAAAAAATAATCGGGTTATTAATTGTTTCAGCTAACTTAGAGGAAATAGATTCGATGCCTCCTCCTTCAAGCGCCACCTTAAATAGCGTATTGTGCATGTCCAAAGATTTTCTATTTAATAGATCATAACGGCCGGATGCCTTTTCATTGATAATCGAGATGACCTTGGAAAGGGTGTAATTATAAGGTAACTCTAATAACGGCAATCCATGCTGATTGGCAATATCGATCATGTTTTGAGGCGTCTTTTGTAAATAGCGTCTCATTTTAATAACAAGGCCTGCACAATTGATTTTAGAGATTTCTTGGATAATTTTATTTTGTAAGGCTTCGTCATCTTGGAAGATGTAACCAGTCGTTAACAGTAATTCATTCGGTGTCAGCCAATCAAATGCATCGGGATTTTCGATAATATTCACAAGTGCAATTTCATTGTGAATTCCTTGCTCTCCAGCAACAATTTTAATTCCTTCAAGTGCCTTTATCTCTAATATATCTTTAATTGTTAGCAAATGATTTCACTCCTTCGCCATAATCTTATCACAAAACATTGTACATATTGCCTAAATGATCTTCATTCTTTTTGGTTTTGCTAAACAATGATATCTACGGCATAAGAGAATAAAATAAAGCTTGTAAGACGGAAATGTGAAAGTAGTAACATTCTCGCGGTTTATTTCTTTTTAGTTGAAATGAACAATAGGTCAGAGAAATGGAGGAATGAAATTGGTAGATATGAATGTGGTCTCAGAATTTTTAACTGCAGCTGAAGCAGGTGATAATAACGCTCTGAAAGGTTATTTACAACAAGGTGTGGATATTAATTCTCAAAATAAGCGCAAACGTACAGCAATTTTACTTGCTGCGATGAATGATCAATTAGAAACAGTAAAATTTTTAATTCAGGAAGGGGCAGATATTGACCTTCAAGATCAAATTTGTTTAAACCCATTTTTGTATGGATGTATAAATGGAAAGTTAGAGCTTGTGAAAATAATGCTACAAGCAAACACAGATTTAGAGCGTTTAACACGCTTTGGCGGTGTAGGGATTCATCCAGCAAGTGAGAAGGGCTTTGTTGAGGTAGTTCGTGAACTTGTAACGACTACAGACATCAATGTCAACCATACAAATATTTGTGGATGGACACCATTGATTGAAGCCATTCTCCTCAATGATGGGGGAGAAAAGCAACAAGAAATAGTTCGTCTATTAGTAGAACATGGAGCAGATACACAATTAGTGGATCAATATGGTGTGACACCATTAACAATGGCTAAAGAAAAAGGATTTACTGAAATTGAAAAAATTCTACTAGAAGCAGGAGCGAAATAGTAGTACTCCTACGACATAAAGAGGTGTACATATGATACATGCCAAATTAGGTGATGATTATTTCCTGCAGCAAATAGTGGCGACGTTTACGGGAACGGTTCATAGCGTGTTTAAACATGCCTTAAATATACGGAGTGATGGTAATGATGAAATTTTTACACTTGCTACGAAGGCAATGGATCGGGCACCCAATACACTTGTCATTGATCTTGATACATTGGATCACCTGGGCATTCAGCAACATGACAGGGTATCGGTTCGCCATAATCAACTATTAATAGAAGAAAAATTAATAATAGCGATCCCAACCGCCTCTCGTTGGCAATGTCAGCTACCTATTTATCCAGCAAATTGTACACGCTTAAAAATGAATATGATCCGTGTAAAACAATTCATTGATTTACATGGGAAAGGCGGCGGCATAAAACGTAATGATTCTCCCGTCAGTGAATTTGAAGCGGAGACATCGAGATTATTACAGCAGCGTACAACTTTACTTTATGAGGAAATATTGAATCAACGTTTGGATCGTTTTCAGGCATATGCTGCTGATTTAGTAGGCTTGGGGCCAGGGCTAACACCATCAGGGGATGATTTTTTAGTAGGCTTATTTGCTATCATTCACTTACAAAATAGCCCGTGTTCTATGTATAAACCTTTGTGTGAAAGCGTCATCAAAGTGATTCAGCCTTTGACCAACGAGATTAGCTTTACAACATTGAAGAAGGCAGCATATGGACAAGTAAGGGAGTCCATCTGTTCATTCATACACGCCATTTTATATGGCACAGAAGTGGAATCCATTGAGGCTCTGAGAAAGGTGCTTGCTATTGGCTCTTCCTCAGGAACAGATATTGCCTTAGGGCTGATAAGTGGCTTAGAAGCCAATATAAAATTAGGAGGATAATGATGAGTATTAAAGTCGTAATTAAGCGCAACACATATTTTGATTCAGTGTCATTGATGTCACTATCTACAAAAGCGAATCAAATTGAAGGCGTCGAGCAAGCATTTATTGGTATGGGTACGGAGATGAACAAAGGAGTCATTCGTAACGTTGGTTTGATGACGCCAGAAGTGGAGGAAGCAACAGCAGGGGACTTAATGATTATTGTTAAAACTGCTAATGCGGATCAAACAGAAAGCGCTTACCTAGCAGTGGAAGAATTACTAACAAATAAAGATAAAGCACAAGCAAAAAGTGATATTAAATATGCAACGATTGATTCAGCTGCACAAGGAATTCCTGATGCAAACTTTGCGGTCATTTCTGTCAATGGGGCATTTGCTGTTCGCGAAGCACGCAAAGCACTTGAAAATGATCTACACGTGATGCTGTTCAGTGATAATGTAAGCGTTGAAGACGAAGTAGAATTAAAAACTTTAGCACATGAAAAAGGCTTATTAATGATGGGACCAGACTGTGGTACCGCTATTATTGGTAATACAGGACTTTGCTTTGCAAACGCTGTAAGAAAAGGCAATATCGGTATCGTAGCGGCATCTGGTACAGGTAGCCAAGAAGTAAGTGTTCGCATTCATGACTTCGGTGGTGGTATCACACAACTGATCGGTACTGGCGGAAGAGATTTAAGTAAAGAAGTGGGCGGTATGATGATGCTTGATGGAATCAAAGCACTAGAAGCCGATGAAGCCACTAAAGTGATTGTACTTGTATCGAAGCCACCTGAAGCAAGTGTTGAGAAAAAAGTACTCGCACAAATTAAAGAATGCAGCAAACCGGTAGTGGTTTATTTTATAGGTGGTAATGAAGAGGCTGTAGTGGCAGCTGGTGGACAATTTGCTAAAACATCGAAAGAAGCAGCCTTAAAGGCAGTCTTACTAGCAGGTATTGATGAAGCAGGTATTAACAAACGTGCGCTTAACATTCCATTAGTTGAAGAGGTTCGTGCAAAATTAGCGCCAGAGCAAAAATACATTCGTGGGTTATTCTGTGGCGGTACGCTTTGTGATGAATCTATGTATCTAGCTATGGAAAAATTAGATAATATTTACAGTAACATCCAAAAGAATCCTGATTTCTTATTGAAAGATATCAATGTGAGTCAGGAACATACATTCATTGACTTCGGTGATGATGATTTTACAAATGGTAAACCACATCCAATGATCGATCCGTCTTCTCGCATAGAGCGCTTCTTACAAGAAGCAAAAGATCCGACAGTTGGTGTCATTGTGATGGACTTCGTATTAGGCTTTGGCTCTCATGAAGACCCAGTAGGTGTTATGCTTCCAGCCATCATTGAAGCTAAACAATTTGCTGAAAAAGAAGGTAGACATTTAGAGATCATTGGGTATGTCCTTGGAACAGACTTAGATACGCCAAACATAGATGAGCAAGTGGAAAAATTAGTCGATGCAGGTGTTACACATGCAAGCAGTAGTACAAATGCAGGATTACTTGCTAGAGAAATGGTGTTGAAAGGAGAAAATCATGAGTAAGATTAATGAACTTTTCACAAGTAAAATTAACGTAATTAACGTAGGTATTGAACTTTTTAAGGATGATATATTAGCACAAAATGCAAGTGCTACACACCTAGAGTGGTCACCACCGGGTGGAGGTAAGCCAGAAATTATTGCAGCACTAAACAAAATCGATAAAGCAGAACTTGCTGAAAAAATCGAAGCAGCAAATCGTCTTGCAGTGGAAAAAATTGTTAACTCTCAACCCGTGTTGATTGGTTTCGATCAAGCCATCAATGTTGTACCTGGCATGACGAAAAAAACAATTTTACACGCAGGACCACCCATTACTTGGGAAGATATGAATGGCCCAATGAAGGGCGCTGTGATGGGTGCTCTTGTATTCGAAGGATTAGCAAAAGATTTAGAAGAAGCAGCAGAGGTAGCGGCGTCTGGAGATATTACATTCTCACCTTGCCATGAGCATAATGCAGTTGGTTCAATGGCTGGGGTAACATCTGCTTCGATGTTTATGCACATCGTTGAAAATAAAACGTATGGCAATATCGCCTATACAAATTTAAGTGAGCAAATGGCAAAAATCTTGCGTATGGGTGCCAACGATGACAGCGTTGTCGAGCGATTAATATGGATGCGTGATGTGTTAGGACCAATTTTACGTGATGCAATGAAATTAAATAAAGACGGCATCGATCTACGATTAATGCTTGCACAAGCGCTCCACATGGGTGACGAATGTCATAACCGTAATAATGCAGGTACAAGCTTATTAATTCAAGCATTGACACCATATATCTTAGAAACAGATTATCCTGTTGAACAAAAGCGAGCAGTATTTGATTTCGTGGCAAGTAGTGATTATTTTTCAGGTCCTACATGGATGGCATGCTGTAAATGTGCATTAGATGCTGCACATGGAATCGAATATAGTACTGTCGTGACAACAATGGCACGTAACGGTGTAGAATTTGGTGTTCGTATTAGTGGCATGCCAGGTAATACATGGTTTACTGGCCCAGCACAAAAAGTAATCGGACCGATGTTTGCTGGCTACAAACCAGAGGATTCAGGTCTTGATATAGGGGATAGTGCTATTACAGAAACTTACGGTATTGGTGGTTTCGCAATGGCTACTGCACCAGCAATCGTTGCTTTAGTAGGTGGAACAGTGGATGAAGCAATTGGTTATTCTCGTAAAATGAAAGAAATTACGACGACAGAAAACCAAAATATTACCATTCCATTATTAAACTTCATGGGAATTCCTACTGGTATTGATATTCGCAAAGTCATCCAATCAGGTATTCTTCCAATTATTAATACAGCTATCGCACATAAAGAGGCTGGAATCGGTATGATTGGTGCTGGTATTACAAATCCTCCAATGGAAGCTTTTGAAAAAGCATTAATTACAATTAGTGAGAAGTGGGCTTAAGCCCACTTCCTATAAGTAGGAGGAGCTTTCTATGGAACACGCAAAAATTGAACAGTCCAATCAAGATTATAGAGCACTTGGCTATTCGGAAGAACTTTTACCAAAAGGTCCTCAGGAAAGAGACTGGGGAATCTTTAACTACATTACCGTGTGGATGGGTGCAGTTCACAATATTATGTCTTATATGACGGTTGCAGGGTTTTTTGTCTTAGGATTATCAGTTAATCAAGTTTTCTTAGCCATTATGCTTTCAGCAGTAATCGTCTCAGCAGGCTATTGCTTAAATGGATATTCCGCCTCTAAATATGGCATTCCGTTTGCCATATTACTAAGAGATTCATTTGGAGTAAAAGGCTCTATTATTCCGGCGTTATGTCGAGGGTTGATTGCTGGGGTTGTATTCTTTGGTACGACGACCGTTGTGGGCGCTCAATCCCTTAATGTATTATTTGCAAGATTTATTCCGAACTATATGTCTATTGGTGGAGACTTCACTATTTTTGGCTTAGATGTTCCGACTATGATTTCTTATATTATTTTATGGGTAATTACAGTTTTACTTTTTTTAGGTGGCATGGATATGCTAACAGTCTTCGGTAAATACTCATCACCGATTGTTTATATTTTCATTATTGGCGCAGCGATTTGGGCAATTAATATTGCTGGAGGAATTGGACCAATTTTAGAATATAAGCCTTCTACCACGATGGAAAGTCCATTGGTCTTTATTGCATGTGTTAGCGCATTGGTGTCTAACTGGGCTGGTCCAATTGTAAATATTGCAGATTTTACGCATAGAGCTAAATCGCCAAAAGCAATGATCTATGGCTTATCCATCGGTATGATCGGCTCGTATCTATTATTTGCGATTACTTGTATTAGTTTAATAGCAGGGACAGAAATTGCTTTTGGGCAACCAATTTTTAATATTGTAGATGCTATTGATAAAATTCAAAATCCCTTTTCAGTGATTGTATTAATTTTAGCTTTAAATGTAGGCGCAACAGCTTTTGTAGTTTTTGGTAATTTATTACCATCTGGATTACAAATGACAACTTTATTCCCTAAAGTATTTACGGTCAAAACAGCAGGTATTTTAACAGCGATTATTGGCACAGTCATTTTGCCTTGGAAACTAGTATCGAGTACAGAAACGTTATTTTTCTTTTATAGTTTTATAGGCTCTATGTTTGGACCGATTGCAGGTATTATGTTGTCTAGCTTCTTTATCGAGCGTAAAAGACGTTTAGATTTATCTATGATGTATGTGGAAGAAGGTCATAATGGAGCTTATAAATCTGGCTATAACATCGTAGCATGTATCGTTCTATTAATAAGCTTCCTCTTACCAATGTCAGGTGCTTTCCTGAAAAGTGTGCCGTTTTTAGTACAGCTAAATAACTTTGCTTTCTTTAGCGGACTGATCGTGTCATTCATTTTATATACGCTGTTATATAAATTTAATCAGCAAAATGTTCAAAATAGTGTAGAAAAAGAAGTAGGGGTGTAGTTGTGAATAAATTAGTAATTGTAGCAATCGGCGGTAACTCGTTGGTAAAGGATAGTGGAAGTGAATCTATTCAAAGTCAGCAAGAGGCAGTTGCTCAAACTGTCGAGCATATCGCGGATATGATTCAGGAAGGTTATAAAGTGGTTGTCACACACGGCAATGGTCCACAAGTTGGTTTCACTTTACAAAGAAGTGAAATTGCTAATGAAGTATCAGGCATGCCAGCAATTCCGTTAGTAAACTGTGTGGCTGACACACAAGGTGGAATTGGCTATTTAATTCAACAAGCATTAATTAACGAACTGACTAAACGTCAAATTAATAAAAAGGTAGTTAGTGTGATTACACAAGTTGAAATCAATGAACATGATCCCAACTTTATTAACCCTACAAAGCCAGTTGGTTCATTCTTTACAAAGGAGCAAGCGGAGGCGATGCTAGTAGAGCATCCAGATTGGAAAATGGTAGAGGATTCTGGCCGTGGCTACCGTCGCGTTGTGCCTTCACCAAAACCAATCGATATCGTGGAAAAAGAGGCGATTAAATCATTAATTGATAATGATTATGTCGTGATCGCTGTAGGCGGTGGTGGAATTCCAGTTGTGAAAAAAGAAAACAATGTCTATGAGGGTGTAGATGCAGTCATTGACAAAGACTTTGCAACAAGTCTATTAGCGGCACAAGTAAATGCGGATTCATTAATTATTACAACGGGTGTTCCGCGTGTGTTTATTAACTTTGGAAAACCTGAACAACAAGCACTTGAAGAAATTACTGTTGAGGAAACAAAGCAGCATGTTCAAGATAATCAGTTCCCGCCAGGAAGTATGCTACCAAAAATCGAAGCAAGCTTAAGCTTCTTAGAAAATGGTGGTCATCGAGTAATTATTACAAACCCTGAAAGTCTGAAAGAAGCGATCAATAATCAGGCTGGTACTCATATTATTAACTAGGAGGAATCACGGTATGGATTATATTCAACTAGCTGTTGACAAAACAAAAGAAGGCATCGATCAAAATATTGGTGGACCATTTGGTGCAACCATTGTAAGAGGTGATGAAATCATCGCTGTTGTTGGCAATACAATGATGCGTGATACAGACATCACTGCACATGCAGAAATAGTAGCCATTCGTGAAGCCTCTAAAAAGCTTGGCACAATGGATTTATCCGATTGTGTCATCTACGCTACTTGCGAACCATGTCCAATGTGTGTGGGCGCTATTATTTGGTCGGGTATTAAAGAAGTTCATTATTGTAATACAGCAGAAGATGCTCATGTACATGGCTTTTCTGATATGCATCTACGTGATTACTTAACGGGTAAAGATAAAAGTGTCCTGAGCATGCAAAAAATTGAAACGACTGAAGAATGTGATGCTTTGTTCCATCATTTCAATGACAAAATGGCTAATAGTAAATAGATTAGAGCAGTCATATACTGCTTAAGTCTTTCCAGTGAATTAGAGTAGGGATCTCGTTATGGAGAATCCCTTTTCTAATTTTCAACCAAAAAGGTGTAAAATAGATACTATACAAGCGTACATTTGGTCTGATTTTCATCTTCGTAATTCTTCAAAAGGAGCTGTTTACATGATCTATAAAGAACGTTATCAACAATTACTAGATAAAATGAATCAATATAATTCAGGCGAAAAAGGGATTACGAGAGTTGCCTATACGAATGAAGAACAGGCTTGTTTACATGCCTTTATTCGTTTATGTAAAGATGAAAATCTTCAAATTCATATTGACCATTGTGGAAATCTTATTGCTCGAAGAGAAGGCAGTGTGCCAGGATTGCAGCCTGTTGTCATGGGATCTCATTTAGATACTGTCTATCAAGGCGGTAAATATGATGGCGTTGTAGGGGTAACCGCTGCCCTAGAGGTCATCAAGCGATTAAACGAGCGATCTATTGTGACAGAGCATCCAATTGAAATTATCGCCTTTGCCTGTGAGGAGTCTTCAAGATTTGGTGTGTCAACAGTAGGCAGTAAAGCAATGGCAGGATTAATTGATAAAGAAAAATATCGCCATTTAGTCGATCGAGATGGTATTACGATGGAGCAGGCTTTTGCTCATTGTGGACTTGATTTTAGTAGTGTTGATCAAGCGACAAGAGTAGAGGAAGGATTCCATGCCTTTTTCGAATTGCATATTGAACAGGGACCACTGCTAATTAACTATGAAAAGAAAATTGGTATTGTCACAGGGGTAGCAGCACCAGTTCGCTTATTAATGAAGTTAAATGGAAAAGCGTCCCATTCAGGCACGACTCCAATGAATATGAGAAAGGACGCTCTTTTAGGAGCATCCGAATTGGCATTAGAATTAGAAAAAGCGGCGATAGCAGAGCAGGAGTTTGGCACTGTGGCAACTGTTGGAATACTAGAGGTTGTGGCAGGCTCGATGAACGTAGTTCCAGGTGAAGTGGAGTTAACTGTAGATATCCGATCATCCTCTGTGGAATCGAGAGAACGTGTGCTTCAGCATTTTTATACGGTTATTGCAAACGTTCAACAAAAGAGGCAGCTTGCGATTGAATACAATGTCATTAGCTCAGAGGATCCTGTCCAGCTTTCTCCAAAGCTAATGCAAGATTTAGAAACAATTTGTGTAGAGAAGAAACTATCCTATCAATATATGCAAAGTGGAGCAGGTCACGATTCTATGAATATGACAAGGCTCGGACCAGTTGGCCTTATTTTTATTCCTTCAGTGGATGGTTTAAGTCACCATCCAGATGAACATACGGAGCTTGAAGATATATTAATAGGAATCGATGTTTTAGAGGCAGTTGTGCTAAGATATGCTTCAGTCAGCTAATTAGCAAGCATCAGTTGAAGACGCTACATGTATGGCCAGTGTCATCCCGTGAAGGCAATACAACAAAGGCACAAAATCGATTCCATCATTAAAAGACGACCTTCCTTGTTAGAAAGTCGTCTTTTTCATGTGAATATGATGCATTTGTGGTTGCTTTTGGTTTCCAATTTTTAGTTGAATCAGAATCATCACAAGGACGATGATGATCATGCCAATAATAGCAGTTGTAAAATTGCCTGTGAAATCTCGAACAAGACCGACAAAGAAGGGGCCCAATGCAGCAAATACAAAGCCAACTGATTGTGTCATAGCAGCTAAGAAGCTAGCCTCGTGAATATCTTTGGCCTCATCAATTGGTAATGTTAGCCCTAATGAGAAAAGCCCACCTGCACCAAGGCCAATCAGAATACTGCTCAGCCAAGGATTATAAGAAAACAGTAGCATCAATAAACCAATTAATTCTAATGATGAACTACCTACTAGCCATACGGCTCGATGCTGAAAACGGTTATTTAATATAGGCACTAAAAATGTAGCTGGCATTTGGGCAATTGTTAATAGTGTCAGCATCATTCCAGCGTCGTGTTTGCTATAGCCTAAATTTTCTGCGATGGGAGGTAACCAAGCCATGATGGTATAAAACATAAAGGCCATTAACCCAAAAAAGCCTGTTAAAAGCCAAGCCTTTTGATTCATTAACATTTGCTTCACACTGTTGCTCTTACTAGGTGAATTTGTGACTGATGCAGTAACTGCTTTTTGTTCAATTGGCTTCCACCAAAAGAATAAAGCGATTAAAGCAAGAATAGCCCAGGAGGCAGAAGAAGCTTGCCATGAATGAAAAAAATTGCTTAGTGGAATAGAAAGCCCAGAGCCAAGTGCAGCTCCTACTACAAGTGCTAGCGAGTAAATCCCCACTACACGGGAAGGGTTCGCAAATTTCTCCTTAATATAGCCCGATAACAGTGGTCCTACGATGGCAATGCCAATGCCTGATAACAAGGCTGTTACTAGCATGACCCAAGCAGTATTAGCAAAATATCTGGTAGCTGTTGCTAGTCCAATAAGAATAAGAGCGTAAGCGATAGTTCGCTCGATGCTCCAACGATTAGCTAGTTTGATTGCGAAAGGTGCAAATAAGCCCATACATAGCACAGCTAAAGAAGTTAGCAAACTAGCAGTAGCTGCGCTCATATGTAAAGTCTGGCGAATAGTTCCTAATAAGGGGGACACCGAAGTAATGACAGGCCGTAAATTAAAAGAAGCTAAAATAATGGCAATAATTGGTACAATTTTGTGATTTATATTCATTGTCTTTCCTCTCCGTCCTATCAAATAAATAGTAAGCCTAAATTGAAGTCTATCTGAATTAGAATGATTGAACAATACTATTATTACTATTACAATGATAGTTAGAAACTATGATAGGGCGTGGTCTATGTGGAAATACGGCATCTGCATTATTTTATGGCAGTCTATGAGGAGCTACATTTTACAAAAGCTGCTGAGAAACTTGGCATCTCTCAGCCAACGTTAAGCCAGCAAATACGTGTGCTGGAGGATGAGCTAGGAATGCCATTGTTCGATCGTATTGGCAAAAAAATTGTTGTGACTGAGGCAGGCTCTCTTTTGTTTAGCTATACAACAGAGGTATTTAATACATTACAAAATGTCAAAGATTCGATTAAAGATTTACAGGGGCTACAAGGGGGACAAATAAGTATTGGCATCATGCCATCTGATCTTGATTATCGGATTACACAGCTTGTTATTGATTTCCATCAAAAATTTCCAAAGGTAAAATTAAAGATACTTGCTTCCATCGATATTATGCGGCAGGTTCTCGAAAATGAAGTGGATATCGGTATTGGGACGAATGTAGAATCAGATGATCGATTGGTCATTATTCCTTTATGTAGAGAGGAATATGTACTGACCGTTTCAAAGGAGCATCCATTGGCACAGCAAACAGTGATCCCAATTGCTGAATTAGAAGGACTTCCTATGGTGATGTATCCAGAAGGTTTTCTTGGTAGAGAGATAGTAGAAGAGGCTGTAAAAAAGCATGGTTTTCACATTCATTCTATTCTTGAAACAAGCTCTGTCACGTCCATTATGAATCTCGTTCGAGCCAATATTGGTGTAACGGTGCAACCCTATCCTTTGCTCCAACAAATGAATGATCCTAGTTTGTGTAGTATACGAATTTCAAATGGTGCTCCAAGCCGAAGCCTATCCATTATTTTCCGCGTAGATCGCTATGTTAGTCAGGCAACTACTGCTATGATTGAGCAAATTAAACATTACTTTAAAAGTAAATAGGGTTAACAAAAAGGAAGATATAAAAATATGTTCCTTTTTTTGGGGAGTTCACATATACTATTTATAAACCGACAGTCAGTCTAAATTGTAGGGCAAGTCCTAGAAGCTTGTGCCTACAATTTTTTAACATATTAAATGACCGACTGTCGGTCTAAAAATAATAAGGGGTGTTTTTTATATGGGAATGCTAGTCAAAGAAAAAGGCTTTTCGAAAGATTTTATCATTATGGTAGCTGGGCAGATTATTTCTATTTTAGGCTCTGCGCTTTTAAGATTTGCTCTTTCACTTTTTGTTTTAGATATAACAGGACGGGCAGATCTTTTTGCTGTGCTTTTCGCTATTTCAAGCCTTCCTGTTTTACTTACACCATTTGGTGGCGCTATAGCAGATCGTTTTAATCGGCGAAATTTAATGGTCCTATTTGATTTTATCAGTAGTGGCATTGTATTGATTTTTTTTATTGTATTACTAACAGACAATCATTCTGTGCTATGGATTGGGTTGGTTATGGTGCTTCTTTCATTCATTAGTGCCATGTACACGCCAGCTGTAATGGCTAGTATTCCGCTATTAGTTAGCGAACAAAAGCTTGAGCAGGCTAATGGGATCGTCAATGGGGTCCAGGCATTAGCAGGAGTGACAGCACCTGTGCTAGGGGGGATACTATATGGAATGCTTGGCCTCAAACTTCTCGTCATAGTAAGTGGTTTATTATTTTTCTTTACGGCTATTGTAGAAATGTTTATGACAATCCCATTTGTGAAACGTAGCTATGATGGTCATTTGATGCCGACCTTAATCAAAGACATGAAAGAAGGTTTTACTTATGTGGTGAAGCAAACTTTTATTTTAAAATGTACGCTACTTGCTGCTTTATTGAATTTACTATTGACTCCACTTTTTATCGTTGGTGTGCCTATTATTCTTCGTGTCACGATGAAAAGTAGTGATACATTGTATGGAATAGGAATGGGGATTATTGATTTTGCGACGATTTTAGGCGCGTTAACGATGGGGTACTTTGCAAAAAAGCTGCGTATTCACACCCTCTATATTTGGGTATTGATGTCAGCCTTTTTGGTAATTCCCATGGCTATGTCTGTGCTACCTCGCGCCCTTCAAATTGGCTATTATCCATCGTATAGCTTATTTATTGGTTGTGCTCTTATCATTGCGATGATGATGACGATTATCTCCATTTACGTAATGACCCTTGTCCAAAAAGAAACACCAAATGAACAATTAGGGAAAGTCATGGCAATTATGATGGCAGTATCACAGTGTATGGCACCACTTGGGCAGATGGGGTATGGGTTGCTATTTGAGTTCTTTCAAGCCAACATCTATATACCAGTCTTTATAATCTCTGTGTGTGTATTATTATTAGCTTTCGTAACGAGAAGAATATGGCGATTGGAGGTCAAATAAATTGCTGGAACAAAGAAAACCACCTTTTCATGGGTAGTTTTCTTTGTAAAGCGTACTTAGCTAAAATCTTCGGGTTCTTTGAGGAGGCCTATGCCTGCTGGTAGGAGTATTGGTAGGAAGGGTTGGAAACAGTAGCGTTGGCATATGTTGTGTATTATCTCCTATATGAATAGTAATGGATTCTTCTTCTTGAGGTGAGACTACCTTTTCTTCCTCAAGTTGTGAATGTTCTACCTCATTTAATAGTGGAGCTGAAGATTCACTATGATGGGTAGTACTTGTAGGATTTGTAGGATTTGTGGGAGCTGTTGATTCTTGATGTGTTACAGGATGTTCTACTGCTGCATGAGGCTGCTGAACAGCATGGACGTCTTTCATAACGAGAATGGGTCGCATCATATCATGATCCTCATGCTCAAGGAAATGACAATGCCACATATAATTCCCGACATGATCTTTCCAATGCATAATAATTTTTGTCACCTTTCCAGCGTCAGCCTTCACCGTGTCCTTCCAACCTCGCTCATAGTCTCTTGGTTCTTCAGGCGGCCCTGTAAATTGTACGATGCCTTCATTTTGATAGATTTCTAAATCAAACGGCCTTCGTTCCAGAATTTTAAATTGAATGAGGTGCAGGTGAATAGGATGGATAAAGGGTGTAGCATTAATAAAGTTCCAGATTTCCACACTATCTAAAGAAGGTTTTTCCGTTGCTGGATCATGGTACATTCGATCATTTAACAGCAACATAGGTCGACCAAACTCATCGGTAGTCGCCGTCAATGGTAGTTGTCTTTCAATATGTGCATGGTGTGGATGTAGATCCATAGAAACGGCAAGTCTTTCTGGAATCTCACTTGTATCTTCACATTTCAAAGGTAAAGTTACTCGAAACTGCATAATCACGTTTGTGTGTTCATCACTGAAATCGGTATCAGTATTAAGTAAGGTAATCTCCTGTCCAGCACAGCTTGAAAAATCGATAATGACATCCGTGCGTTCAGCTGGCAGCAACTCGACAGATTGGATAAGTTGTGGTGCTGATAAGAAACCGCCATCTGTACCAATTTGAAACATTGGTTGATCATTGGAAAGACTGATGACATAGCCTCGTCGATTAGAGCCATTTAGTAAACGAAATCTATATTTACGTGGCTCAACATCTAAAAAAGGCCATAGTTTTCCGTTAACCACTATCGTATTGCCAACAAAGCCTGGTGTGATAGAGGGATGAACAGGCACGGGAAAGGGTGGTTCGTCAGGATAAAACAATGAGCCATCCTCATTAAACGTTTTATCTTGAATTAAAATCGGATATTCATAGTCTCCACATGGTAAATTAGAGCGTTCCTCAAGGGCATCCCTCAGTAAATAAAAGCCTGCTAATCCTGCATATACATTTAAACGTGTTAAAGCCATGGCATGGTCATGATACCACATGGTAGTGCCAGGTTGATGATTCGTATATTCATGTATTTCCTTATTAAACTTTGGACCAGTATGCCGATAGTCTCTTGTGTACCATGCTTCAGGATGGCCATCACTCTGCCAATCCACATTGGCACCATGTAAGTGAGTAACTGTTCTTACTTCTTGTGAATCGTTTGCAGCATGAAGCGTAAAATCTACTGGTAAAAAGTGCTGTAAGGGCAGCTGGTTTTTGTATTTCACATAGATAGTTTTATCTTTAGAAGCTTCTATGGTTGGCCCTGGGTAAAGCCCATTGTAGCCCCAAATTAATGAGTTTGGAAAATGCTTATGAAAACGATGCTGGCCCTCCATCATGACCAATTCGTAATAATCATTCTTCTGTTGCCCTCTGCTGTATTTTGGTTTAGCAATCATTGGTTTTGGAAGTTCATCTACAAATTTTGGAATCGTTGCTGGATCAGAAGGGTTAATTTGCATACTCACAACATCACGTCCCTTTTCGATACTAAAAAAGCTAATTAACTCATCATATGGGTAAAAACAACAGGTAACGAGGACAAAAATGGAGAAAAATGTGTAAAGACATAAAAAAATTACCTACATATTATGATGGGATAAGATGATTCACTTTCAAGCAAACAGATGTAAGATTTTAAAACAATCATCACAAAAGATTTTTGCGTTGTAGGTAATAGTTGGTATCATACGAAAAAGGCGGACTAAGTGAATACATATGTCTTATAATTGAGAAAGCACAAAGTAAACTGGATGATATGGGGTATGGAGAAGTGGTGAGACGGTGGAATTAACATTAGAAGAATTAAATAAAACGATAATGGAGATGCGCACAAAGGGGTATTTAACGAAAGCACTAAAGCTTGCTGATCAAGGTCTTTTAGTCGCATTAGAGAGCAATAACTATCCATATGTCATGGATTTGTACTATCAAAAAATATTAGTTCATCATTCTTTAGGTGACACATTAAGCATGGTTAATCTTATTCATGATTATGAGGCCATTTGTCAAAATTATGGTACGACAAAAGATTTAATGCATTATCATTTAGTAATGTCATTAATCTATGATTTAGTTGGCATCCGTGAAAAAACGGTGGAGATGACGAAAAAATCTATCGCCTATGCACAGGAGCTTCAAGATCCTGTCATGCTTGTTCGCTGTCATAATAATCTGTGCTATTTAGAGGTAGAGAAGGGCTGTACAAAGGAAGCACTTCAAGCAGGGCTATTAGCTAGAGAATATAATAAATCTCTTGCTAGAACAATGCCTGATCTAGCAAAATTACATGATATTCGTATTAATAATAATTTAGCAGATGTGTATATTTTAGAAGGGGATTTTAAAAAGGGGAAGGCATTGCTGGACAGTACGTTATCCTCTACTATTATTCATCATCATAAACGAGAAAAAGTAGCGGCATTGTTTGGCTACGGTTTTTTATTTGAAAAACAGCAAAAGCTTGAAGAAGCTGTATTTTATTATAAACAAGCCATAGATCTTGCCCGATCTTATGGAGATAAGCCAATTACAAAAAAAGTGATGCGCTTACTGTTAAATGTATTGTATCAATTGGATTGGCGAGATGAAATTTTTGATGTACAGCGTGAATATATTGATCTCTCGGAAAAAATGAGTGTTGCAAATTTATTACAACAAGTAATGAACTTAGAATTTAAGCGTCAAAAGGAAAAGCTTGAGAAAAAAGCACATTATGATCCATTAACAGGCGTTTTAAATCGACATTTTTTAGACTGTGAGCTACAGGAATGGCTCAATGCAGCCGAAATAACGCAATCCTATGTATGTATTACGGTTTTGGATGTCGATTATTTTAAACTATTTAACGACACGCATGGTCATTTATTTGGAGATATGATTTTACAGCTTTTAGCTAACAGCTTGAAGGATTTTTTACAGGATGAAGATGTGGAAATTATTCGTTATGGCGGAGATGAATTCATCCTTTGTTTTAGGCATTCTCAGAAGGACTATATCAAAACATTGGTCCATAACACACATGTCTATTTGCTCTCACTAAAGCTCGAACAGGAACAGCAAAGTTATCCCTTAAGGGTCAGTATGGGTGCTTGTGTGAATAATCAGAAAAACTATCAATACAAGGAGCTATTTGAGCAAGCGGATAGCTGTTTATACCAAGCAAAGGCGAATGGCCGTGCTAGCTGTGTGCTATACGAATTATCATAATGACAGGTTCCTATTTACATAGTTAAATAGGAATTTTTCTTATGATAGGACCATGTTTTTTATGCCCAAAACGAGGCTTCTAAGAGGTGAAATGAAATTTACTGTAGTCATTGTTTGAAAACGTTGTTCTAGCAACGTACAATATATGAAATTAAGAAACACGACAGCACAAAATTGTTGTATAATGTTGTGGTATGAGGAAAGAAAGCAGGTTGACAAAATGGAAAGCAAAATGAATGGTTACACAGTTATAGACACACACATGCATCAGCTATGTGTTATGCCAAAACAGCTCGATGTGAAACATAAGGTGAATAGATGAAAAACTGGTTAATTTTCATTTCTGTCTTTATTGTTTCGTTGTCACTTGTCATTAGTATTTTAGTACTCTGGAAAGCCGAGGCTCCGTTCCGTTCAATTGAAGAGCAGGCTGAACAGTTGGCACTCGATGCCAAAGCCCTCGCAATTGTATCGGAGTCCTACACATATAATGGCAAACATTCGTATGTTACTGTGTTCGGGGTAGACGAATACGGTGATAAAAAAGCTGTCTTTGTTCCGACGAATCTAGACGAGGATTCCATTCAGGAAGTGATATTAGAAGATGGTATTACGGAAAAGCAAGCATTATCGGTTTTTAAAAATGAAGGAAATGTACAAAAAGTCCTCCACATGAAATTAGGCTATGAGGAGCCTGGCGCAGTTTGGGAAATTACATATCTGAACGACCACGACCAGCTCAACTATGTCTATATTCTGTTTAAGGATGGCGACTGGTGGAAGCGCATTACGAATTTATAAGAGGAGTAGATCCCGAATGAAAAATTTATTAGCAACACGTGTAAAAACTTTAACACCATCTTCAACATTAGCGATTACTGCAAAAGCAAAAGCATTGAAAGAGCAAGGTATTGATGTGATTGGTCTTGGAGCTGGTGAACCAGACTTTAATACACCTCAAAATATTTTAAATGCTGCCATTGATTCAATGGAGAAAGGGTATACAAAATATACACCTGCTGGCGGACTTCCAGTTCTGAAAAAAGCCATTATTGATAAGCTTCAACGCGACAATAACCTTACCTATCAGCCAAATGAAATCATTGTTGGTGTAGGGGCAAAGCATATTTTATACACGCTATTCCAAGTGATTTTAAATGAAGGCGACGAGGTTATTATTCCAATTCCTTATTGGGTGTCTTATCCAGAACAAGTGAAATTAGCTGGCGGCGTACCAGTTTATGTTGAAGGTACACGTGAACAAAGCTATAAAATTACAGCGGATCAACTGAGAGCAGCTGTGACAGACAAGACAAAAGCAGTGATTATTAATTCTCCTAGTAACCCATCAGGCATGATTTATTCTCGTGAAGAGCTTGCAGAACTTGCTGCTGTTGCAGAAGAAAAAGATATTTTAATCGTGTCAGATGAAATTTATGAGAAGCTTGTATACAATGGTATTGAGCATTTTTCAATTGCACAACTTTCTGATGCAGTGAAAGCACGTACAATCGTTGTAAATGGTGTGGCAAAATCTCACTCTATGACAGGCTGGCGTATTGGATATGCTGCAGGTGACACAGACATTATTAAAGCAATGACTGACCTTGCATCACACTCAACATCTAATGCGACAACAACAGCACAATATGCAACTGTGGAGGCGTATAATGGCTCTCAGGATGCGGTAGAGGAAATGCGTCAGGCATTTGAATCTCGTCTTGAAAAAATTTACCCACAGTTAAGTGCTATTCCTGGCTTCCATGTATTAAAGCCACAGGGTGCATTCTACCTATTACCAGACGTAGCAGAAGCTATGGCTCACACTGGCTATGATTCAGTAGATGCATTTGCTGCGGATATTTTAACAGAAGCAAACGTAGCAGTGATTCCAGGCTCTGGCTTCGGTACACCAACTACTATGCGATTATCTTATGCTACATCTTTAGACTTATTAGAAGAGGCAGTCCGTCGTATTGATACATTCGTAAAATCAAAATGGCAAGACTAATCCTTCTAGTCAACTTTGGAGGATTTCTATGAAAAAAATTATGATTAAAGATATGCCACAGCATATCGGTGAAACAGTCAAAATTGGCGCTTGGTTAGCCAATAAACGTTCAAGTGGAAAAATCGCGTTCCTACAGCTACGTGATGGCTCTGGCTTTGTACAGGGCGTTGTAGTGAAAGAAGAAGTAGGCGAAGAAATTTTTGCTACGGCAAAAGGGATGACGCAAGAAACTTCTATGTATGTGATTGGTGAGGTGAAAGCTGACGAACGTTCAAGCTTTGGCTGTGAGCTTGCTATAACTGGTATCGAGGTACTACATGCAGCAACAGATTTCCCAATCACACCAAAAGAACATGGTCCAGAATTTTTAATGGATAACCGTCATTTATGGCTGCGCTCTCGTAAACAACATGCCATTATGAAAATTCGTAATGAAATTATTCGCGCTACATACGAATTTTTTAATAACAACGGTTTTACAAAAATGGACCCACCAATTTTAACAGGTTCTGCGCCTGAAGGTACTTCAGAGCTGTTCCATACAAAATATTTTGATGAAGATGCTTATCTATCTCAATCTGGTCAGCTTTACATGGAAGCTGCTGCGATGGCTTTAGGAAAAGTCTTCTCATTCGGTCCAACTTTCCGTGCTGAAAAATCTAAGACTCGTCGTCATTTAATCGAGTTTTGGATGATTGAGCCTGAAATGGCATTCGTAGAATTTGAAGAAAATTTAGAAGTACAAGAGCAATATGTAGCGCACATCGTACAATCTGTACTTGAAAACTGCAAATTAGATCTAGAGCGACTTGGCCGTGATACATCAACACTTGAAAACATTAAAGCGCCATTCCCTCGAATTTCTTATGATGATGCGATTAAGCTTTTACACGAACAAGGCTTCGACGATATTGAGTGGGGCGATGATTTTGGTGCGCCTCATGAAACAGCGATTGCGAATTCATTTGACAAACCAGTATTTATTACTTGTTACCCAGTAGGTATTAAACCGTTCTATATGCAACCACACCCAGATCGTGATGATGTTGTATTATGTGCAGATTTAATTGCACCAGAGGGTTACGGAGAAATTATTGGTGGTTCAGAGCGAATCCATGACTACGATTTATTAAAATCACGTCTGGAAGAGCATAACCTATCATTAGATGCCTATGCTTGGTATTTGGAGCTTCGCAAACATGGCTCTGTCCCACATTCAGGTTTTGGTCTAGGGTTAGAGCGAACTGTAGCATGGATTTCAGGCACAGAGCATATCCGTGAAACAATTCCATTCCCACGTTTACTAAACCGCTTATATCCATAAGCTAATCAATTTAAAAGTCGCGTAGTGAACTATCTACGCGGCTTTTCTACTTACTTAAAGAAGGAGTCTGGAGAATAATGAACGTAAATAATCATCGACTCCGTACATGGACTGAGCAGAGAATGATTCCCATTCCACAGCTTTTTTTTCAGTTTTATAAGGAGTTAAACATGGAGGATGAAGAAGCACTGATTGTCATGCACTTATTGGCCTTTCATATGGAGGAGAATGACTTCCCAACACCTAATGATTTAAAAAATCGTCTCACAATGTCTGATAATGACATCACATCCCGTTTACAGCGATTAATGCAGAAGGGTTTTCTTGAAATTACACGAGATGTCGACGCGGGTGGCAAGCTATATGAAAAGTATTCCGTATACCCGCTATGGGAGCGCATTTTACAGATGATTGATATGAAAGAGCAGCAACAAACGGCAGTGACACTTCAGCAAGAAGAAGGGGAGATATTCCGTCTTTTTGAAGAGGAAATGGGGCGTCTTTTATCTCCTTTAGAACTTGAAAAAATTGGATGCTGGCTTGATGAGGACAAGCATAGTCCCGCACTCATCAAAGAGGCGCTAAAGGAGGCTGTCTTTGCTGGGAAATTGAGTATTCGCTATATTGATCGCATTTTATTAGAATGGAAAAAGAAAAATATTACGACACCTCAAGCCGCACAAAAGCAAAGTGAACAGTTCCGTGAGAAACAGACATTTAACAGAGCACCAGCTCGAACAGTTCAACAAGAAACGCAATCAACGGGTAGAGTTCCTTTTTATAATTGGTTGGAAGAAAGAGAATAGGGGGCATCCAGTTTGTTAACGAAAAAACAGTGGGAGCATTGTCTAGAAGAAATGGATCGAATGTTTCCCGACGCACATTGTGAGCTCGTCCATGACAATGCTTTTGAGCTAACGATTGCCACATTATTATCTGCACAATGTACAGATGTACTAGTCAATAAAGTAACGAAAACCTTATTTCAAAAATATAAAACACCAGAAGATTATTTAGCTGTTTCTATAGAGGAATTGCAACAGGATATTCGCTCTATTGGCCTTTATCGCAATAAGGCGAAGAACATTCAGGCTCTATGTCAACGTTTACTAGATGAGTACGGTGGCGAAATCCCTGCAACACGTGAAGCATTGGTGACATTACCAGGTGTAGGTCGAAAAACGGCCAATGTTGTGCTTTCAGTAGCCTTCGATATTCCAGCACTTGCAGTGGATACCCATGTGGAGCGAGTATCCAAACGCCTAGGGCTCTGTCGATGGAAAGATTCGGTGCTTGAAGTGGAAGAAACGATTATGAAGAAAACGCCAATGGACAAATGGTCAAAAACGCATCACCAATTAATTTTCTTTGGACGTTATCATTGTAAGGCACAAAATCCTGGATGTGGTACTTGCCCTTTACTCGACGATTGTCGTGAAGGGCAAAAGCGTTTAAAGAAAGGCATGGTGAAGGAAGCATGAATAGTGAAGCCATTGCAAAAGAAAAAGTAGATGCATGGTTTGCCCAATGGACTTCACTACAAGCCGCTATCCATACAGCACATGATGCAAGAAATGGACTGGTAAAAGGGCTAATGGAAGATGCCATCGAGCTATTTGAACAACTTGTGCAAGCTGCAGGCGATGAAGTGCTACCGATTAATGGGGTTGAGCGATTAGCCTTTATTAAAGCTAAGCCAGGTCAATATGCATGCTATCGTCAACTAGATGAGCTATTTAAAGAAACGAAAAAGCGCACAGCACGACTGCGGATTCAAGCTAGTAAAAGTTAGAGTGGATGGATAGAGTATAAAAAGTGGATAGGACATGTAAAGGGAAGGATAGAACGCGAAAAGTGGCGAATAGACCTTGTAGAGTGAAGGATAGACCGTCAAAACTGACGGATAGCCTCCTCAAAGCCCTTCATCAATAAAAAAACCGAGAAGCAGTGAATGAACTGCTTCTCGGTTTTTTTCTTTATTCTGAGCTTTGGTCTTCTTCATTTGGGTTGGTAGGCTCGGTAGGAGGTGTTGGCTGCTGATTTCCATCATTATTGCCATTGTTTCCACCATTGCCGTTATTTCCATGCCCGTTATTACCATTATTATTGTTGTTATTACCGTTGTCGCCATTACCATTATTGTTATTACCTTGATCATTATCCTCTTGACCAGGATCAATCGGTAAATCAATATCTGGTTCATCTGGATCTTCCGTTTCCAAATCTTCCTCAGGGGTACTTGTGATCTGGAATGTAGTTGTCCCAGGCTCACTGCGTGTGCCATCTACAATGGCTACGACAGAGATTGTATAGTTACCATCTTCAAGTGTGTTAGCAACAGTTAGGCCTTTGGTGTCTGCTGTGCCAAGGACAACCGTTTCTCCACCTTCACGTGTGGCAGAAACTTCAAATGAAGTTGGTAATGGTTCATCGGTTTCTGGATTTAGGATGGCATCATGTTCCCAAGAAATATTGATCGACTGTGCTCCTAAATCTAAGTTTGCTGAAACATTATAAGGTGTAGATAGCTCTGGCGCCTCATAGACCTCAGAAACCTCTGTTGGTTCAGTCCCGCGAACGAATAACTCTGTTTGACGTAGTTCGCTAGGTGTATAGTCACTTGCCAATCTTAAAGGTTTAGAGCCTACTTCCACCGTTGCTTCTACAACAGTACTTGGCTTTTTGAAGCTAGCTGTCTCAACATTCGCTGAAATTTCTTGCATAATCGTCTTAAATAAGTTTTGTGGTAATCGACGTTCTTCCCACGTTGTAATTGGATCAAAGTGTTTTTCATAGCCACTCCATATAGCGATGGAATAGTTAGTTGTGTAACCAGCAAACCATGAATCTGGCACACTTGTATTCGGTAAATTATATTTGTTAAAGTCTTCTGCTGAATAGTTAGTTGTACCTGTTTTACCTGCGATATCCAAGCCAGGCACATTGGCTGCAGTTCCTGAGGCATCAGGCTTATTGCCGACTACATCACGTAGCATGTCTGTTACCATGTAAGCCGTATAATCATTCATAGCCACTTTAGACTCAGGTGTATAGTTTTTAGACGTTTTACCATCTCGATAGACAATTTTTGTAATCGAATGTGGATCTGTATAGACCCCGTTATTACCGAAAGCAGCATAGGAAGCTGCCATTTGAATAGGAGAGATAGTAATAGCACCACCGCCAATTGCATCGGACTCATAGAGATTTTCTGTTTCAATTCCTAAACGTCCAACAAATTCCTTGGCTTTTTCTGTGCCAACCTCCTGTAATGCTTTGACAGCTGGAACGTTCCGTGAAGCATATAATGCTTTACGTGCAGTCATGGCACCCATATATCTGCCATCCCAGTTTGTGATTGTTTGCTTTGTACCTGTATAGTTCATTGGTTCGTCGACAAGTGTTTGACCTGTAGACCATTTTAAATATTCAATTGCTGGCCCATAGTCGACTAACGGTTTCATTGTGGAACCTGGTTGATTATTTGTTAAGTCCTCGGCATAATTCCAGCCACGTTCTGCACCATATTTACGACCGCCACCAACGGCTTGAATGGCACCTGTTTTTGTATCAACGACCGCCACACCTGACTGAATATCTTCAGTTGGGAAATTACTATCATCATTCATCACATTTTCTACAACTTGTTGAGCATTTGGATCAAGCGTCGTATAGACTTTGATTCCTTCTGCCATTGCCGAACCGTCACCATTATTTTCTAATTCATTAATAACAATATCCAGGAAGGCATCATATTTGGAACCTGCAAATGATTGACGTGTTGCATCATCCGCTAAACCTGATTGAACTTCTGCTTTTTTGGCTTCTTCCATTTCGGCTTTAGAAATTTTTCCGTGTTGATACATTAATCCTAAAACGGTATTACGTCGTTTTTTTGCAAGCTCAGGGTTTTTTAATGGATTATACGCATTTGGTCGTTGCACTAACCCTGCTAATAGTGCTTCTTCATCTAATGTTAAATCTTTTAATTCTTTACCATAGAAATATTGTGCGGCTGTGCCGAAGCCATAGATACGACCTGACATAAGCATTTTGTTGAAGTACATTTCAAAAATTTCTTCTTTCGTATACTTACGCTCTAATTGGAAGGCAAGCCATGCTTCCTGTGCTTTACGCTTTAATTTCTTCTCGTTTTGTAAAAATGAGTTTTTGACTACTTGCTGTGTTAAAGTTGATGCACCTTGCGCACCAAAGCCATCACGGAAGTTTGCAAGGATTGCACCGCCTAGACGATAAAAATCCATACCATGATGCTCAAAAAAGCGTACATCTTCAGTAGCCAGAATAGCATTGATCATATCTTCAGGTATATCTTCATATTTTATATATTTACGGTTTTCAGCACCGATTGTTGCAAATAATTCACCGTTTTTATCGTAGAACTCTGAAGAAACAGGATCTTTTAGTAATTCTTCATCGAGCTCTGGAGCCGTGCTTGCATAGAAGGCAAATAATGCACCTCCTCCAATTAAGCCTGCTACACCGATGGCTAAGACAGTTAAGAAAATGCGTTTAAACCATGTCTTAGCGGATGAGGCTGG
The DNA here is from genome assembly GCF_001043675.1 of Lysinibacillus sp. LK3. NCBI lineage: Bacteria > Bacillati > Bacillota > Bacilli > Caryophanales > Bacillaceae > Lysinibacillus > Lysinibacillus sp. LK3. The sequence continues at coordinate 236,983 of NZ_LDUJ01000001.1, forward strand.
TTTCGTTTTTTTCTTTTTATTTTTTTCAGCGAGAGCTTTTTGATGCTCTCCACGTGTTCGACGACGTTCAGTCATTCTTATTTCTCCTCACTTTCAGACCCGTAGCATTTTGCATCAATCAATTGTTGGATGATAGGTAAATAATCGATACGCGGATAATAGCTCGTGGGAATTTCATATGCCTCTTCTTCGATGATCGAAAAGGGTATCGATTTACGATTGCCATTTTCCATTGCTTGCCAGGCCTTTTGTAAAACTTTGTATGGCACAATAAAATATCGCTCAAAAGCAGAAAAACGAACGATAATAAAAGCCACACCATTTTGTTCCGTCACTTGCTGCATATGTGTCATTTGATGCTCATGAATATTTTTTAAGGGGAAACTTGTTTTGGAAGCCGTTTCCTTTGCATCAAAATCTATATAATGCCCATTCCAAACACCATTGTAGTCGGTTGTAGAGGGTGTTCGAAAATAAGCTTCACGAATGACAGCAGCACTTCGTGAAGGGTACTCTACTTTGACGATTTGCACAGGAACAGGTTTCTTATGAATGATAGCAAGTCGCCTTTTTATATAATAGTCGTTTGCTTCATTAATTTCATCTTCTAGCGTCTTCCCGCGATTACTAAAAGATAAATCTTTGCTTTTGCTCTTTTTTTCTGTTTTCTGTACAGAAGCATTTGGGGTATACAATTTCCCGTTTGGATAACGAATTGTCATTAAACTCACCCTTTACCTTACTGCTTTTCTATCCACTAGTTTACCATGTTTTAATAGCTGTTCTCTACCTCCATCATTCATGAAATTGTTACTAGAATAGTAGAAAACAAATGGTACGTATGAATAATGTGCGTCGAAAAATCGCCAGCTTTATTATTACTAGAATCGTCAAAATAACTGATAAATTTAAATAGGTCATTGGGATGAAAATATACTCACACAGCAACCTTTCATTCATGACGATTTTTTTGGTCAGAGGTTCACTATTAAAATTTTATCGAAAATCTTCTTCTTTCAGCTAACTTACGCTTATTTTGTCACGCCTGAAGGTAATTCTATACATACGAGGAATACTAAAGTAAAGCAAAGGAGGCGTTATTTTGAACAAGTTAGAACAATTAGTTGCGCAGTTAGATCTGGTCAATCAATTACTTTTCACGAGAGTGTCATTGGAAAACAATGCTCACAGTTTGCATTTTTTTATGCAACTTAAAGCGGTTAGCCAGAAAGTAAGCTTAGCAGAAAAGAACTGGCAAGTAAAGAATGCTTGTTCGCCTATTAGTAGTGAAAAATCATAGACTTTGGTACACTTATCTTATAAGCAATTGAACTAACGCAATAGCATGAAAATTGATACATTATTTTCCATAAAGGTGTGGTAAATAGGTGTCATAAACAGTGATATTTCCATAGCTGACGAGCTGAACAAAACATACTCAGCATGTATATGCCGTCACTACGAAATATATTTGCTATGTATAATTGTTGAGAGATGAGGTGCAAAATTGTTAGTTATCCAGCAAACATCCAAATTAATAGATGAATGTGATCAGTGCGTTTCACGTTTTTGGCAAATGCGTGAGGAAGATGGAACACCTGATTTTTTTCAAGAGGTAAAGCCACATGCAGATGAAATTCATCAACTTTTAAAGGTATGGCAGCAAGAAGCCAATAAATGGATTCAAAAAAATCGACCAAAATATATGCATACGCAACAAATTGCTTCAGTCGTTGAATCGATGGAGCAATTTGTTGTGCAATCTTTTTATAAAGAAACAAGTAAAAAACGTTTTTTAGATGCCATACATTCTACTTCCTATACTTTGAAAATATTTGAACGATTAGTTAAGGAGGGAGAAAAGGATGCTATCGAAGAAACGAACGATTAGCGAGCTTTTACATGAGTGGAGATATGATGAAGAACTTAAAGAGCGTATCCTGCACTGGCAAACATTAGAAGGGCGTCCAGCGAACTATGCACCATTTCCTAGGAATTTACATCCTTCTTTAGTGAAAGCCTTACAGACAAGAGGGATTGATCAGCTTTATACACATCAGCGAGAGGCATTTGATTTGGCACAGAGTGGTACATCTTTTACAGCGGTTACGCCAACTGCTTCAGGTAAATCCTATTGCTATCATCTGCCAGTGCTACAAAAAATAATGGAGGATAAAAATGCACGTGCCATTTATTTATTTCCAACAAAGGCACTGGCACAGGACCAGAAAAATGATTTGAATGAGCTCATTGAGCAAAGCGGTGAGGAGATTTTAAGCTATACCTATGATGGAGATACGGCTCCAGGCATTCGCCAAAAGGTTCGTAAGGCAGGGCATATCGTGATGACGAATCCTGATATGCTTCATTCGGGGATTTTGCCGCATCATACAAAATGGGTTTCACTTTTTGAGAATCTACAATATATTGTGATTGATGAATTGCATACATACAAAGGTGTGTTTGGTTCCCATGTGGCGCATGTTATTCGGAGATTAAAAAGAATTTGTGAATTTTATGGGAGTAAACCAGTGTTTATTTGTACATCGGCTACCATAAAAAATCCTAAAGAGCTTGCTGAGCTGCTAACGAATGAATCACACATGCTCATTGCTGATTCGGGTGCTCCAGTTGGTAAGAAAACCTTTCTTTTTTACAATCCGCCGATTATTCATAAAACATTTGGCGTGCGTAGAAGTGCTGTATTAGAGGTAAGTGATTTAGCTAAGAGGTTGTACACGGCTGGCATTCAATCCATTATTTTTGCCAAAAGTAGGGTACGAGTAGAAATGATTGTAACCTATTTAAAGGAACTTACACGTAATAAGCTGCTCGATGAATCTGTACGTGGCTATCGAGGTGGGTATCTGCCATCTGAACGACGTGTCATAGAAAAAGGCTTACGTGATGGAACAATCCAAACAGTAGTTAGCACCAATGCATTAGAATTAGGTGTCGATATTGGTCAATTACAAGCATGTATTATGACAGGTTACCCAGGAAATATTGCGAGTGCTTGGCAGCAAGCAGGACGTGCAGGGAGACGTCAGGATGAGGCATTGATTATTTATGTTGCGCAATCTTCCGCATTGGACCAGTATGTAGTCAATCATCCACTATTTTTACTAGGCAGTACACCAGAGGAAGCACGTATTTATCCAGAAAATATGCTGATTTTAATGGATCATTTGAAATGTGCTGCCTTCGAGCTACCTTTTTCAACAGGCGATACGTATGGAGAATATGACATACAAGAATTGCTGGAGTATTTAGCAGAAGAAGGGGTAGTTTTTAAGACGAGTGATAAATGGCATTGGATGAGTGATCGTTTCCCGGCGCATGATATTAGCTTACGTTCAGCGTCACAAGAAAATGTAGTCATTATTGATCTTACCATTCCTGCACAGACAAAGGTTATTGGTGAAATGGATCGTCATAGTGCCATGACACTCTTGCATGAAGAAGCCATTTACTTGCACCAAGGCATTCAATTCCAAGTAGAGAAGCTTGACTGGGAAGAAAAGAAAGCCTACGTACGTGAAGTAGATGTTGATTACTATACAGATGCCAATCTAGCAGTTGAAATGAAAGTTTTAGAGGAAGATCGTAACCGTTCATATGCAGGTGGTACAATCTGCTTTGGCGATGTTGGCTTAGTTGCACAAGCAACGATTTTCAAGAAAATACGCTTCGGCACACATGACAATATTGGCTCAGGACCTATACATTTACCACCAGATGAAATGCATACCAGTGCTTCGTGGCTATCGTTTACAGCACCAGATAAATGGACAGAGGAAGAGCTAACAGATGCTATGACTGGGGTAGCCTACGCGATGAATGCCTTCATTCCTTTGTTTATTCAATGTGATAGTAGCGATGTAGCCGTTGTACCACAGGTGAAGGCCACACATAATGAGCGGCCAACGTTTTTTGTCTATGATAAGTATCCTGGTGGCATCGGCTTAAGTGAAAAGGTATATGAACTATGGGAAGAGCTAATCATGAAAACATATGAACATGTTACAAATTGTGCATGTGAATCGGGCTGTCCTTCCTGTATTGGGGCACAAGAATCATTGCTTCAATCAAAAGGAAAGGTAGCTAAATTACTGCAACAATTAATGGCATAGTAAACAGAGGGTGAGGAACGCCAATATGTTCTTTCACCCTCTTGTTTGTATTCATGGTAAATCGATTTTCATCGAAGAATATTTTGAATGAGGTTAACAATCATGTTACTCTTGCAAGAGAGATGTCTTATACAATAAGCAGAAAATGAGTGAAATTCATGTCTTACGAAAATAAAATATTACAAATGAAAAAAATGCTGGGAAAAAAACCGATGTCCGCCAAAAAAGTTGAAGAACCAGCGTTCCAAAAGCCTGCTAGGCCAAGCTATACAGAGCAATGGAAACAGGCGGGACTAACCGTTGTTGAAAATGATTTCGGCATCGTATTTAAGCGTCAAGTAAGCTATCCGTTTAGCTATCAGCATGGACATTATCAACTGCAATCATTCTTTGAAGCCCTGAAAAAATGGCAAGATGCTGAGTTTGATCATCCTTATGCGCTAGATATGGAAGAGTCCGTCTTATTTTTTGACACGGAAACAACAGGTTTAAAGGGTGTTGGGACCCATATTTTTTTGCTTGGATTTTTAGAGGTAGCTGAAGAATCCTTTATCCTCACACAATATATTATGGCAGATCCTGCACATGAAGCAGCCTTCTTATTTGAATCCAAGCTTTGGCAAAAGTCAGCTACTGTGATTACCTATAATGGGAAAAGCTTTGATTGGCCACAGCTTGAAACACGATGGACATTGCATCAAAAAACCTTACCAAAATTACGCTCTCAGCGACAGATCGATTTGTTGCATAGTTCGAAGCGTTTATGGAAAAATGATATGGAGCGCTTAAAATTAAAATCTGTCGAGGAAGAAAAGCTTGGTTTTTCGCGTAAAGGGGATATTCCAGGCCATCTCGCACCTATTATTTATTTGGATGCAGTAAAAAGTGGCATTCCAGATGCTCTTATAAAGGTTTTGCATCATAATGAGTGGGATTTACTATCACTTATCACACTGTATAGTCATTCTACGTATTTATTGTTCGAGCAGGACCATGAAGAATCAGCAAAAACTTTCACCAACATTGGGAAATGGTATGGTGATTTAAGAGAAAGTACACAAAGTGTGAGGATTTTAGAAAAGGTGACATCAAAATTTGATGCGCTAGAAGCGGGTCATGCTCAATATTATTTAGCTTTACAGCACAAGAAGAATAAACGCTATAGTGAAGCTATTGACTCATTCGTGGCCTCCCTTCATTTTGTTGAAGCAAGAACAAAGTTACATGCCCTTGAGCAGCTAGCCATACTTTATGAGCACCAAATGAAGGATTATGAGCTGGCCCTTTATTATACGCAAGAAGGCATACGTCTCATTCGAAATAATGGGCAATGGAGAGCAGAACAAAAACAAAAATGGGAAATTTCTTGGGAAAAGAGACTACACAGATTAGGAAATAAGAAATAAATTCGTGGGTAAGCGCGTGAAACGACAAGTTTAGCCTTACAATTAGTATTTTCAGACGATATAATGTGATGAAGTATGCTATAATGTATTCGTGTATGTAGTGTGAGGAAGGGCGATGTGAATGGACATTAAATTAACGTCAAAAATGATCCTTGAAAAGGAATTTAAAAAGAACTTTAAAGGCTACAATGTAGAAGAAGTAGATTCTTTTCTTGATGAAATTATTCAAGACTATGAAACGTTTGAAAAAGTGGTGGCCCAACTACGTGAAGAAAATAGACAGTTAAAAGAAGAAATTGAAAGCACACCTAAGAGACAACCGGTTGCTTCAGCAGCAGCTGGTACAACGAATTTTGATATTTTAAAACGTCTTTCTAATTTAGAAAAACATGTATTTGGTAGCAAGCTGTACGAATAAATTTAGTCAATTATATTGTATTTAACATAAAACTCTAGTATAATCTTTCGTATCATCACGAAATTCTGGTAATCGCTGCGGCGCTAGACGTCGTAGAGGAAAGTCCATGCTCGCACGGTTCTGAGATGACCGTAGTGTTCGTGCTTACTGAAAAAATAAGGTAAGGCAGCTATTAAGGCTGACGGCGGAAGGAAAACCTAAGTCCTCTGGATATGGTTGACACTTCCTGAAAGTGCCACAGTGACGAAGCTTGCTTGGAAACTTGCAAGGTGGAACGAGGTAAACCCCACGAGTGAGAAACCCAAATTATGGTAGGGGCACTCTCTAGAAGGAATTGAACGGATAGAGGGACAGAGTTTGCTCTGTAGATAGATGATTACCACCTGATCGTACGAGGCGCAAGCTGTTTGAGTACTCGGGAACAAAACATGGCTTATGGAATTTTTTGATGCTTATCTACGAAATAACAAGCGCTCTCCAATTCGGTGGAGAGCTTTTATTTTGAATTCATGAGGAAAAAGTAACCTTGTTAATCAAGTCTTGGTATGCGCTATACGTTTGAGAAGTATCGCTACCGCTTCTAAGTCACAACATCTGAAAACGGTTATCGCATCAATGTGATGTATTGATCTTGACTGCTCACATACTTGTATTGTAAGCAAACGCCAGGTATAACACCACCTCTATAAATGGTTTATCAGTTTTAGGTGTATCGTTACCTGTTTATCAAGAGAATGCCTTCGGCGATTGTCATAGATTTACTTGAGGCGCTTTTCGAGCAAATTCGAAAAATCTGGACGCATTCATTGCACGAAAGAGAAGCGTCAGTGACAATTACACCGAGCGCAATAGATTACATAGTGGTTGGCCTGACGTAAATGCCCTTCTGAGAGGGAGTATAGAGAGATAGGATGGAGCGGAAACATGAACGGAGTAAACAATTGGGAAAGTACGGATAAACTGAAACTGATATCTAAATATCCGACTACCTTAATACTTAAAATCTTCGAAAATGTATCTGAAGGTATCATGATTACTGATGAATACAAAAAAATAGTAATGGTTAATCCTGCCTTTGAATTTGTGACAGGCTATACATGTGATGATGTGGTTGGAAAAACGCCAGCCGTTCTACAATCTGGTGTACATGAATTGCCGTTCTATTTAGAGATGTGGGAGCAGATACGACAAGAAGGCATTTGGCAAGGTGAGATATGGAATCGTCGTAAAACTGGAGACGTATATCCTGAATGGTTAACAATTGTTTGTGTAACCAACGATGAGGGTGAGGTTACAAATTACTGTGGTATTTTCACAGATTTGTCTGAAAGAAAAATAGTAGAAAATGAATTAGAAAAGCGTTTGCTCACGGATTCATTAACAGATGTATCCAATCGTTTTGCCTATATCGAAAGAATGGACAATCTCTTGGAATCAACTTCTGCTATTTCTCATTCAGTGCAGCATGCGATCTATTTCTTAGATTTGGATCGATTTAAGCAAATTAATGATACATTAGGCCATGCTGTTGGAGATTCAATTTTAATAGAAGTAGCAAATCGACTAAAAAAATTACTGAAAAATAAAGATATTATTGCAAGATATGGCGGAGATGAATTCGTCATTACATTAACCAATGTGAAAAATGTGAAAGAGGCTGCAAAATTTGCTGAACAAATTATTAGTAGTATTGAACAGCCAATGATGATAAATGATCAGGAAGTTTTTATTTCTACAAGTATTGGTATTAGCGTTTATCCAGTTGATAGTAAAAACACAGAAGAACTGATCAATTGTGCAGATAGAGCGATGACTTATTCAAAAAAGAATGAATTAAACGGCTATTCCTTCTATTTTGATGAACTGCAAACCGACGCACAACGAGTGCTATTGCTAGATTCTGAGTTAAGAAGAGCAATAGAAAACCGTGAATTTGAGCTACATTTTCAGCCAAAGATTTCTATGGAAAATGAGCAGATTCAAGGTTTAGAAGCACTAGTCCGCTGGAATAGCGAGAGGCTAGGCTTTGTTTCGCCTGCTGAGTTTATCACTTATGCGGAGGATACAGGTCTAATCATTCCATTAAGTGAGCTTATTATCGAAAAAGCTTGTGAGGCAGTCATTCAAATGCAACAATATGGTTGGAAAACACCTGTCGCCATTAATATCTCGAGCATTCACTTTAAACAGCAGAATTTTTTGGAGTCGATACAAACAATATTAGAGCGCTATAATATGCCAGCTAACAATTTTGAAATAGAAGTGACAGAGCGAACGGTGATGAACAGTGCCAATGAGACAGTTAGTAAATTGGTTCGTTTAAAACAATTAGGCTTTAAAATCTCAATCGATGATTTTGGGACTGGCTATTCATCCTTAAGCTATTTGGTTCGCTTCCCATTAGATTGTTTAAAAATTGATCGTAGCTTTATCCAGCATATTGGATCACTCGATGAAAAACAGGCAGTTGTAGATGCGATTATTCAAATGTCTCATCGCTTAAAAATGAAAGTTGTTGCTGAAGGTGTAGAACAAGCACAACAAGTGGATATACTACGTAAAATGAACTGTGATATTATCCAAGGCTATTATTACAGCAAACCACTCCCGTTAAACGAATTGATGGAGTTTATGGAGTATTGGGAAATTGAGCATCAAGGAAGGAAATAATTTATGGCAAACTATCAATTAGTAGCTACGTCAGCAATGGGCTTAGAAGCTATTGTGGCACAAGAAGTAAAAGCACTTGGCTATGAAACAACCGTTGACAATGGCAAAGTATATTTTGAAGGCGATGAAACAGCAATTGCGCGTACCAATTTATGGCTACGTGTAGCGGATCGTGTAAAGATTGTCGTTGGGCAATTCCCAGCAAAATCGTTCGAACAATTATTTGAAAGTGTAAAGGCACTCCCTTGGGAGAAGTATTTACCAGTGGACGCTGCTTTTCCTGTTTCAGGAAAGTCCGTAAAATCGAAATTATTTAGTGTACCTGATTGTCAAGCCATTACCAAAAAAGCAATCGTTGAGCGAATGAAACAGCATTATAAACGACTTGGCTTTTTAGATGAATCTGGAGCGACTTACAAAATTGAAGTTTCAATTTTAAAAGATGTGGCGACACTAACGATTGATACATCTGGTGCTGGCCTACATAAGCGTGGCTATCGTCAGGCACAAGGTGAGGCACCATTAAAAGAAACATTAGCAGCTGCGCTTGTACAAATTTCAAAATGGAATCCAAATCGCCCGTTTGTTGACCCATTCTGTGGCTCTGGTACTATTGCATTGGAAGCGGCGATGTTTGGACAAAATATAGCTCCAGGCTATAACCGCGAATTTATTTCTGAGGAATGGCCATGGATGAAAGCTGCAATCTGGGATACGGTTCGTGATGAAGCAGATAGTTTAGCGAACTATGATCAGCCTTTAGAAATTATTGGTTCCGATATTGATCACCGTATGGTCAGCATTGCGCAAGAAAACGCAATGGAAGCAGGCTTTGGAGAGTTAATCACGTTTAAGCAGATGCAAGCACGTGATTTTACAACACAGTTAACGGATGGTGTCATGATTGGGAACCCGCCGTACGGAGAGCGTATTGGTGATGTGGAAGTCGTGGAACAGGTGATTCGCGATGTTGGGAAGGTCATGAAAAACTATCCAACTTGGTCTGTATATATGCTATCCTCCATGAAGAATTTTGAAGAATTATATGGACGCCAAGCGACGAAAAAACGTAAATTATTTAATGGTTTTATTGAAACAAATTATTATCAGTTCTGGGGTCAAAAGTCTAAAAGAGATTAACGAATAGTAACGGAAGATAAGATTTTTTCTTATCTTCCGTTTCGTCGCGTATAATAGCACCAGATAGTTAGAGGGGGAACATTAATTGCGTAAATCTTTACCATTTGCATTATCAAAGGACCGTTCATTTTTCGATTCATTAGGTGACTGGATGGGCGATGTTCTTTATGATGAATTACCAGAAAAGGGCTTTGAATGCCGTGATGAGCAAATCTTTATGGCTTATCAAATAGAACAAGCACTAAAAGAAAAAAATGTTCTCTTTGCAGAGGCAGGAGTGGGAACTGGAAAAACGATCGCTTATTTGCTTCCAGCTATTTCCTACGCACGTTACACAGGGAAACCTGCGTTGATTGCTTGTGCAGATGAAACATTAATCGACCAACTTGTAAAAGAGGGGGGCGATATTTATAAACTCCAAAAAACGTTAGGACTTGATATTGATGTTCGACTTGCAAAATCGAGAGATCAGTATTTATGCTTAAAACGCTTTGAGGAAGCAGAGAAAGTGGAGTCGGATGAATGGATTGATGATATTTCCTTTTCTATCCCTGATGGTGTTTATGCACAAGGTTCGATGATTGCTGTTCATCCATATGGGGAACGCAGTGATTATCCAACAGTCAGTGATGAGGATTGGCAAAAGGTTAATTACAATTCGATTATGCAATGTTCGGTTTGTGACCTTCGTAATCGCTGTGGGCAAACATTGCATCGCTCTCATTATCGAAAATCAACCGATCTTGTTATTTGTTCACAAGATTTTCTAATGGAGCATTTGGCTACAAAGGAATCTCGTGAGCGTGAAGGTCAGTTAGCATTACTGCCTGAGGTATCAATGATGGTGCTGGATGAAGGACATTTATTGGAGTATGCTGCGCAAAAAGCGATGACCTATAAAGTACAGGCGACGACTATCGTGCAATTACTGGAGCGCTTGATGGTAGATGGTGTACGCGAGCGCACACTGTATGCAATGGAGAAATTACAGGATGATCATGAACTATTTTTTGATCAGCTTCGTGATGATATCGTTGCTTCTAATGAAGATCGCAAACGCATAAACAAATCAAAAACATTGCTTGCTTATGGGAAGCAATTAATAGATGATGTAGAAACATTGATGGAAGAATTCGTTTTTGAATCAGAAATGTACATGATACCTGAATATGAGCTAAATATGGCGGAAGAATATTTAGAACAATATGAGGCTTCGTTGCGTATTTTCATCGCACAGGGAGATGCAGTAGATTGGTTAGAGGAAACAGATGGTGAAGAAACGCTCGTCATTATGCCTCGTTTAATCACAGAAGTTTTAGCAGAAAAATTATTCTCTAAAAAGCTTCCAATCGTCTTTTCTTCTGCCACTCTATCGGTCAATAAAGACTTTTCTTATATTGCCTATAGTTTAGGAATTCGAGATTACCAATCATTTTCCGTGCCATCCCCATTCGACTATGAAGAGGTTATGAAAATCTATTTACATGAGCTTACACAACGAGACAAAACAGCGCGTGTTCAGCAGTTGCTGCGTGATGGCGAGCAAACGTTGATTTTGTTTAAATCGAAGCAAGCCATGCTAAACTTCAAGGCAGAATTACCGCTAATGGAACGTATGTATGTAGCATTTGAGGGAGATCGAGAGCTTTCAGCCATTGTTCGAGACTTCCAGCAAGGAACAGTTAAAACATTATGTTCATATCATTTATGGGAGGGGTTAGATTTGCCTGAGGAAGCATTAACTCGTGTGATTATTTATGATTTACCGTTTCCTCCACAGGACCCATTATTTGATGCGAAACGTACATTTGCCGAAAACCCATTTGAGGAAGTGGAATTACCTTTCATGCAATTACGCTTGCAGCAAGGGATGGGGCGCTTAATTCGTACATCGAATGACCATGGTGATATTCACATTTTGTTAAATGAAGATGAACAAAAGCAGCGCGCAGCCTTTGAAAATATAGTAGCAGTTGTACCAGAAATAAAATAGAAAGAAGCGAGTTTACCCAAACGGTAAGCTCGTTTTTTGTTATATCGAAATAACATTATGTGTGTAGTTAAATTATGGATCTTTAAAAAACTGTTGAATATTTCTCTTTTAAGCTATATAGTTCTTTGTAATGCAACGAAATCTTGTGAAAGAATATATTTTTTATATTGAAAATAATTTCACAAAAGGTTTATAATAATGACAAAGATTTTTAAGAATAGTCAAATTGCTTGCTGACTATTCCTTGATAGGGGGCTTAAACCTGTCGAACATTCAATCATTGTGTAGAAAATATACAAATCTATCGGCAACGGATATTGACAAGTTAATAGAAATAGAGGCTACGCTAACGTATTATGCTGAGTTGACTGATTGTTACATGTTCATAGATTGCCTGTTGGAGAATTTACCGCATGCAATTGTTGTGGCAGAGGCATTCCCGAAGAAAGAGATTGGTTTATACGAAAAATCAGTTATCGGAAAATTCGTATTTGAAAGTTTTGAACCAGCCGTATTTGCTGCGTTTAAACATAAAGAAAAATCATCCATTTCCAGAGCAATTACGCAGGAAGGCATAACGGTGGAGCAAAATGTCATTCCCATTTTTAATGAGCAGCAGCAAGTAATTGCTGTGTTGATTCAGGAAAAAATGGTGAAGATGCAAACGACACCGAAGGATGATTTTCAAAATATGCCGTTTGCATTAATTGAGCATATTGTCGAACCTAATTCTCAACCAATTCCAGTTGTTTCTGATTTACTCGTAGAGTCGATTATTCTCACAAATCACGAAAATAAAGTGATTTATAGTAATCCAGCAGGCTATCATTTTATTTCGGAGCTATCTGGATTAGAAAACTTTGACAATATAGCGTTGGATAAAATCTTACCTTTTTTACAGGAGGTCTATGATAAAGGCGACGATGTCTTTTTCCTAGAAATTACGATTGATCGTAAGTCCTTTATTGTGAAGAAGATTCCTATTCGCAGTCATAACGAGAAAGTCACGCTACTCATTATTCATGATCTAACAGAGCTTAAGCTGAAAGAAAATGAGCTAATGATGAAAACATTTGCGATACGAGAAATTCACCACCGCGTGAAAAACAATCTTCAGACAGTGACAAGTCTATTACGTTTACAAATGCGAAATGATCTGTCTGCTTCAAATGCAAGTGCGTTTCAAGAGGCATTAAATCGAATCTATAGTATTTCATCGGTGTATGAGCTGATTTTAGAAAATGAAGATAACGCTGAAGAAAGAGTAGACGTTATCGCATTAGCTAAAAAAATTGGTCATAAAATGATTGGTACGTCTAATACAGCAACTATTCAACTAGCCTTTCATCATGAAAATTTGCAGCTGTTCTGCCATTCAAAAAAGGCAGTCTCTTTAGCACTCATTATTTGTGAGCTACTGCAAAATGCATTAAAGTATGCGTTTATCGGACGTGATGAAGGAGTTATCGATATTCAATTCATTCAGGAAGATTCTACAATTTCGCTTCATATTTCTGACAACGGCGTTGGAATGCAAGAGGTGAAGGCATCTTTTGGTATGGAGATTATCACAAGGCTTGTAGAATATGATTTAGCTGGCTCATTTTCAATTATCCCTAGTAATGAAGGTACACATACTCAAATTCAGTTCCCTGTAAGTGAGGAGGTATTTATCGTAAATGACTAGGAAAGTTATGATTGTCGAAGATGAATCACTGATTGCGATTGATTTGAAGTTTATGTTAGAAGATAACGGCTACGAAGTTGTAGCTCAAGCGAACAATGGGGAAACAGCCATTGAATTAGCCTTTTTACATAAACCACAGTTAATCTTAATGGACATTAAAATGCCTAAACTTGACGGTTTAAAGGCAAGTAAAATTATTGAACAACAGCTTGGTATACCCGTTCTTTTCATCTCGGCCTATAGTGAAAAAGAATTGTTGCTATACATGAAGCAGGATAATATATTAGGATATGTAATGAAACCGTTTTCTGAAAAAAATGTGTTGCCTGTGCTTGAGGTTGCTTTTCATCAAATTGATAAATTCAACCGTCTCAATGGGGAGATCTTACATAAGCAAACACAATTAGATAAGCGAAAAGTCATTGAACGAGCGAAGGGCTTGCTGATGCAAGCTGAAAATATAAGCGAGGACGAGGCTTACCGTAAGATTCGCAATGAAAGCATGCAAACACAACAGGAAATGGTGCATATTGCACAGCAAATTATTAACAACTTACAAGTCAATAGTTGAAGCAAAGGCGCTTTAAAGAGATTTCTTCTTTAAAGTGCCTTTTTTTATATAAATTTATAAATAAAAAAGGGGTGATGAGTAAGATGGCAATGATAGGAACGATTATCGTTTATATTATTATGATTTGTGCTGTTTTAGGGGCAATCGGAGCTATCCGAGATGCTGAGTATGGAATTGGGAAAGAATTTATGAATGGGATCCATACGGTTGGTCATATTTTTGTCCCAGCAGCAGGGATCATGGCAGCTATACCTTACTTAACATGGTTTATTAGTCATTTTATTAGTCCGATTTTTGAGTTAATTGGCGCAGATCCTGCGATTGCAGCGACGACGATTTTAGCCTCGGACATGGGTGGTTATCAATTAGCCAATGCATTAAAGGAGTCTTATGAGGGATGGGTAATGGCTCTTGTTGTTGGTTTTATGTCAGGTGCTACTATCGTATTCTCGATTCCAATGGGCCTTGCGATGTTGGATAAGCGTGATCATAAATACATGGCGCTAGGAATTATGGCTGGCGTTTTAACAATTCCGATTGGTGCATTTATTTCTTCGATCATGATTGTGCTTTTCAACACAGAAGTACGTGAAGTCATTAGTACAACAGAGGCTCCTACATATGTATTTGCCATTTCTGTTTTACAAATATTAATTAACTTACTACCTTTATTCATTTTTGTTATCTTAATCGCACTAGGCTTAAAGCTTATTCCAAACGGCATGATTACTGGCTTCATGGTATTCGGTCGTGTAATGGATGCGGGAATTAAACTGGTGTTAGTGTTCTCTATTGTTGAGATTTTTACAGGTATTTTTACAAAGATTTTTGGCGCGTGGGGCTTTGATCCAATCATGGCTGATGAAATCGATCAGTTCCGAGCATTAGAAACAGCTGGTTATATCGGGATTATGCTAGCGGGTGCTTTCCCAATGGTGTATCTAATTCGAAAGTATGCTTCCAAGCCACTTGAAGCAGCTGGTAAAAAATTAGGCTTATCCTCTGTAGGAAGTGCTGGGATTTTAGCAACGATTGCGAATATTTTAGCGATGTTTACACTAATTCGCCATATGCCACCAAAAGACAAAGTAATTAACATTGCATTTGGTGTATGTTCCGCCTTTTTATTAGGTGATCACTTATCATTCACGGCGAACTTCCAGCCAACCATTATTTTACCTGTTATTGCAGGGAAGTTTTTAGCGGGAGTTATTGCGATAATTTTAGCCTATAAGCTTTCAGTACCAACTGCATTAAGGTTGGAAATTGAAGATCGCAAGGCTGGCATTATCAAAGAAGGCGAGTATTTAACAGATCAACAATCTTAATTGATTAAAAAGTGAGGTGATGACGTGTGAGTGAAGAGAAAAAACGATTTATTCAGGAGTTTGTGCCGGGTAAACAGCTAACATTGAGTCACCTTATTGCCAATCCTGATCCAGAAATGTTTCAAAAGCTAGGTATTCAAGAAGCAGGTGCCCTTGGCATTATGACTTGTACGCCAAGTGAAACGGTAATTATTGCAGGAGACTTAGCAACAAAGGCTGCCAATGTCAAACTAGGATTTTTAGATCGTTTTACAGGTAGTCTCGTTATTGTTGGTAGTGTGTCAGAGGTAGAAATGGCGATGTTAGAAATCAATCGTTTTTTATCCGAGGTATTAGGTTATACACCATCAAAAATAACAAAATCATAGGATGTGTCATATGAAAAATCGAGTAATGATAATAGGCGGTGTGCAAGCAGGAAAGTCAACATTGATGAATACATTGTTGGGCAAAGAAAGCAGTGCCAACAAAACACAAGCACTCGTTTATGATGACTGGATTGTTGATACACCAGGTGAATATGTTGAAAATCCAATGTATTACAGAAATATTATGGCAACATCTTTGGAAGTAACCCATGTAATTTACTTGCAGGATGCCACATCAGCAAGGAGTGTATTCCCTCCGCAATTCAGCTTAGGGATTCCCAAAATACAAATAGGGGTTATTACCAAGATTGATGCCCCTGATGCAGATGTAGAAAGGGCTACCGCCTTATTAAAAAATGTTATGACGCAGGGCCCTATCGTGAAAACCTCTTCATGGCAAAAGCTTGGCATTGAATTGATTGAACCATTGATTCAACTCAAGACAAATGAAGAAATTCAACAATTTGTTAAGGAAAGCGATAGTCCGTATCTCATGTATTGCTCACAGTAGCGAGAGGGAGGTGTAGGGTGAAAACTGAAAAAATATTTAGTGCAGGCATTGATATTGGGACAAGTACCACAAAAATGGTTGTCAGTAGTTTTCTGTTAAAGAATGTGGCTGGCGTAACACATGTGCCAAGGATTGAAATTATTGAGAAAACGGTGTTGCATCAAAGTCCAATTATTAGAACCCCTTTTATCAATAAAGACATCATTGATATGAAAAAGATAGAGGAATTTATTTCTCAACAGTATCAATTGGCACAAATTGCTCCATCTGATATTGCAACAGGGGCCATCATCATTACTGGTGAATCAGCCACGAAGGAAAATGCAAGTGAGGTTGTCCATACCATTGCAGATGGCGCAGGTCATTTTTTAGTTGCTACCGCAGGTCCTGATTTAGAGGGCATCATTGCTGCCAAAGGGGCAGGTACTTTACAGCAATCAAAGAATTCATCCAAAGTCATCGCCAATATCGATATTGGTGGAGGGACAGCGAATATTGCTGTTATGCAGTTTGGAGAGGTCATTGGTACATGTACCTTACATGTTGGTGGTAGATTGATTGAGTTTAAGGATGGCAAGATTCAATCAATTTCTCCGCCACTCATGCGATTGATGGAACGATGGGCTAATCCGTTAGCGGTCGGTGATGCGGCCGAAGATATTCGAGTGACACATTGTCTTGAAGAAATGGTGCAAACACTTGCCATGATTCTTCATGGGCAATGCAGAGATGAAAAGCATCCATTATTACTAGGGCATTTACCAAACTGGCATAAACCTGTGGATGCCATCGTTTTTACGGGTGGTGTGGCCTCTTGTATTTATGAAAATGAATGTACCCAGCGTCAATATGATGATATTGGTGAAAAATTAGCGAAAATGCTACTACAGCATGAACAGCTACAATCATTTTTATGGTTACAACCAGAGGAAACAGCACGTGCAACAGTGACGGGTGCTGGTACACAAACCACTGAAATCAGTGGGGCAACCATTCAGGTGGATGCCCAAGTATTACCACTAAAAAATGTACCTGTCTTCAATTGTCATATAGATTCTTTAACAGATTTTAACTCGACGGTGAAGACAGCAGTAGAGAGAGCAAATGATTTATTTTCTATACAGGACAATCGTTCGCCATTTGCCCTCTATTTTAGTGAATTGCCATATTTAAGCTTTCAGGATGTACATGCATTGTGTCAGGCCATTTTGTTACATTTGGCGACAAGATGCTCTAAGGACATACCAATTATCATAGTCATTCAATCAGATTATGCAAAGATTATTGGACAGACCATACAAGCCATAAATGCGACAGTACCAATTATTTGCATCGATCAAATTAAAGTGGAAACGGGCGATTACATCGACATTGGAGAGGTTCTGCCATCTGGCGTCGTTCCTGTTGTGGTGAAGACCCTTGCCTTCCATTCAAAGTAAGGAGGATGAATGTGAACTTATCGGTGATATTTGGTGGAGAAAAATATAATTTTAAATCATTAAAAGATGTTATGGCTAAGGCCAATGAAGAAAAATCAGGCGATCAGCTAGCAGGTATTGCCGCTGAGACGGTTCAACAACGGATCGCAGCAAAGGCAGTATTAAGTGAGCTTTTAGTTAAAGATATCCGCGAAAACCCATTAGTGCCACAAGAAAATGATGAGGTTTCACGCATTATTGAGGGCGATATTAATGAGCAAATATATGGAGAAATCAAAAACTGGAGCATCGAGCAGCTGCGTGAATACATTTTATCAAATGACACGGGTGATCGTGAATTAAAGCGTTTAAGTAAAGGGATGAATTCCGAGATTATTGCCGCTGTTACAAAACTAATGTCCAATTTAGATCTTGTACATGCAGCCAATAAAGTTGAAATACTTTCAACGTGTAATATTACGATTGGTCAAAAAGGGACGCTGTCATCTCGTCTACAGCCAAATCATCCGACAGATAATATTGATGGCATCATCGCCTCTCTAAAAGAAGGACTGTCCTATGGTATTGGGGATGCTGTTATCGGCATTAATCCTGTAGATGATTCAGTTGAAAGTGTCAAAAAAGTGCTTACGGCTACAAAGGAATTCATCAATGATTGGTCCATTCCTACGCAAAACTGTGTATTAGCTCATATTACAACACAGATGAAGGCAATTAAACAAGGCGCCCCAGCAGATATGATTTTCCAAAGTATCGCAGGGACAGAAATTGCTAACCGTTCGTTCGGTATTTCTGCTGATTTAATACGAGAAGCAGAGGAACTCATTAAAAAACAAGGAACAGGTACTGGTCCAAATTTATTCTACTTTGAAACAGGTCAAGGCTCAGAGCTATCGGCAGAGGCACATATGGGGATTGACCAAGTAACACTGGAATCGCGCAATTATGGATTTGCTAGACATTTTAATCCTTATATTGTGAACACAGTAGTTGGCTTTATTGGCCCAGAGTATTTATACAACAATAAGCAAGTAATTCGAGCAGGTCTCGAAGATCATTTCATGGGCAAAATGCATGGTATTCCTATGGGGGTAGATATTTGCTATACCAACCATATTAAGGCAGACCAAAATGATGTGGAAGATTTAAGTGTATTGCTGACAGCTGCTGGTGTTAACTTTATTATTGCTGCGCCAATGGGCGATGATGTGATGCTCAACTATCAATCGATGAGCTTCCATGATGTGGCTACATTACTCCAAACATTTGGTAAAAAACCAGCACCAGAGTATTTAGCATGGTTAGAGAAAATGGGCATTTATGAAAATGGTCGACTGTCAGCAAGAGCTGGCGATTTATCCATTTTTGAAAGGTAGGTGAGTCAAGTGAATGATCAATTAGTTTCTATGATTACACAGCTTGTCATGGAGAAGATGGAGAAAAGTACAGGTAGCCAAACACCTGAAATAGCAGCTACTCCAACAGAACAACCACTTATTAAATTTTATGATACAGTAGAAAATCGTTCTTCAGGAACAACAGAAACTATCGCAACATCACAGGAACCATTAATTCAGCTGTATCAGCATGGAGCTCCACAGCAAGTAACGACGGTTACTTCTGCTACTTTCGAACAACCAGTAAATGACGCTGTGCCAATCAAGCCCTTTCAGTTTGAGGCGGGCTCGTTAAGTGAAAGTGTGCAGGCTGCTAAGAAACATACACCTGCTCGTATTGGTGTAGGAAGAGCGGGGACAAGACCGAAAACGAAAACCTGGTTAAAATTCCGACTTGATCATGCTGCTGCGGTAGATGCTGTATATGGCGAAGTGACAGAAGATCTTTTACAAAAGCTTGATGTCTTTCAGGTCACAACGAAAGTCACAGATAAAGAGGAATACATTACAAGACCTGACTTAGGGCGTCGTTTATCAGAAGAATCAAAGGCATTGATTCAGCAAAAATGTAAACCACAGCCAAAGGTACAGATTATTATCTCGAATGGCTTGAGTGCAAGTGCGATTGAGGAGAATGTTCAAGATGTTTACTTAGCCCTTCAGCAAAGTCTTAGCAATTTAAATATTGACATTGGTACTACGTTCTATATCGATAAAGGGCGTGTTGCTTTAATGGATGAGATTGGTGAGCTGCTACAGGCAGAGGTTATTGTTTATCTAATTGGTGAGCGTCCAGGGCTCGTATCGGCAGAATCGATGAGTGCATATTTATGCTACAAGCCAAGAATTGGGACAGTGGAAGCGGAACGTATGGTAATTTCAAATATCCATAAGGGTGGTATCCCACCATTAGAAGCGGGAGCTTATCTTGGCACAGTCATAGAAAAAATCCTGCGTTATCAGGCAAGTGGCGTAGAGCTTGTCGCAAAAGAAGGTTAGGAGGCTGAAATATGTATCCTCAAAAAATTATGGCGCAAATCTTGGCGATGCAAACCATTCCAAGAGTCAACAGTGAACTAGCAGAGCAGTTAGATTTAAAGCCACATCATCATAGCATTGGACTTGTCACACTGACAATCGACGATGTTGGCTACGTAGCCTTAGACGAGGCGACGAAAAAGGCAGATGTCGATGTTGTTTATGCAAAAAGCTTTTATGCGGGAGCGGCACATGCGTCTGGCCCATTGTCAGGTGAAGTGATTGGCATTATTGCTGGAAGCTCACCTGATGAAATTCGTAGTGGTCTTGATGCCATTCAACAAAAAATTGAATTTGATACGTATTTTGAAGCCATTAATAATAATGACAATCATGCCTTGTTTGCCCATACCGTGGCAAGCTGTGGGACGTATCTTGCAGAGCTTGCAGATGTAAAGGTTGGCACCCCACTTGCTTATTTAATTGCTCCGCCGCTTGAAGCGGTTGTTGGATTAGATGCAGCATTAAAGGCTGCAGATGTTGAGCTAAAGGTTTTCTTTGGTCCTCCATCTGAAACCAATTTTGGGGGCGGCTTATTAACTGGCAGTCAATCTTCATGCGAGGCTGCGGCACATGCATTCAGAGAAGCTATTGAAAATATAGCTAGAAACCCAGTGATCTAGAAGGGAGGCGGCTTTATGGCCACATTAGACAAAGACTTATTAGCGATTCAGGAAATGAGAGATGCCGTTAAACATGCTAATACAGCACAGGCTGCCTATATGCAATTTTCTCAGCAACAAGTAGACAACATTGTAAAGGCTGTCGCGGATGCTGCCTTTAAGGAAGCAGAGCGTTTAGCAAAAATGGCTGTGCAAGAAACAGGAATGGGTATTCCTAACCATAAAAAGATGAAAAATGAAGTAGCTTCACGAGATGTCTATGAAGATATTAAAGAATTAAAAACAGTTGGTATTGTGGGCTATGATCGGATGAAAAAAGTAGCCGAAATTGCAAGTCCTTTCGGTGTCATTGCTGGTATCGTACCAACAACAAATCCAACCTCTACAGCGATCTTTAAGACACTCATTTCTTTAAAAACGAGAAATGGTTTAGTGCTTAGTCCACACCCATATGCAGTGAAATGTACAAAAGAGGCCTTAGATATTTGTCGAGTAGCTGCTGAAAAAGCAGGTGCGCCAGAAGGATTACTACAATGTTTAACAATGTCCTCCATGGAGGCAACACAGCAGCTAATGAAGCACCCAAACATCCATTTAATTTTAGCTACGGGTGGTGGTGCATTGGTCAAGGCGGCCTATAGCTCTGGCAAACCTGCCTATGGGGTTGGGCCAGGAAATGTACCAGCTTATATTGAAAAATCGGCTAATATTCAAAAATCTGTACGTCAATTGGTGCAAAGTAAATCGTTCGATAATGGCACAATCTGTGCAACAGAACAAGCCATTATTGTGGATAAGGTGATTGCAGAGCAAGTGCAAACAGAATTAAAGAAAAATGGTGCCTATCTATTAAATGCCGAAGAAAAAGCTAAAATGGAAAAATTGATCTCGCCAGTTCCTGGTAAAGTAAATCCCCAGATTGTCGGTAAATCAGCTACTTGCCTAGCAGATTCTGTCGGTATTACGGTACCAGACGATACAAAAGTTCTTGTGGGCTTCGAAACAATGATTGGTAAAAATATTCCATTTTCTCTTGAAAAACTATCACCAATCTTTGCGCTTTATGTTGTTGAAAACAGTACAGAAGCCAAGCAGGTGATGATTGACCTATTAAATATTGGAGGACGCGGACATACATGCTCAATTCACACTGAAAATGCAGCATTAGCAGAGCAATTTTCTGTCGAATTACCAGTATCACGAATTGTGGTTAATACATTATCCTCAATTGGTGCAGTAGGTGGCACAACGGGCTTAGCACCATCCTTTACATTAGGCTGTGGGACATTTGGCGGCAATATTACGTCAGACAACATTACAGCAAGACATTTATTAAATATCAAACGTATGGCGTATGGCATTAAAGATGTCGAAGTGCCAAAACCAGAATTCGAAGTACAGTCCGTTGTTGAATCGGTAGTTTCACAAGAACCTACTCTTGATACAACGATGGTTCAACAAATTGTCGATCAAGTATTAAAACAAATCACATTACAAAATAAATAAATTATTTGGAGGAATGACAAATGAGTACAGCATTAGGAATGGTAGAAACAAAAGGTTTAGTAGGAGCAATTGAAGCAGCAGACGCAATGGTAAAGGCAGCAAGCGTTAATTTAGTAGGCAAAGTACATGTAGGTGGCGGGATCGTAACAGTTCTTGTACGTGGTGATGTAGGTGCAGTAAAAGCAGCAACAGATGCAGGGGCAGCAGCAGCACAACGTGTAGGAGAGCTATTATCTGTCCATGTAATTCCACGTCCACACCACGAATTAGAAATGATTTTACCAAAAGCAGAAGCATAATTTCATGTTCTTTCAAACGCTATAGATGGAAAAATAACTACCATTTATAGAAGAGAGCTGGATCTAACTTTAGAACAGCTCTCACCTTGTCCTGATAAAATAATCAACAAAATAAAGAGGTGGCTAACATGACAACAGCAACAAAAACTTTTCCAGTGGCCATTTCGGCTCGTCATATCCATCTAAGTGAAGTGGATTTACAAGCACTTTTTGGTCCAAATGCAACCCTAACGAAAGATTTCGACTTATCACAGCCAGGGCAATTTGCTGCAAAAGAGCGCGTCTCTATTGAGGGACCTAAAGGCGTTATTCATAATGTCCGTGTCCTTGGACCTGTAAGACCAGCAACCCAAGTAGAGGTAAGCCGCACTGATGCCATGAAGCTAGGAGTGACACCACCTTTACGTCAATCAGGTGATATTGACAATTCTGCGGGTATTAAAATACTTTCTCAAGACAAAGAAATAGAGATCCAGCAGGGAGTCATCATTGCGCAAGCGCATATTCATATGACTGAGGAAGATGCCAAAGCATTGGAAGTACGCAATAATGAATTAGTTTCAGTAGAAGTTGTAAGTGATCGACCTGTCACTTTCCGAGGTGTCGTTGTACGTGTTTCCAATGATTTTAGTCTGGAAATGCACATTGATACAGATGAAGCAAATGCTGGTTTTATCGAACAGCAGGCACAGGGTAAATTAATAAAAGTATCATCGTAAGGAGGAGGCAAGATGCAAGAAAATTTAGTGCAAAAAATTGTGGAAGAAGTTCTGCAACAAGTCTTAAAAAATCAATCTTCCCCTCCACATGACGGTAAAATTCCGATTGGTGTATCTGCCCGCCATGTCCATCTTGCACAAGCAGAAGTTGAACAGCTCTTTGGTGAAAATTATCAGCTCACACCGAAATTCGAGCTTTCACAGCCAGGGCAATTTGCTGCGGAGGAAACTGTAGTAATTGCAGGTCCAAAAGGGTCAATTGAACGCGTGCGTATTCTTGGTCCCGCTCGTTCCTTATCGCAAGTGGAAGTAAGCTGGACAGATGCTATGAAATTAGGTCTGAAGCCACCATTAAGAATTTCTGGTGATATTCAAGGTTCCAGCCCTGTTACATTAATTGGTCCAAAGGGAAGTGTTGTGTTAAATGAAGGCCTCATTATTGCACAGGCACATATTCATATGTCCCCAGCGGATAGTGCGAGATTCCAAGTCGTAGATGGGCAATCTGTCCAAATTAAGGTAGAAGGTATTCGCCCAATTATTTTATCGAATGTGGTTATCCGTGTTTCAGAGCGCTATCGCTTAGAAATGCATATTGATACAGATGAAGCAAATGCAGGGTTAATTCAGCAAGGAACGCTTGCAGAAATCGTGCATCATCAAGTAAGTGAACCTATGATCACTGTGAAAGAGCAGTCGCCAGTCGTACAGAAAGTAGAGCAACCGTCCGTCTATCATTATGACAAAAAGCTACTTTCACAAATAGAAGTGCTCGATATCGATGCACAAGAAATTGTCGTTCCAAAGAAAACCATTGTGACAGCATTGGCTTATGATAAGCTGCGAGAGTTAAATAAAACATTAACGATTCGTTCAGAGTAGTTAGACAATGTGTGTCGCATAAAGAGGGTGAAGTTCATGCAAATGGGAAGAGTGATAGGCAGTGTATGGGCAACACGCAAGGAAGAGGGACTGAATGGTTTAAAGCTACTAATCATTCAACCTATTGATTCCAATCAACAGCCGATTCGCACAGAAATGGTTGCAGCTGATCGTATAGGAGCGGGTATTGGTGATGATGTCCTGATTACAAGTGGTGGGTCATCTCGCTATATTATGAAAGATAATCCGTTACCGATTGATGCAGTTGTCATTGGTATTATTGATTCTACGGAAGTAATGAGAGGTGAGGACAATGAGTAGCGCAATTGGAATGATCGAAACAAAAGGATTAGTAGGCTCTTATGAAGCTGCTGATGCGATGATTAAAGCGTCAGACGTCACAATCGTCAAACAAGAGTTTGTGGATGGTGGCATCGTGACGATTGTCGTAAAGGGTGACGTAGGTTCTGTACAAGCTGCAGTAGAGGCTGGAAAAGCAGCAGCTATGCGTGTTGGTGAATTATTAGGCGCTCACGTCATTCCGAGACCTGATGAAGATGTCTTTAAAATGATTAAAGGACCAGAGGCACCAAAGAAAAAGGCTGTCTCTGCACCAGCAGCAACCCGTGCTAAAAAAACAACAGAAACAACATTGGCGACAGATAATCGAGGTGAGGCATAATGGCATTTCGTAAAAATAAAATCGCTGTTATTGGAGCAGGCCACACTGGTGCCACACTGAGTTTATTTTTAGCACAGAAAGAATTAGGCGATGTAGTGCTTGTTGATATTCCAGAAGCCGAGAACCCGACAAAAGGGAAAGCTTTGGATTTGCTACAAACAGGCCCCATCGAAAAATTCAATGTGTCCATTAAAGGCACGAGTCAATATGAAGATATCGCAGGCGCGGATATTGTTGTCATTACAGCAGGTATTCCACGTAAACCAGGGATGAGTCGTGATGACTTAGTCACAACAAATGCTAAAATTATTCAACAGGTTTCAAGACAAATTAAACACTATGCTCCAAATAGTATTGTTGTTGTGTTGAGTAATCCTGTTGATGCCATGACGTATGTGTGTCATAAGGAAACAGGCTTTGCCAAAAATCGTATCATCGGTCAATCTGGTGTGTTAGATACAGCTCGCTTCAACACGTTTGTGGCGCAGGAGCTTCACATTGCACCAGAGGATGTATCAGGCTTCGTCCTAGGAGGACATGGCGATGAAATGGTTCCATTAATCCGTTATTCCTATGCAGGAGGCATTCCATTAGAGAAACTAATTCCTCAGGAACGACTACAGCAAATCGTGGAGCGTACGCGTAAAGGCGGCGGTGAAATTGTTGGCTTACTAGGTAATGGTAGTGCCTACTATGCTCCAGCCGCAGCGTGTGCCCAAATGGTTGAAATTATTATCAAAGATCAACGAAAAATTATCCCTTCTATTGCCCTATTAGAAGGAGAATATGGGTACCACGATCTCTTTTTAGGGGTACCAACTATTTTAGGTGGCAATGGCATCGAATCTGTCATCGAATTGCACCTTACAAATGAAGAACAAACAGCCCTTCAGCACTCTGCAGAGGCTGTGAAACAGGTAATTGCTATTTGCCAAAACATTGAATAGAGTAAACAGACTCTATTTTTCAATGGATCGAAAGGATCCCCAACTTTCTTTCCAATAAAACTTCATGATAGCTCAAAAAATGTTTGATTGGAAACCGAACATGACTTGAAGGCTAGTATAAATCCCCAATTATATAGAAAGCTCTCCTCTAGTTATGGGAGCAGAAACTGTAGCAGACTTAAAGTTTGCTGCAGTTTTTTTATTCACAACTTATATCATAAAAAAAATTATCGCCTCTACTATAATGAAATTAGGAGGGATGTGGATGAACAACATTGTACAGGAGATGATTGATTGGATTGAGCTTCATCTATTAGAAGGATTTTCATTAGAGCAATTAGGAAAGGATATAGGTTATTCTCCTTATTACTGTTCTTTTAAATTCCATCAGACGACAGGGATGACGATTAAAAAATATAGATCACTACGTAAAATTTATCTTTCTACTATTGCATTAAAAGATCCCCAAAAGAAAATAATCGACATCGCCTTTCACTACGGCTTTTCATCGCAGGAATCCTTTTCTAGAGCTTTTAAAAGGTATTTTGGTATAAGTCCGAATGATTACAGAAAGTCTCCTCAACCTTTACAAACCTTTGTAAAGTTGAGATTACAGGATGATGGAGGATGGTTGACGATGGATATTTCTCAGAAATTAAAAATTGAAGCATTACAAGAGAAGATTAATGCGCAATACGATCAAGAGCTATTGAATGTATTAAATGGTCAAATGATGTATGAGGAGTTCGCAAAACAAAAATTAATGGGCAACAGTGATTACGTTCCTTTCAATGAAGCGATGTGTGCGAATCCAACGATTAGTCCGATTTTCAGTGAAGAATTTAATAAACTGCGTGCTATAGGGCATGAGGTGTCTTTACAGCAATATGAGCAGGTGACATTGAAGCCGTTGAAGCCATTGTTAACAAATGACTATAAATGTATTGTTTTATGGTTTGGAGATGATATGTTTTGTCAGATGAATTTATTGACCGTCCTTGCTTTCCTAGAGCAACAAAGTTATCAAGGCAAAGTCTATTATTATATGGTCAAGGAAATGACCTATGATGTGGAAGAAACAGAGATAGAACTTGGACCGTATGGGGAGGTCTATCAAGAGGTCTTAATGCACCATCGTCTACCCAAGACAACGTTTATACCTGTCATGTATCAGGGCATTCAATTATTTTTCAGCTATTTAAATGAAGAGAATGAGATCACTACGTATATAAAAAAACACCTCAATCTATCTCAAAATGACCTGTTAAAGCAATTGTTTTCCCTATTTCCACACTATGGATTAGGGGATAGACAATACATCAAAATAATAGAGAAGTTAAAAAAGGAATATTCTGAATAATTATCCTAGAAAGTCCGCAATATACAAAATTTTCGAAAATATGATAAACTTATAACGTGAAAAGGAGGATGAATGCATGACTGTTCAACAATTTACAGACTATGTGAAGAAAATGCAGCATTATGAGGAAGCGCTCAATGTGATTTATTGGGATATGCGGACGGGTGCACCGAAAAAGGGGTTAGCACAACGTTCTGAGGTAATTGGTACATTATCAGCCTCCTTATTTGATATGCAGACGAGTGAGGAACTAGGAGAGCTTCTAGCAGCATTAGAGGCACAAAAAGCTGATCTTGACTATGTAACACTACGTTTAGTAGAAGAAGTAAGAAAGAATTACGATCAAAATAAAAAAATCCCTGCGAATGAATATAAAGAATTCGTCATTCTTCAATCGAAGGCAGAAACGGCTTGGGAAGAAGCGAAGGCGACGAATAATTTTGCTCTATTCCTACCATACCTAGAAGAAATCATACAATGGCAGAAAAAATTCATTCAATATTGGGGCATTAAAAATGGATCTCCATACAATACATTACTAGATTTATATGAGCCAGATATGACAACAGATGTCGTAGATCAAGTATTTGGTGAATTACGAGAGTCTATTGTGACGCTTGTTCAAAAAATTGTTCATTCATCGAATAAACCCGATACTGCAATGTTATTTAAGCATTTCCCGCGTGAGGCACAGCGTGAATTATCGTTAGAATTGCTTGCTCAGCTCGGCTATGACTTCGATGCTGGTCGCTTGGATGAAAGTGTTCATCCATTCATGATTGGCTTAAACTATGGTGATGCGCGTATTACGACGAAATATGATGAAAATGATTTCCGTTCAGCTATTTTTGGCACAATTCATGAGTGCGGTCATGCGATGTATGAGCAAAATATTGATGAGAAACTTGCAGGACTGCCATTAGCGACTGGTACATCGATGGGGATTCATGAATCACAATCATTATTTTATGAAAACTTTGTCGGCAGAAATGAAAAGTTCTGGGAGCATAACTACGGACGTCTTCAGCATTTTTCACCAGCTCAATTTGGTGATGTAGCGTTAGCCGATTTTTTACGTGCCATTAATATGGTAGAACCATCATTGATTCGCATTGAAGCAGATGAACTAACATATCCATTACATATAATGATTCGCTATGAAATTGAACGTGACCTGTTCAATGGGGATTTACAGGCGAAGGATCTACCACAGTTATGGAATGATAAATATGAGGAATATTTAGGTATTCGTCCTGAGACAGATGCACAAGGAGTGCTACAAGACATGCATTGGTCAGGTGGTATGTTTGGCTATTTCCCATCCTATGCATTGGGGATGATTTATGCAGCACAGTGGAAGCATGCGATGGACAAGGATATTCCTAATTTTGATGAATTACTAGAAAAGGGAGAGCTACTACCTATTCGTGAGTGGCTAACTGATAAAGTTCATCAATATGGGGCATTGAAAAAGCCATTTGAATTGCTGAAAGAAGCGACAGGGGAAGGCTTAAATGCTAAGTACCTAGCAAACTATTTACAAGAAAAATATACGAAACTCTATCAATTATAAAGTGAAAAAAGCGATTTCTCGTTACAGAGAAATCGCTTTTTTATAGGAAGATGCGTTTGGATGCTTACCACAATTGATAGCCTTTGGAGCCGGCTGGTGAGTTTGAAATAATATCGATAATTGGTACTGTGTAAGCGAATAAAATTAAGGCTACTAAAATAACAAGCCAGATTTTAAAGTTTTCTAAAATAGCTGGTGTTGGACCGCTAAGCTCATGTACATCACCTACAGGGAATTCTTCGTCACCTTTAGGTGCGAACCAAGCTAATTTCACGACGATATAAATGATCACTAGGATGGCGATAAAGAGGATTGTTCCACCCACAGCTTGCGCGATTTGATAAGGAATCCAATCGTAAGCCTGCTGAGCGCCACCATATTCTGAGTAATCTGAGCGACGAGGCGCACCAATTAGACCAGCAATATGCATTGCAGAAGACATAATCGTCATACCAGTAGCCCATAAGATACCAGCGAAATTACTAAGATTATTTAAAGACTTCGAAAGTGTACGACCTGTTAAATGTGGAATTAACCAGAATGCCGCACCGAAGTAAGTTAAAACAACAGCTGTTGCAATCGTTAAATGAAAATGCCCTGTAACCCAAATGGTATTATGAATTAATTGGTTCATTTGATAAGAGGCATTGACAATACCGCCTGCACCCCCTGGAATAAATGACACCATACCGATAAATGGTACGAAGAAACGAGCATCCTTCCAAGGTAATTTTTTAAACCAACCAAATAGTCCTTTGCCACCTAATTCACGTCCGCGTAACTCGAACATTGCAAACATCGAGAAGGCTGTCATGAGAGAAGGTACGATAACAGCAAATGTTAAAACAACTTGAATGAACTTCCATGTACCATCAATACCAGGCTCTGTTAACTGATGGTGAATCCCAACAGGAATAGAGAAGAGTAAGAATAGCATAAACGAAAGTCTTGCTAAAGAATCGGAGAAAATTTTCCCGCCAATTACTTTTGGAATAATCACGTACCACACCATATAGGCAGGTAATAACCAGAAGTATACGAGTGCATGACCAAAATACCAGAAAAGGGTACGCGATAATGCCACATCGACACGTTCAATTAAACCTAAGGACCATGGTAATAATTGAATTAAAACAGAAGCTGCAACACCAAGCGTTGCCACGAACCACATTAAATTATTAACAACTACCATAAATGATAGTAACGGACTGCGTTGTCCACTCGCTTTATTTTCCTTGCGCCACTGGACATAACGTAAAATTTGACCTGCGCCGCCAACCCAAGAACCAACAACGACTAATGTAAGACCTAAATAGAAAATCCAATGTGCCTTTAATGGTGCATAGAATGTATAAAGAACAGTTGCTTTATTCAATAACACCATCGTTGCGGCAGCAGCTGTACCAATCGTCATTAACCAGAAACCAATCCAGCCAAGTCTTCTCTGAGTATCAGTGAACGTACCAGATGTTCGACTTACACTTGCAATTTGGAAGCCGTAAATAAAGAATGTAGTTAATATAAGACCGAGTAATACACCATGAACTGTTAATACTTGATAATAACCAATGCCTGCTGGTAATGTAAATTGACCAGAACGTACAAAAACCTGTAATAAACCTGCAAGACCACCTAATAACAATGCGATAAATGCCACGTAAATATGTGCCATTGCTAGCTTTGCATCTCGACGATCCACTTTTGTCATTGAATTAGTGTGACTCATTTGAATCCACCACCTTTAGCATAGAGTGCATCATCGTATGTCCTGTACCACAATACTCATTACATACGATTAAAAACTCGCCGACCTTATTGACTTCTGTTACATATTCCGAAATATAGCCAGGCTCAAGCATCATATTGATATTCGTACCTGCAACCTCAAAACCATGCATAACATCCTCGCTTGTCGCGATAAATTTCACTTTTGCACCAAGTGGAACCTCAATTTGTGGAGGATTATAATTGAATGCAGAAGCAACTACTACCACTTCGTAATCCCAATCTTTACCTTCAACCTTATGGACACCTGGATTATCAAAAGGCGCTGTCTCTTTCACTTTCTCGTAATCTAGTGTTTTTTTACCATTGTTTGGATGGGAGCCTTGATGAAATGCTCCGATACCGAGAATGATCAGGAATGCCACTAAAGTGGTAACTCCAAACACAAGCCAGTATTTCTCATACTTATGTATGTGCATATATTTCTGTCCCTTCTTCGTAGATTAAAACCGTCCAATGAACAAATCGAAGCAGTACACCCAAAGTAAAATGATGATAATACCTACTCCAAAAACTGCATAGAGTGAACCTTTTAAATTTTCATCTGACTTCTTTTTATTTGCCATTTTTGCTCCTCCTACGCTTTTTATTGTTGTGTTTCTTACAGTCATCATATAAAAATCCCCTGCATTTTGATGTGAAAAAAATCACACTTCTAGAGGGATTATGTGAAAAAAGTGTGAAGAATTACGAAGAAAAAAAAACAAGCCATCTCAAAAGTCATTGAGATAGCTTGTCACCGTACTATATTTTGCTTAATTTTAGTAAAAATAAAAGATTGGTAGGAAAGTACATTCTTTTTTGTGCGAATGATAAATCTTTTGCATGTGTGCTGTCTGTTTGAGCATACAATGTCTTATTTGGAACATTCCTCAAATCTTGTTTTCTATTCTTCTTCCTCAATCGTTAATAGAACTGTTAGGGCACCGACGCTTGGGACCGAAACTGGGAGAGCAAATGCCTTTTCAAAGCCATATAATTTTGTATTGCCCACCATCACCGTTGGCGGAGTGATATCAATTTCTAAGCTTTCTTGCCCAACAGCTGTACATAAATTTCCTGCAATCATGTTACCAAATTCCCCTGTAAAGGATTCTAGCATTTCTCCTTCAAGCGGCATACCGAACATGGTACTACCGATCCCGCTGAACACTTCGGGAGAGGAGTCAATGATGACGCGTCCCTTTAAATCTCCGATTAAGCCAATTAATACGCCCATTTGTTGTTGTTGAAAGGGTTCAGAAATAATACTAGGCGACTTTACTTCTATATCCATAGGAAGAATGGTTTTTAAAGCGTGAATTGTCCCGTTTAAAATAGTTTGAAAGTACTTCGAATTACTCATCATTACCGCATCCTTTTTCCGACTTTTCTACATCTTACCATGTAAAAAGGGTAAGATGAAAGTATGTCTTGACGAATTCACATGAAATTTATAATATATTAATGAGAATGATTTTCAAATTCAATGTAAACGTCTGAAAACTTAACGAAAAATAACTAAGAAGGAGCGGTTCGCAATGACATTCGTATTGATTGGAGCAGCTGTAGTGATCTATATTGGAGTTGGAAAATACGTCATGAACCAGGCAACTGCACATTTGAAATAAGAGCTAAACAAAAGGGTATGAAGCTGCTATGCTTCATACTCTTTTTCATGTTGTTAAAAAAGAAAATAGCACGTGCAGAAAAGGGCTTTAGCAAGGCGAGAGGTCATTCATGTATTTTCACTTACCCTCTAGAATCTGATCAGTAACACTAATCTCCTAGGAATGACGCTGTCTCCGCTTCAATTAATTAGGCTACAAAATTTTCTTCCATATTACCAATAGTGTAGGGAAAGAATCTCCTCTTTTTTACATGTTTTTGTTCGTGGGAAATATTTGTTTTTTCAGAAATCTATTGTAAAATGAAGCAAACCTTTAAGGTTATTTAAAGAAATCAGGTGACAAATATGACAAAAATATTAGTAACAGGGTTTGAGCCATTTCTTGATTATAAAATAAATCCAACGATGCAAATTGTGGAAGAATTAAACGGAAAGAAAATAGATTGCTATGATATCGTCGGACGAATTCTATCTGTAGATTTTCAGCAATCAGCGGAGCAATTAAAACACCATATAGAAGAAGTGAAACCACAAATCATTATTTCATTAGGATTGGCTGCAGGACGTTTTAAAGTAACACCAGAGCGCATTGCTATTAATGTGAAAGACGGAGAGCCTGATAATAATGGCTATACACCAGTTGATGAGCGTATCCATGAGGAGGGGGCAGATGCTTATCTAACAAACTTACCAATTCGCAGTATGGTAAATCGTTTGCAGGCAGAAGGATATCCAGCGGAAATCTCTAATACAGCGGGTACATACTTATGTAATAACATTATGTATGAGGGGCTCGCTTATGCACAGCAACATGAAGGGGTTCGTGCTGGCTTTATTCATATTCCAGCATCATTTGAGCTGGCCATCCAACATGGCAAAATTCCCGGCTGGAGTATTAGAGATTTAGTAGCTGCGGTACAGCTTTGTATTGAGGAGACGGCACGTGCAACCAATCATTGATTTTCCGCATTCCATGTGGATTAGTCAACATACTATTCGTTTTGCATTCAAAGAGGAAATTTCTCACTCAAACTTTCACGCGGTCCAAGCGTTCAATCGGTTTCTGAAACAGCAGCTCCAGCATCACCTAATTGAAAGTGTTGCAAGCTACCATACAGTAACAGCTTATATTAAACAAAAAATAGATATTGAACGTTTAAGGACGCAGTGGCTTGAGATGCAAGCCTCCACAACAATTGATAAAGGAACGAATCGACTTTTAAAAATACCCGTCTGCTATGATGAGGAATTTGCTTTAGATCAAAAGCGTGTCATGGATTTCACAGGTTTACCTTTTGAGGATATTAAAACTTTGCATATGTCTAAAAGCTATTATGTTTATTTAATCGGCTTTTTACCAGGCTTTCCTTACTTAGGCGAGCTTGATGCTAAATTATTTGTGCCCCGCTTACAGAAACCAAGGGCATCTGTATCAGCAAGCTCTGTTGGGGTTGGAGGTGGACAAACAGGCATCTATCCTGTTGATTCACCTGGAGGCTGGAATATTATAGGGAAAACACCTTTGGATTTATTTGATGCTCATGGCAAAGAGCCATTTTTATTTGAACTTGGTGATGAAGTTCAGTTTTATGAAATAACCAAAGAGCAATTTTGGGAAATGAAAAGCAAAGGAGTGTAGCAATTGAAGCCACTTCTGCTCGTAACAAAACTAGGGGTGTATGGTAGCTTACAAGACAAAGGAAGGTTCGGCTATCGGGCATTTGGTATTCCGCTATCTGGACCAATGGATCACCGATCGTTTCAAGCAGCTCAAAGAATCTTACAGCACCACCATGATCAAACGTCTTTTGAAATGTTTGTGGGTGGTTTTGAATTTGAGGCGCTTGCTGATGGTGTTTATGTATTAACAGGGGGGCATAGTACATGCTTGGTTAATCATGTACCAATTGAAATGTGGAAAACTTTCCATTTAACGAGGGGAGATAGATTATCTATCAAGGGTGTCCATCAGGGCTCTATTGTTTACTTAACTCCATTAGGAGGTTTTCGTACAAATGATGAGCTTGGTAGCCAATCCTACCTTCCACTTGGGAATTTGGGAACATGCATTACAAAAGGAAGTATTTTATATGGGCAGGTATCATCATCTTTAAAATATAATAGAGGGCTATATGCACCCTATCGTCCGCGTTTTGACAGTTCGATTACGGTTCGACTGTTTAAAGGGCCGCATTTCCATTTATTTGCTGAGGAGAGTCAGCGACAATTTTTACAAGATCCTTTTCAATTTATCGGCGGTAATCGTATGGGCTACTACATCAAAGGACCTACCTTACAACTTCAGGAGATGAAGGATATTCTATCAGAAGCTACACAGTTCGGAACAATCCAAGTGCCTCAAAGTGGTAATCCCATTATCCTAATGGCTGATGCTCAAACAGTAGGAGGCTATCCTATTATTGCAACAGTTCATGAAGAAGATTTACATAAAGTAGCGCAAATGCGTATGTTTAACACAATTCACTTTGTACTGGAGGAAACATGATGTCAATTGATATCAATTGTGATCTGGGTGAAAGCTATGATGCTTTTTTCGCGGGTAAGGACGAAGAACTATTAGACTATGTAACTTCCATCAACATTGCATGTGGCTATCATGCGGGTCATCATTCAATCATGCATCAAATTGTACGCAGCGCCATTCGTAAAAACGTTCACATTGGTGCACATCCAGGCTATCCCGATCGAGAGGGATTTGGTCGCCGTAACATGGAATGTAGCCCAGCTGAAATTTACGATATGATGGTTTATCAAATTGGTGCCTTACAAGCATTTGTACAGATTGAAAATGGTATGCTTCATCATGTTAAACCACATGGCGCACTCTATAATCAATGCGCGAATGATCGTGAAAAAGCGTTAGCTGTAGTCAATGCAGTGTATGATCTTAATCCGCAGCTTATTTTATATGGCTTATCTGGTAGCCTCATCGTAGAGATTGCTAGAGACCAAGGGCTTCAAGTATATGAGGAGGTTTTTTCGGATCGACGCTATAACGAAGATGGCACATTAGTGAACAGACAGGTGCCAAATGCCTTCATACAATCGGAAGAGGAAATGCTAGTGCATGTAAAAGGAATTTTGACTGCGAATGAAGTGATGTCGGTCCAGTCCAAAAAAATTAAAGTGGCAGTCCAAACCTTATGTATACATGGAGATGGCCCACATGCGCTAGACTATGCGAAAAAAATTGCAGGTCTTAGAAAGCAATTACAATAAAATGTAAGAATGGATGCCCTAAATAAGGCATCCATTTTATTTAGATTGTTGTCACTAGCTCCACAGCTTCTAGCACAATTGGCGTACCAGCAGAAAGTGTACCTGTGACAGTATTGAACGTTATTTCAGTTGTAGAAACTGTATAGGCACCACCCTCCTGAAGAACACCATTGATATATAAGTTATAGTAACCATTTGCGACTTCTGGGAATGCTGTTGCGGCTGTACCGCTATCATTTAAAAACGTTGTTGCAGCGACTGTCGTGCCATCTGCAATGACAAGGGGTGCAGCTAAGACGTTAAAAAACCTTGTAGAACTACCTGTAACATTGACGTGAATATTAATAATGGAAAGTGCCACCCAATTCACCTCCTTTCATTTCC
This sequence comes from Lysinibacillus sp. LK3, assembly GCF_001043675.1. Classification (NCBI taxonomy): domain Bacteria; kingdom Bacillati; phylum Bacillota; class Bacilli; order Caryophanales; family Bacillaceae; genus Lysinibacillus; species Lysinibacillus sp. LK3. The sequence continues at coordinate 272,691 of NZ_LDUJ01000001.1, forward strand.
TTTATTTCGTTGTAAAGCCTAGCGATTCAATAATAATGGGTGTTCCTCTATACAATGTCGCATTATAAGGTACGATTGTCAGGGAGGCTGGGGTTACCGTATAAATACCGCCTTCCTGCATTACTGCATTAATATAAAGGTTAACGTAACCATTAGGTGAAAAAATTGTAAACTCAGTAACGGAATTTGCTTCATCATTCCAAAAGAGATCGGCTGGAAGAGTTGCCCCATTCGATAGATCAAGATCAGCTGTAACGATATAAAAATATCGTTGGATCGTTGGTATAATCATACCTTCAGGGACTATTTCAGGAGGATCCATGGGTATTCCGTTTGTTGCTTTTATACGGGGCCAGATAAATCGATCCTCACAGTTACATGAACAATACTTTTCAATGATTTGATGAGACTTAGGATTAATCATATGGCATCACACTCCTTTCATAAAAAATATAACTTTGCCCCGAATATGCTTACTATAAAATATGAAGTAAATATAAAAAGAACTAGTTGACAATCTATCATTTGGCATAGATTTTTTGTATAAACATGTTTTTGTAAGGATGGAAACGTTGGCATATATGCTTTAAATTAGTGTTATACTTTGCTAGTTGAATAAGGTAGAATACTAATTATGAATAATTAATGAAAAAGGGGTTACTGGTTTCATGAAAGATTTTGAACAACAATTGGAGGGGCTATTAAAGCAAGCCTCTTTGCAATACATAATTTATCAGCATAATGGTGATACAGAGCGCATGGATAAAACATCACTTTTTGCTCGAAAAATTCAGCAAAAAGAGTATGTGATTGGCTTTGCAGGCCATTTCTCTGCAGGGAAGTCAAGTATGATTAATGCGCTGTCTGGTGAAAATCTACTAGCATCTAGTCCAATTCCAACAAGTGCGAACATCGTCAAAGTTCATAAATCAGAGGAAGACTATGCAATTGTTTATATGCACAATGAAAAGCCCGTAAAATTTGAGGCTGGCTATGATTTTAAAACAGTAAAAGAGCTAAGTAAAAATGGGGATTTAGTGTCACAGATTGAGATTGGACACAGTGCCTCTACACTACCACTAGGTGTTACTGTAATGGATACGCCAGGGGTAGACTCCACAGATGATGCACATCGCATGTCAACGGAATCAGCATTACATATTGCCGATATCGTATTTTATACAATGGACTACAACCATGTGCAGTCGGAATTAAATTTCCAATTCACAAAGCAATTAATGAAATATAATCCAAATGTTTATTTAATTGTCAATATGATTGATAAGCATAAGGATAATGAATTGAGCTTCGAAGAATTTAAAGCAACTGTTCATCAGTCCTTTGCAGCATGGGGTGTTGTACCGAAGGGTGTTTTCTTTACATCATTAAGAGAGCCAGAGCATCCACATAATGATTTTGAGGCAGTAAAGAAAATCGTGATGGACAGTATGAATGACTGGCAGGAGCAGCTTGTGCAAACAGCTACGAATACATTGCGTTTATTGCAAAGCGAGCATGACAATTATTTAATGGAAGAAAGACAGGATCGTTTAGCAATTGATGAAGAAATTTTAAGTGCGGATGACTGGGCACATCATCAAGATATTTTAGAGCAATACAATAAATTAAATCGTCAGGTTGAATTATTTTCAGTAGAAGCTTGGAACGAAACGTTTGAGGAGCAACGTAAGGAGTTGCTCGCGAATGCTGCAATTATGCCAGCTGATTTACGCGATCACTTACGCCTTTATTTAGAAAGCATGCAGGAAGGCTTTAAAGTTGGAGGGCTCTTTACTGCAAAGAAAAAAACAGAGGAAGAGCGAAACAGACGTAAAGAAAATGCGTATAGTGCCTATCAAAATGTGGTCCATGCACAAATCACGGGGCATTTAAAAGGTCTTATGAAAAAGGCATTGAAGGACGTTGGTGCATTAAATGAGGAACGTGCCGCTGCTATTGATGCCTATGTATTTGACTTACCTTTTTCATTGATTGAGCAGCAAGTTCAAACAGGCGCTATTTTAACAGGTGATGCTGTGTTAAACTTCGCTAACCGTATCGCAGAAGCAACAAAGCGCTATTTCATTCAGGAGACAGATAGCTGGAAAAATGCGCAAGCGACAACTCTTGAAGCTGTAGCAACAGAAACTGCCGCACCATCAAAATTAAAAATGGCGGGTATGCAGGACAAAGTAGATGCCATTAATGCGGTCCTTGAAATTGAAGGCTATCAGCAATATAGTGCAAGCACTATGCATCAAGCGAGCAATGAAATTCGTAAAGTTGCCAATCAACAGCTTACAAATTGGGAACAATCATTTAAGCAAGATTTAGCAGAAATTCGTCTATTTGACGAGTCCATGTTGCAGCCAAAAGAGCAAATCATCCAACAAGAGGAAGCTCAGCAAGCTACTAGTGCAACGACTCTACCAATCGATGGTGTGATTAATCGTGCACTCCATACTGCCAATGCAGTCAAAGAGGTGCAAGGCTTTGCTGAAGTAGCCCAATACCTTGAAAATAAAGTAGAACGACTACAGAAAAAGGATTTTACCATTGCATTGTTTGGCGCATTTAGTGCTGGGAAATCTTCCTTCTCAAACGCTTTAATGGGAGCCAAGGTGTTACCTGTATCACCAAACCCAACAACTGCGGCCATCAATAAAATTCGTCCAGTTACACCTGAACACCCACATGAAACAGCGGATGTACAGCTTAAAACTGCGGAACAAATGCTAGAGGATATTCAAGGCTCCTATGCGGCGATTGGTTTGTCTGTATCGACATTGGAGGAAGCCTATAATCGTGCTGATGAAGGGCTTGCAGTGCAGTTAACGGACGAACGCTTAAATGTTCATAAATCATTTATTCGTGCCTATAAAGAAGGCTATCCAACCTTTAAGTCTGAGTTTGGTTCTATCCTCCGCGTAGACCGTGAAGAGTTTGAAAAATTTGTAGCACAAGAAAATAAATCTTGCTTTGTTGATAATATCGACTTCTATTATGATAGTCCATTAACACGTATGGGCGTGACACTTGTTGACACGCCAGGAGCGGACTCTATTAATGCCCGCCATACAGGCGTAGCATTTGAATATATTCGTAATGCTGATGCCATCCTATTTATTACGTACTATAATCATGCCTTTGCCAAAGCTGACCGAGAGTTTTTAATTCAACTTGGTCGTGTGAAGGATGCATTTGAGCTAGATAAAATGTTCTTTATTGTCAATGCAATTGATTTGGCAACAACGGGTGAGGAACAGGAAGATGTAAAAGGCTATGTACGCTCAGAGTTACAACGCTTTGGCATTCGCTTCCCAAGACTATATGGGGTATCTAGTCTTTTAGCGTTGAAGGAAAAGGTAGAAGGTGCCGATTTAACATCAGGTATGCCACCATTTGAAAAAGACTTCCATACATTCTTAAATGATGAATTGAGTGCATTAGCCGTTCAAGCTCTTGCAGAGGAAGTTGATAAAACAGAGCAACGTTTGGCGGATTTAATTGCCCAAACAGAGGAAAACTTAAAACGTAAAGATGAGCGACTAGAGGAATTAGCAACACTTGAACAACATATTCAATCGAAGTTCAGTGTGCTGAATACGAGCATGTTAGAGAGTGAAACAAAGCAGGAGCTTGATGAGCTACTCTATTATGTTCTTCAGCGTGTTTATTATCGTTACCCTGAGTTCTTTAAGGAAGGCTACAATCCTTCTACCTTTGCTGCAATGCCCGCACAGCAAGCGTTGGAGCATGCATTAAAAGAAGTGATGCAAAGCTTGCGTTTTGATTTTACTCAAGAAATGCGTGTAACAAACTTCCGTTTATCGCAATTCATTAGCAAAAAGATGCAACAACGTTTTAAAGATGAAGTGCGCGAATTGAAAGAGTTAAATCGAAGCTTCTCATTCCTAGCCTTTGAATCCTCTGAGCCAAATTTATTGGATTTTGAAGGACCGTTTGCGGATATTTCCAAATATGCTAGCGTAAAATCTCATTTCCGCAATCAAAAAGCTTTCTTTGAAAAGAATGAAAAAGTGAAGCTAAGTGAGGCACTAGAAGCTGTAACAAAGCCAGATGCACAAGACTATTTAGATGCACAGAAAGTTTCTCTCATGACATGGGCGATTACGTTTATAGCAGAGGAAGCCGAAAAATTACGTTACTATATTTATCATCAAGCGCTTGAACAAATTGACACAGAAAGATTAGCCTTACAAGAAGAGAGTCGTTTAGCTTCTTGGAAAGCGATTTACGCACAATTACAATACGCATGAGGTGATTCTAATGGGAAAAGTATTCAAATCAGTGGATGAAATTCAGTATGATGGCGTCCGTTTTATCGATGCTCGTTTCGATCTTCAGGACAAAGAGGCTGGCAAAAAAGCATTCGAGGAAGGTCATGCTACTGGTGCTATCTATATTGATTTAGAACAGCAGTTATCGGATATGGACAGCAAAGAAGGTCGTCATCCAATGCCAAGCAAAGAAAAATTGGCATCCGTTTTTCAAGAACTAGGATTACGGTATGAAGATCAGATTGTAGTTTATGACCAAGGAGCAGCTCCATTTGCCCCACGTGCCTGGTGGATGCTAACATATGCTGGTTTCCCAAATGTAGTGATTGTCAACGGAGGTGCCCCTGCGCTAGAGGCAAAAATTCCTTTTACCAAGGATATTATTAAATATCCTCCAACTATCATTGAGTTTGATTGGAAAGATGAGCTTTATGCACCACGCCAAGCCGTAAAAGCCATTGTAGATGGAGAGGTAAAAGCTACTTTACTCGATGCCCGCGCTGCTGAAAGGTATCGAGGAGAAGTAGAGCCTTTGGATAAAGTAGCAGGTCATATCCCAACTGCGAAAAACTTTGACTGGGAGCAATTGAAGTCAAATGGTCAACTAAAGGCAAACGATGCATTACGTCAAAAAGTTACACCTGATGAACAGGTTGTGGTTTACTGTGGCAGCGGCGTAACCGCCTCTCCACTTTATGCCGTATTAGCAGATGAAGGCTATGACAACATCCAATTATATGTAGGTAGCTTCAGTGATTGGATTACAGAATATGACGTGGAAAAAGGCACAAACGAATAAAAAGAAACGCTCACTTCGGTGGGCGTTTTTTTATAGTGCGGTGGATAGAGCGTAAAGTAGAGGTTAGAATTTAATGTAGCGGATAACCTGTTCAAAGTGGCGGATAAGAAAGAAAAAGTGGAGGATAGAACGTTCAAAGTGACGGATAAAATTTAATGTAGCGGATAACCTGTTCAAAATTGCGGATAAGAAAGAAAAAGTGGAGGATAGAACGTTTAAAGTGACGGATAAAATTTAATGTAGCGGATAACCTGTTCAAAGTGACGGATAAAAATGAAAAAGTGAAGGATACCCCTTTTAAAGTAGGGGATAGAATTTTATACTTGATCAAAAAATCCATCAAAGTGGAGAGAGCATGCTCAGGTAGTAATACATAAAATGAGAAAATTTCTGTTTTGCAAAGCTAAATTGCATAGTTTAAGAGTCTAATAGATAAAGGGGGGAGCGGATGGTGGCTCAGGTATTGCAGCTTAAATTAGGGACGACGAAAACCATTTTGTATCGTGCATTAAAAAAATTAAAGCAGGCACTGGAACAGGAGGGGCAAGGGTGAACGATCTAAAAAAGCAGATGGATCAAATAGACATTCCAGAATCGTTACATCAGCGTAGTCTACAAGGTATTGAACAAGCAACAAAAGAGCAGCATAAGCCTTTGAACTGGGTACCTAAAGGCTTGACTGTTGCTGTAGCACTTGCAACGGGTGGATTTGTGGCATTCATGGTGGGGGAACAACACGTAGATAATGATCGGGCTAGTGCGTTAATGTCACAATTAGATCATTTATCTTCGCCAATATACTGGATTTTGGCTATTTTGTGCGTATGCATCATACTGTACATCTCTAGGAAAAAGCTTAAAGTTGGCGCTGATCAGAAAAAGACGATTGGTGTTGCCATAGTTTTGATTTTACTGATCGGTAACAGTACGATTTTTTTACAACATCAATTCATAAAACCGATAGTGGTTCCTGCTGCAATTGAAGTTACAGATAGCTTACAGAATGCTTTAGAGGTACGCTATATTACAAACAAAGATGACCATCGATATGTGAAATATTTACAGGCAGAAGACGTGCAATTACCAATAGTATATGATCAAACAGAGCAAGCAAATCTAGTCAATGGCTTTTATTATCCATTGGATACTTCTCAAGATTTACGCTATCAAAATATTCGATTAGCTTTTTTTCAGTTTGATTTAAACACGATGAAAAAAGTGATGGCAAGTAAAACTATTTATCTTGTATTAAATGACGGGGTGAAATTACCTGCCCCAATTCATTTTACGAGGGAAACCTTCATTGATGAAAATCAGATTATGAATCATAGCTATAGTCAGTCAAAACATGATTCGGAACAAATCATATCATTTACCCTTCAGCAGGATGCAGTTTTTGATGCATTTTATGTTCCAGCTACATTAGAGGATAAAATACTGTTGAAAGAATGGCGATTAAACGATCAGCGCTATACAGCAAGTGATTTTCCTTTTTCAGTGACGAAAGGTCAACGCTTGGAGCTGACTATTCAATTGAAGGAAGCTCCTTTAGATATCAATACGTCCATAGGTTTTAGTGGCCCCGATGGTTATTTAACTAAAAGAGTATATTCGCAAGCGTATTTTACGTCGAATTTGGTGAAAAAGGTGCGTGAAAACAATGAGTGAATCTAAACAACAGGTAAAACTTTTACAATGGTTTGCAGTGGCGCTCTTTTTTCAATTTATCTATTTAAATCTTTTTAAATACGCTAATCTTCTACAAGATATCCTTGTTTATGGGGCCTATTTAAAAAGTCTTTCATTCTATAAAGAAAAAACACCTATCAGCAAATATATGGCTTGCGCTATGATTCTTGCCTTGATGAGTACTTTCTTTTCTTCATATCTTCTCTTCTATTGGAGTACGGTTTTAATTCAAGGAATTAAATTGCTGATCATAATGGAATTTGGAAAAATTTTATTAAGCATTGAACAAAAACACGATATACAGGGTTCCACTACAAGAGTGATGAAAAAATATATAGCGATTACCTTTGCTGTCATTATAAGTTGGACGCTGTTAATGAATGTTACAAATGATTGGCAGATGGGATTATTGTTCCTAGGCGCATTGCTTTTATTGGCTGTAAATATACGATTATTTCTTCATGTGTTAGCACTTCGTAAACATGTAAAAAACAAATCCTTTGTTGTTACCTACTTACAAAAATGACTCACCATTCATTTTATGCTACACTTTTTGTACAAGGGGCAAAGGGGGAGCAGGATGTTTAAACGGGAGAAAAGTATCGAGATTCAGCATCATCGCGGTGTACAATGTGCGCATGGGAAAGTTGCGGTGCAGGGGGTTGGTATGAGTGTGTACAGTTTTTTTGTGGATGGGTTACTAATTGATACAGGTTCCTACTCACTATCGCAGGAATTTCAATCCTTTTTTAAGGGTATACCTATAGAGCAATTGGCATTAACGCATTCACATGAGGATCATGCAGGAAATGCAGCGTGGATTCAACATCATAAGAATGTACCTATTTATATTCATCGTGATTCAGTCAATCTTTGTGCTGAAGATGGAGACTATCCACTCTATCGTCAGGCATTGTGGGGGGAACGACCCGCGTTTGTTGCCCAACCATTTGGTCAAACCTTACAAACGAACGCAGCAACATGGGATGTTATTGAAACACCTGGGCATACTACAGATCATCTTTCTTTTTACAATCGGGAAACAGGCGCTATGTTTACAGGTGATTTGTTTATCCAGCCAAAGACAAAGGTTGTGCTTGATGAAGAAAACATTGTTCATACTTTGGCGTCTTTAAGGAAAATAGTAAACTATGATTTCGATGTCGTCTATTGCTGTCATGCAGGCTTTATAGTGGATGGTCGAACGAAAATACAAGAAAAAATTGCTTATTTGGAAGACATGCAAGGAAAAGTGAAGCAATTATTTATGCAAGGTTATTCTGTTGAGGAAATCACCAAAACCATTTTTCCTCGTGATTATCCGATTACAAAAGTTTCGGGAGAGCAATGGTCTTCCAAGCATATCATCACGGCCTTTATTAATCATTTTACCGAAGAGTCCTTTATATAGGGCTCTTTTTTGTCTTGTTAAGAATTTCACAAATACTTTGATCTGTATAATAAAAAACTTTGTGAAAAAATGTGAATAAATTGTGACGAAGTCAATCAGGGTAATGGATGCGCTTACAAAAGTTTGTGAAAAAATTCTCATTTACATAAGAAAAATACTATGTGAAAAGTTGAACAGGCTAAATGGCTCTATGTGTACACTTTATAATGTGTTAACAATCGCATTAATTATCTTAAAATAATTGATTGTGAAACGTTTAATTTGACAGAAAAATGTAATGGAAGTCATTAAACATTGAATTATTGAAGTTAAAAATAAATTGACAGAAAATTCGTTGACTATATTTTCACAAAGTATTATGATTCTGAAATATAATAAAAAATCAAAGGGAAAAGGATGGGATGGAATGGACGTAATGAAAAAGGCTTTAGAAATGCATGCACACTATAGCGGAAAATTAGAGGTGAGCTCAAAGGTACCTGTACAAGATTCCTATGATCTTAGCTTGGCTTATTCACCGGGGGTAGCAGCGCCATGTGTGGAGATTGAGAAAAATCCTTCGCTTGTGTACGACTATACAATGAAGGGTAATATGGTAGCTGTTGTGTCGGATGGGACAGCGGTTTTAGGGTTAGGAGATATCGGACCGAAAGCGGCATTACCTGTAATGGAAGGGAAGGCGATTTTACTAAAGCGTTTTGCCAATGTTGATGCTTTTCCAATATGCTTAGATACAAAAAATACGGATGAAATCGTCAGCATTGTGAAGGCGCTTGCCCCGACATTTGGTGCGGTAAACTTAGAGGATATTTCAGCACCAAGATGCTTTGAAATTGAAGATCGCCTACGTCAAGAATGTGATATTCCAGTTTTTCATGATGATCAACATGGAACAGCGATTGTTGTAGGAGCAGCAATGATTAATGCCAATCGTATTGTGAAAAAGGATATTGCAACGATGAAGGTTGTGATTAACGGTGCTGGTGCTGCAGGCATTGCGATCTTACGTATACTTGTGCAAATGGGCTATAAGAATATTTATATGTGCGATACAAAGGGTATTATTTATGAGGGTCGTACAGAGGGGATGAATCCGATTAAAGAAGCGGTTGCTCATTTGACGAATCCAGAGAAGCAACATGGTACACTAGAGGATGCACTAACAGGTGCAGATGTCTTTATTGGAGTTTCTGTAGCCAATCTATTAACGGAGGCACATATTGCGTCCATGAATGAAAATCCAGTTGTCTTTGCCTTAGCCAATCCAAATCCAGAGATCACGTATGAAAATGCCAAAGCTTGGGGGGTACGTGTTATGGGAACGGGCCGTTCAGATTATCCAAATCAAATTAATAATGTTCTTGCATTCCCTGGTATTTTCCGTGGTGCTTTAGATGTGCGTGCTACGGATATTAATGAGTCGATGAAGCTAGCTGCTGTAGAAGCGATTGCCTCCCTTGTGAGTGATAAGGAGCTAAAGGAAGAATATATTGTTCCTAAGTCTTTGGACGAACGCGTTGTGGCAATCGTCTCACGCGCAGTAAGTGGGGCAGCTGTAGAATCTGGCGTATCTGAGCTATTCCAGCAAAGTACAGCACTATCTGTTTAATAAAATTGAATAGGGAATTAGAACAGATAGGGAAAAGTGTATTGCTTTTCTCTATCTGTTTTTTATCAAATATGCTCGAAATTTGTTGTTTTTTGGTGTTTTATGTAATAAAATGATTAAGTAAAATGGAATGTTTTGCATAGTTGATTGAAGAGAAGAAATACTTATTGACGACAGATTTAGGTTAAAAAATAAGTCTTAAGTCCATTTAAAATTGAAAGAAGTGATGAGGGAAAATGACATCAATCGTACAATTTCGATCTATTAAAACGAAGCTAATCGCTTTTTCATTGCTGCTTTTAATGATTCCGTTACTTATCTTAGGTTTTATAAGCTATCAGCAAAGTAAATCAAACCTAGAAACAGTAGGGAAAGAAAATCTAAAAAATAGTGTCGAAATGACGATTGCTATGATTGAGCAATTCAATCAAGAGGTAGAAGCAGGCAATTTATCATTAGAGGAAGCTCAGGAAAAAGTAAAGATTGCTATTTTAGGAGAAAAGGATAGTGAAGGAAAGCGACCGATTAATAAGGACATTAAACTTGGCGACAATGGTTATATTTTTGTCGTTGACCAAAAAGGGATGTCCGTTGCCCATCCAAATATAGAGGGTACGAGTGTTTGGGATGAAGAGGATGATAAAGGCGTTAAGTACATACAAGAAATCATTGCTAAAGGGAATGAAGGTGGTGGATTTGTTTCATATTCGTGGCCGTTACCCAATTCAGGTCAATTAGAGGACAAAGGGGTTTATGCAGAAACAGATCCATATTGGGGTTGGGTCATTGGTGCGAGCACCTATTTAATGGACTTCAATAAACCAGCACAAAGTATTCTTAAGATAACACTTATAGTAATTGGCTTGGCCATTATTGTGGGGATATTGATCATTTGGCAATATGCGAGTAGTATGACAAAGCCTATTAACCAAGCGGCTCAAGCGATGGAGCGTTTTGCAGAGGGAGATTTATCTCAAGAAAGTATGGCTATACGTTCAAAAGATGAAATTGGAAAACTGGCAAACGCCATGAATCAAATGCAAATAAGGTTGAAGGATATGATTCATAATATTGCCCAAGCATCAGACTTAATTAATACATCTAGTAAAGAGCTAACGCATTCAGCAAATGAAGTCAATATGGGAGCGGAGCAAGTTGCGATTACGATGCATGAATTAGCATCGGGTGCTGAGGGACAAGCTCACCATTCTAGTGCATTAACTTCATTAATGGAGCGCTTTACAGCAGATTTACAGGAAACGAATCAGCATGGTGCACATATTCATCAATCTTCAGTAGAAGTTTTAACATTAACGAATGAAGGAAGTCAGCTAATGACATCCTCTAATTCTCAAATGGAAAAGATTGATAGCATCGTGCAAAATGCCGTTGAGAAAGTGAAAAAATTAGATGCTCAAGCACAGGAAATTTCTAAATTAGTCGTGGTCATTAAGGATATTGCAGATCAAACGAACCTGTTGGCTTTAAATGCTGCGATTGAAGCGGCAAGAGCGGGAGAGCATGGCAAAGGATTTGCTGTAGTGGCAGATGAAGTACGTAAGCTTGCAGAACAAGTAGCCTTTTCAGTAAACGATATTACATCCATCGTCACGAATATTCAGCAAGATTTTGATGTTGTCACGAACTCTTTAGAGGATGGTTACCAAGAAGTAAAAGAGGGAACGAATCAAATAAAAGCTACTACTGAAACATTTAACACGATTAGCCACTCCATTAATGATGTAGTGGAGAGTGTCCAATTAATTTCAACGAATTTATCGAAAGTTACAGAAGATGGCCATAAAATGAATAACTCTATTCAAGAAATTGCTGCGGTGGCAGAGGAATCTGCTGCAGGGGTCGAGCAAACAACAGCTACGACAGAAGAGACAAGTAGCTCAATGGAGAATATGGCTGGAAAGTCTGCTCAACTATCAGAATTAGCATTACAATTGAAAGCTCTCATTGCTCAATTCAAACTATAAAAAACATCTCCCACTCTCTTAAATGAGAGGGGAGATGTTTTTACATCATGCCAACACCAATAATTCCGATGAGTATGACAAAGAAAAGAACAAATAATACGATGAAGATAATAATGGCTGGAATAAAGATGGTGAAGAAAGCCATCCAGTTTGAAATTTGATGTGCTTCAGCGACTACACCTACAGAAATAACAAATGACCAAATCGTCACAATGATGCTTACTAAAATAGTTGGCCAAAAAATCCACGGTAATGAACCCATAAAATTAGGATCCAATAATGAATCGGGTGAAGTCATTAACCAAATAATATAAAGTGGAATCAGTACGATATATGGGATTGCAGTTAAGCTTAACCCCTTAAATAAGTCCGAGTAAGTCCCAGTACCTTTAAATAATTTCCCGAATAGCCAAGAGATGAGTGCAGAAATAGCTGTGCCAATCATACCTGCGATAGGAGCAAAAATGACACATAATAGGACTAAAAGCCATGGCGAAAAATCAGGAAGAAATTCTGAATCAATTAATCCAGACATAAGGGAGCCAATATAACCAATAGACAAAACCAAAATTGCAAAGCCGATAGATTTTTCATTAATCATATAACGAGTCGTTTGCTTTGGATGCATCCAAACCGATAAAAATGGATTTAGTTTTGACCTTTCTTCTTTTGATGTCTCATTCAAGTTTTCCATCAAACTACCTCCAAAATAATAGAATAATTGCTTGTTACATATAGTTAATATACGAGTGAAGTAAAGAAAAGTTTCATGGAAAATAAAAATAAGCCCACACATAAAAAAAGAGTCGTAATTGTCGACTCTTTTTAAGGTTGCTTCTATTATTCAGCTAACATAATTTTCTCAAGTTCTAACGGCTCAATATACTGATCACCTTTGTAAGCACGCATATTACCGCCTGAAATTTCATCGATTAATAAAATTTCATTCGTTTTCGCATCGCGGCCGAATTCTAATTTAATGTCATAAAGCGTTAAGCCTTTTTTAGCAAGCTCTGCCGCTACAAATTTGGAAATTTCAATTGTACGTTGTTTTAAAATGGCGTATTCTTCATGAGTTAACAGGTTTAACATCGCTAAAGCATCTTCAGAAATTGGAGGATCTAAACGATCATCATCTTTGATTGTTACTTCTACAAAGGAGTCTAAATCTTGTCCTTCCTTTACATAGGCACCATAACGGCGTAGGAATGAACCAACTGCCTTAAAGCGGCAAATCACTTCTAAACCGTTACCGAAAACAGTTGCCGGTTTTACTGTCATTGTTGCATCTTCAAAGTTAGCATCAACGAAATGAGTAGGAACCCCTTGTTCGTTTAATTTTGAATAAAAATAAGAAGTTAAACGTAAACCAGCCAAGCCAGCCCCATCAATTGTTAAACCAACAGTATTTGCACCTGGATCAAACACGCCGTTTTCTCCTGTAACATCGTCTTTAAATTTTAATAAATAATGACCATCTTCTAATTTGAACACATTTTTTGTTTTACCTGTATACAATAATTCCACAAAAAACCCTCCAATATTTTTCATAGTACTCTAAAATTATAACACGAATGTTCTAAATATTTAATGATAAAAATGTTCGTTTAAAACGTTTATTTTGATGTTTTATAACGGAATTGCAGATAAAAAATAAGGTGATAACGAATGTTCGTTACCACCTTGGTTGAAATTAAGAATATTCCGAAATCAAATCCTAGGAAACATTGAAAATAGAAGGTTATTAATAGACGCCTTCAGTAAGCATTCCATCTGCTACTTTGATAAAGCCAGCAATGTTTGCACCAACTACTAGGTTACCTGGGAAGCCATATTTTTCTGCTGCCGCTTTGCTGTCTGTATAAATATTTTTCATAATTTGATGAAGTTTCGCATCTACTTCTTCAAATGACCAAAATACGCGACTAGAATCTTGTGCCATTTCAAGAGCAGATACTGCAACTCCACCAGCATTCGCTGCTTTTGCTGGACCAAATAATACGCCTGCCTCTAGGAATTCATTGATTGCTTCAAGGTCTGATGGCATATTAGCACCTTCACCGATTGCTTTCACACCATTCGAAATTAATGTACGAGCTGACTCACCGTTAATTTCATTTTGCGTAGCACATGGTAGGGCAATATCACAAGGAATCGTCCAAATTCCTGTACAACCTTCTGTAAAAGTAGCATTTGGTCGGTAATTAACGTAAGTTGAGATACGGTCACCTTTTACTTCTTTAATTTCTTTGATAGCATCTAAATCTAAGCCCTCTGGATCGTAGATATAGCCTGAAGAGTCCGAGCAAGCAACCACTTTGGCACCATACTGTTGCGCTTTTTCAATCGCATACGTAGACACATTACCAGATCCAGAAACAACTACTGTTTTTCCTTCGAATGAGTCATTTGCATCCTTTAGCATTTCGTTCACAAAGTAAACAGTACCGTAACCAGTTGCTTCTTTACGTGCTAAAGAGCCACCGTAGCCAGGAGTCTTACCAGTTAATACACCTGATTCATTTGCTTTTGTTAAACGCTTATATTGACCCCATAAATAACCTACTTCACGAGCACCTACGCCAATATCACCAGCAGGAACATCGACATCTGGACCAATATGACGGTATAATTCAGTCATGAATGCTTGGCAGAAACGCATAATTTCTGAATCTGATTTACCTTTCGGATCAAAGTTTGAACCACCTTTACCACCACCGATAGGTTGCCCTGTTAAAGCATTTTTAAAGATTTGCTCAAAGCCTAGGAACTTAATGATGGATTCATTTACGGAAGGATGGAAGCGAAGACCGCCTTTATATGGGCCCATGACATTGCTGTATTGTACACGATAGCCACGATTCACTTGCACTTGATTGTTATCATCTTGCCATGCTACACGGAAAGAAATAATACGATCTGGCTCCACAATACGAGATAAAATATTGGCCTTAATATATTCAGGATGTTGCGCGAATACAGGTACTAATGAGATGAAAATTTCTTCAGCTGCTTGTAAAAATTCCGCTTGATGACTATTCTGTTGTTTAAGTTGCTCAAATACGCCATCTACGTATTCTTTTGCTAATTGTTCATTGCTAACAGTTGTAATTGTCATAAATAAAACCCCCATTTAGTTGATAGATGTATCGTATATCTATTTTTCAAACTATTCAATAAAATACTTTTAAAGTTTGTGAAAAATTGAGCAAGAGAGGTTGTTTTAAAATTATATTAAAATAATTTAGTTCTAAGTGATTCATCTAATTACGAGAAAGGAATGATGCCTTATTGTGAAGGTTCTTATAGACGCTGATGCCTGTCCAGTAGTGGATTTAGCGCTATCTATATCATCTGAGTTTGAGATAGAAACTATCTTGTTTTGCGATACATCACATCGTGTTGAACGTGATAATGTAATAACAATTATTGTACCCAAAGGTCCAGATTCGGTTGATTTTACGCTAGTGAACGCGCTTTCAAAACACGATATTGTTATTACACAGGATTACGGATTAGCAGCCATGGTTTTAGCACGAGGAGGGTATCCGATTGATCAAAATGGACGAGAAATGTCTAATGAAAACATCGAACGTTTGCTCGATATGCGGCATGTTGGTCAAAAAATTAGAAGGGCAGGTGGACGAACAAAGGGACCTAAAAAAAGAACACAAGAAAACAATATTTCGTTTGAAATGAAATTTCGACAAATTTGTGAACGAGCAATTTTAGCCCATAAACTGGAGGAATCTACAGGTGAAAAATGAACATAAACACGAACTATTCGAACAATATCCGCAGTTGAACGAACTAGCAAAAAAGGCTACTGTATTGTGGGAAAATACAAATTGGATGAAAAATCCTGAAACAACGCTCTTTACTATGGCTGAAGTGGATGATGCGGAAGCAACATTACAACGTTTTTCTTCTTATTTAAAAGTAGCATTTCCAGAGCTTCTAGAAAGTGATGGTTTGATTGAATCAACGATCAAGGAAATTCCTGCAATGAAAAGTGCTATTGAACAAGCATATGGTGTGGCGATTCCCGGCCAATTGCTTTTAAAATGTGATCATGCATTACCGATCTCTGGCTCGATCAAAGCACGTGGAGGAATTTATGAGGTATTAAAACATGCAGAAAGGCTAGCTTTGGCAAGTGGAAGACTTAAAGAAGTGGATGATTATGCAATTTTAGCAACAGAAGAATTTCAGTCGTTCTTCCAACAATATACGATTGCAGTAGGCTCTACGGGGAATTTAGGATTAAGTATCGGCATTATGGGCAAGAAGCTCGGCTTTAATGTCGTTGTACATATGTCGAGTGATGCCAAGGAGTGGAAAAAAGCCTTACTGCGTGAAAAGGGTGCGACAGTGATTGAATATGAAGCTGATTACAGTGTAGCTGTTGAGCAGGGGCGACAGGAAGCTGAGCAAGATCCAAAATGTCATTTTATTGATGATGAAAATTCTAAGGATTTATTTGCTGGCTATGCCGTAGCTGCCAAGCGTTTAAAGGAACAGCTAGAAAGGACGAATATTTCAGTGGATGAAGCACATCCATTGTTCGTCTATTTACCATGTGGCGTAGGTGGAGGACCCGGTGGTGTTGCCTATGGATTAAAAGAAATTTATGGTGAGCATGTGCATATTTTCTTTGCAGAACCTGTCACTTCGCCTTGTATGACGATCGGGCTGATGACAGGCTTACATGACGCAATTAGTGTAGAAGATATTGGCCTTGACAATCGAACAGAAGCGGATGGGTTAGCTGTTGGTCGTGCCTCCAAATTTGTAGGAAAAGTGATGGAGACGTATATAAGTGGTTGCTATACTGTATCAGATGAAGAGCTGTTTACATCTCTGGGATTAGCGATGGAAAGTGAAGGTTTATTTTTAGAGCCATCTGCACACGCAGGAATGTATGGAGCCATTCGTTTATTACAACAAGGTCAATCCTATCTAGAAAAGAACGCGTTAGTAAACCATCTACCACAAGCCACACATCTTGTATGGGCAACTGGCGGTAGTATGGTCCCACCTACGATGCGAGCTGCTTATTTAGCAAAGGCCAAGGAATTTAATTAAAGACGATGTGAAGCTATGTTTGGATGGAAGCTCGACCTCTACTAGTGATATCCCGCTCGAGCATGCAGCAAAGCATTCGAATAGTGAGATGACCCGCTCCAATAGGAGTCCAAAGCGCTCGCAAAATGTGTGGACCTGCTCAAGCAGGAGTCTCAAGCGCTCACAATATGTATGGACCCGCTCAAACAAGTGACTAAAGCGCTCAAAAAGTGAAGCAACCCGCTTAGATTAGCGTCCACAAACGTGCAACGCAATTTCAAGTTTAGTTGAAACAAAATCAAATTAAAAAACAGGTGGAGTCATTTTTCTCCACCTGTTTTTGCTGTTTAACGTTGTAGTGCTTTACGTTGTGCGGCTAAGTATACTTCTTGTGCGGCAAGGACGCCTGCTCCTGGTTCGAAATCATAGGAGAAGTCTTGTAGGGCAGCCTCGAGTAGGGAAACGGCTTGTAAAATGTCACTTGGGAAACAATAGCCCATATGGCCGAATCTAAAAATTTTACCCTGTAGATGACCTAGACCGCCTGCGAAATCTAAATGATAGTGTTGCTTAAGGTGCGTCAAAAATTCACCAAGATCAATTCCTTGAGGTGTTTTAATTGCTGTAATAGTTGGAGAAGCGTATTGATCTTCAGTTAATAGCTCCATGTGTAATGCTTTCATTGCATTTCGCACCATGTTTTTCATGAGGTCATGGCGGGCAACTGTTTGCGTAAAGCCACCTTCCTGTTCGATTAACTTACACACCTCATGCAGTCCATAAATCAGTGTGATAGCAGGGGTATTAGGAGTCATGCCCTTTTCCGCCCAGCTACGATAGCTTTGAAGATTTAAGTAATAAGCAGGTGTTTGATTTTCTTCAATGACTTCCCAAGCTCTTTCGCTTACGCTGACAAGAGAGAGTCCAGGTGGGAGCATCATGGCTTTTTGAGAGCCTGTCACCAGAATATCAATGCCCCAAGCATCCATTTCAGCAGGAGCGCCACCAATACAGCTTACACCATCAACGATAACGAGGGCATCTGTTTCTTCACGGATCACCTGGGCTAGTTCAGCAACAGGGTTTAAAATACCTGTGGATGTTTCATTGTACGTCACAAAAACGGCTTTAATAGTTTGTAATGGCTGTAAAAATGCTCGAAGCTCTTCGGCTGTACAAGCTTGTCCCCATTCTTTTTCGAGCTTATGTACATGGAAGCCATATTGCTCACAGATTGAAACAAAATAGTCGCCAAAAGCTCCAACTGTGATGACGACAACCTCTTCACCAGCAGATACAGTATTAACAGCTGCAGCCTCAAGCGCGGCTGTCCCACCCGAAGGTAAAAGTAAGATGTCCTGTGTCGTACCGAAAACAGGCTTTACTAATTCAATTGTTTCTCGGTATAATTCTACAAATTCCTGACTACGATGACTAAAAATATCCCGATTCATCGCAAGCTGTACCTTTTTTGGAATCGGTGTTGGCCCCGGATGTCTTAAAATATTTTCATACATATTCATTTATCCCCTTTGCTAGAAATTCAAAATTTTCTAACTATAATAATAGCATATTTATGGTGCTAGCTAACTACTTTTTTGAAAAATGATGGAAGAGATTGTCATTGTGGTACAATTTTTAAAAAGGAGGCAGTGCGAATGGAAACATCCATGCATTATCCATTTATCTATTTCTTCTACGACACAAACCAGGTGCTAGTATATAGAATTCAAGCGTTAGAGTATATCACAATAGCAGAGGTGATGAGGGAGGGGGAATGGCAGGGGTATGAGCTTGAGCCATCTGAATCTTTTACAGCATTTCATCATGAACAAAGCACACCTCAGCAGGGATGGTCTTTCTTTATGGGGCAGGAAGAGCTCTATCAGTTGGTAGAAATTATTAATGATTATATTCAACAGGTCATAACTACTACTTCAGCACAGATGGTACATATTGTTTGCTCGGAATCTGCAGCAGGCTCCTTACGAGCGACACTTGCTCCACCGAAATATGTGATCGGGTTTCCAGAGGATTTGTCGATTGGACCATTGTGGAAACTCGATGAAAAAAGAGGACAGGCATTCCGTGATGAGTGGCTAAGAGAAAATATTAATGATGGAATGGATGATTTTGTAAATCGAAATAAATTAATGAACACAATCAGAGAGATACAGGATATTCCAAGCAACCTGCAGATTTACATTTGGTGTGGGTACAATGCAGAAGAACAGTGTGGTATTAGATTTCTACTCTATTTATTACGTGATAAAACCAATGAAGTTGTTCTTATCAACACAGGTGAACAGCGGGCTATCAACCACCAATGGAACATGGAAATGTATGATATAAAGCGAATGTCCGCAAAGGAGCGTCTAATTTTTCAGCAACAGTGGGAAAGTTTAGCACAGACAAAGGATGTTTGTCGACTATGGCTACATCGACAAATTCAAGCAGTACAAGAGAATTATTATGATAATTTGATTATGTCAACGATTGAACAACTTCATAAGGAGCAAGGGGGTACTGATTTTATACAAACAGGTGAATTCATCTCAGAGCTATTAACAAGAATGGATGCCCCCCCAAATATCTTCTTTTTAGAATATAGAATTCGCTATTTAGTATATAGCGGGGTTTTTGAATTAAAGGGAATTCCTAAATCCATGCACCATTACTCTGTGAAATTACGTAAAAAACCTCTTTAGCCTAAGGGCATAAAGAGGTTTTAAACAATTAAGCAACGAAAGGTCTGTTCATACGCATTAAGCCGTAGATGGCAAAGAACAATCCACCTGTTATTACCATTAAAATTGTGTATAATACTGCCTTACCTGTTTCGCCACACCAGCGGTAGAATAGGCGATACGTGAAATACAGTGTAAAGCCTGCCGCTCCTAAAGAAGCCAGAATACCGATAAATGGAATAAACGAAACAATGATCAAGCCTGCATAAATAAGGGTATTTTTTAAAGCTGTTGCACGTATTGTTTCTCGAGTATCCCCACCAGCTGTCAGCAGGAAGAGACTATATACATTAATAATGGGAATCCAAGCAATATAGGCTACATCTCCAAAACCATTTGTTTTAGATGTCATAAAATAAATAAGTGCACTAATAATGTAGGCAATTAAACCAATAGCAAGAGCGGCTAGTATAAAGATAAAAAATAAACCACCCATGGCTGCATCTAAATCTGAGTAATAATAAGAATCATTATAGTCATAATTCATCAGAAAAACCTCCCTTCATATGAAAATACCTCCTAATCATAACAATCCTCAAGTGTTTAAGCTACAACAATTTAGATGTAATATTTAGTAGAAATCGCACAAATGTACTAGAATGAAGTTGATTATTTAAGACTTTAATGATGATTTTTTGAGTGCCTTGTGATAAAAATGCAAAAAATATCCTTGGGAACATTATTATGCTAGTTTTTGAGAATCATTTTCCGTTTTATTAATTTCAAAAATTACGTACAAAAACATTACTATCCTATGATGGTAGATGCACAAGAAATGCCACAAAAAATAAAAATAGCCATCTTAACTACATTGTAAGATGACTATTTTCACGTGTATTAAATGAATTTGGCGATGTGCTCAAGTTCAATGCGGGAAGAATTGTAAGCAGGTGCGGCTGCCTTACCAATTGCAATTAAAATAACTGGGACGATATGGTCAGCTAATTCAAAGCGTTGAGCAAAGGCTTCTTTATTAAATCCACCCATTGGCACTGTATCATAGCCCATGTCTTTAGCTAGTAGCATAATCTGCATGGAAATTAGACCAGCATCAAATGTAACGATATTTTTTAACACTTCTTGGGGAAGTTGAGAATATAGATTGATTGAGTTGTTAATCATTAAATCTTTTGTTGCCTCATTGATATAGCCAAGATCGAAGTTCTTTGTATAGACAGCCTCGGCATTTTCGTACATCTTTGTATCACCTAAAACGGCAATAATTGCTGAGGAAGTTTCTACTTGTTCTTGGTTATTGGCAATAGCACGTAGCTCTTTTTTGACCGCTTCATCCTGAATTACTAAAAAGCGCCAAGGCTGTAGGTTACTAGACGATGGAGCAGACGTTGCTTCTACAAGTAATTCTTCTAATTGTTGCTGCGGGATTTTAAAGTTTTCATCGTATTTACGAACGGATTTACGCTCGTGCATAACTTTAGTTAAAGAACTTTTTGTCACTGTCATTATTTTGTCTCCTTCATGGTATGATGCGTTTTTTACTATACGATAAATGAATTCATTTTCCAAGTAAATTGCTCGAATTAAAGAGTCTTGAATCTAGGATTTAAAAGTTACAAAAAAAACATATTTTTGTAGGTATAATCCATTTATACTAGAGATGGAATAGAGCAATAATAATAGATATGGAGTGAAGGTGAATGAAAAAGCTATTAGGAAATTTAAATATTATGGCAAAAATCGCAATGCTTATTCCTGTCATCACTGTTTTTTTAGGTGGTATGACCTTCCTTAACTATTTGAACGTATCCAATGAACTTGAAAGCTCTATTGAAAATGAAATGTCTATACTAGCGGATGATGTTGCAGGTTCCGTTGAGAGCAAATTGCATGCACACATTCAGCTCATAAATAGTGCAAAGACAACAATAGAATCGGCTGACAGTATGATGGCCAGAGAGCAATTTATTCGCTACGTACAGCAGCTATTGCCTTTCAATAAGGAAACGTATGGTATGGGATTATGGCTAGAGGAGAATGTGGCAAAAGGGGAAATTTTCGGGCCTTATGCCTATAAGGAAGAAGAAAAAATTGTCTCTACGGATGCTTATGAAGATCCTGCCTATCATTTTCACGAGCAAGAATGGTATCGCAATAGTATCCAATCGAATAAGGTAGTTCATACTGCACCTTATTTTGATGAAGCTCTTGGGGAAATGTTTATCTCATTTGGTACACAAATTGTCAAAGATTCTAAGCCCATTGGCGTTATTACAGGGGATTATGTATTAGATTCAATTCAATCCATTGTTTCTGACGTGAAAATTCGAGAGAGTGGTTATGCATTTTTAATTGATGATAGTGGCAAAATTTTAACGCACCCTGATGTAAATAAAGTGAATAAAGAAACGATCCAGCAGTTGTTGAACATGCCTGTGGAGCAGATTTCTGAGCAAAAAAAGTTAATACATACAAGCAGTCAGGGTAGTGATTTTACCTTACAATTTATGCAAATACAAGATATGCCGTGGAAGTTAGTTTTACTGGTTCCGACAACTGAGCTTTACGGCGAAATACAGGCAATGCTTCAACAGCAAATCGTGATCAGTGTCGTTCTAATTTTACTTATCGCAATTAGTATTTATTTCCTTGCTCGTTATATCCGTGGGGAAGTGAAAACAATGAATACTCATTTAGGCTATCTTGCTACGGGTGATTTAACGCAACAAATGGCCGTTCATACGAAGGACGAATTTGGTGAAATGGCGCAGTATTATAATGACTCTGTGGAAGCATTAGGTTCGATGATGCAGCGCATTGTAGCTGAAACCGTGACAGTTGCTTCTACTGCAGAGGAATTAACGGCAAGTGTGCAAGAGGTCAATAAAACTGTCACAGAAGTTGCGATTTCTATGCAAGAGGTGGCAGAAAATACAAGTTCACAACAACAGGTGAGTGGGGAGTTAGAGGGTGTAACAACACAACTAGGTGGGGATATGAAGACTGCCATGGACGATTTACATGAAGCTGTCCAACAATCACAAAAAACCTCTGAACTCGCTACTGGCGGATCACAAAAAATACATGGTTTCGTGAATGATATTGTCCACCTACATGCACAGGTTGACAGTAGTGCCAATCTGGTGAATGGCTTGAAGGAGCATTCGATTCAAATAGAGCAGATGAGTCAGCTCATTTCGGCTATTACCGACCAAACTAATTTACTATCACTTAATGCTGCCATTGAGGCAGCACGAGCAGGGGAAGCAGGGAAAGGCTTTGCCGTTGTTGCAGGAGAGGTTAAAGCACTGGCTGAACAAACTAGCCGTGCTTCGTTAGATATTGCAAAGGTTGTGCAGACGATTCAAGAACAAATGAATGACGCAGTAGAGATGATGGAGCAAAGTCGAAAAATAGCTCATCGAGGCATTGGCTCTGTTCAACAAGCAGGCATGACCTTCGATACAATTGCCAGTGCAACTGAAGGTCTCCAAAACACCATGCAAAAGACAAGCAAAACGACATCTGATGCTTTTGAAAAGTTGCAGGCAGTAACCGAAAAAGTACAGGCAATTAGCAAACAGGCACTTGCAACAAATGATCATACATTAAATGTATCGGCCATCACGGAAGAGCAGGCATCGACAATGAATGAGATGTCTGTAGCCTCTGAGCAGTTAGCACAACTTGCTCAAAATCTGCAAGAAGAAGCAACTAAATTCACGATTTAGTGCTAAGGTGTACATCTAGATTAGGTGTACACCTTTTTAAGATCTAAATGAAAAAGCTTCCCATTGTATATTTTTCTTAGGTGCAGCCGATTTGAAATGCTTGATCATTTTTTCTGGTCCACATATATAAATACTAGTTTGTGGAGAAAAGGATAACTCATCAACAGAGAGTCTATTGCGCTGTGTTGTATCAATAAATGTGACAGTAAAATGGTCATTTGCTTGTGCATAATCCTCTAAAAAATCTTTGTAGATGACATTGTCTTGCCCGTGAAAAGAATAATATAAGTCAATTTTTTTATCAGGCTGTGTGTGTAAATAGGCAAGAAATGGGGTGATGCCCATACCACCTGCAATCCATAGCTGCTGTGCATTCCCGTTGCCGAAGTCAAAATGACCATAGGGGCCATCTACAGCAACCTCTGTATGAACCTGAATAAGGTTGTAGACCTGTTTGGTATAATCTCCAATAGCTTTTATTGTAAGATTGATTTGTTGTCCACACCCTCCAGAAATAGAGAAGGGATGTGGTGCTTTTTCGATACCCTCTTGAAAGACTTTCAGAAAGAGAAATTGTCCTGGTCGATAATCCAGCTGTTTTGTAAGCTTCAACTTAATTTCCAATATCTCAGGAGTCAGCCTTTGAATGGATGAAATCTGACCTTTATAGGGAAAGAACATATCCTGATACATTGTCAGCATATAAAGGGCTGACATAAATCCAATCGTAGTTGTTAATGCTGTAAAAATTCCTAAAGCTGAGGGCTGTAATAAATCATAGTGGCTAGAAAAATAAGCATGATAAATACCCAATGTATAGGGCACAAGTAATAAGCGATGAAGCCAGCGCCAATGCTCGTACTTCAGGAATTTTGCAATAAAGGCAAGAATGATTAGGAAGATAAAGCCGTATTGAGCAAGCTCGCCAAGATCTTTTGCGAATTCGTTGAGTGGTGTTTGTTGTGTTAGCTCTTCATCAGGAATCATTTTTTGTAATTGCCCGTGAATAAGAATCAATACAAGTGAAAGGATTGCTAGTAATTTATGATAAAAATAGACATGCTCAAGACCACTAAACCATCGCTCTAACATTTTTATTCGTGTAGCTAATAAGAATACAAGAAATAAACAAGTTATGGCTAAGCCACCAATGACATGACTAAGTGTGTTCAACGGATGAATCGGTGCCATCGGTTTGCTAAAATACCAAAGCAAAGCACTACCACACAAAATGATGAAAATAAAAAGTATTCCTTTATAGGCTCTCATATTTAACCTCCATCACTATGTTTATCCATAATTTAACTAGCTATACAATCAGAGTGGAAAAAGTTTCGAGCGTACGTTCGGAATGTATGTTCCCTTTTGTGTCGAATTATGTTACATTAAGAAGGAAAAATAAGAGAAAAGGAGTGGAAGTAATTTATGCAAGGGAATACCCATATCGTTGGGGGCATTACAGCAAGTCTTGCCTTTGCACAGTTTTCAAATGATAACCCACTTGTCTTAGTTGGTGCGGGGGTTATTGGTGCATTACTTCCAGATATTTGTCATAGAGGTAGTAAAATAGGTCGAACATTTCCCCTCATCGCGAAGCTAGTGACTACAGTATTTGGACATCGTTCCTTTACACATAGTTTGTTGTTTTTAATAAGCATGATGGTTTTATTACATATGTTAATTCCCTATCGAGCGATATCTATTGGAGTAATTATCGGGATGGCTAGTCATATCATACTTGATATGTGTACAAAAAAAGGGGTTAAACTATTTTTCCCTGCGACTGTCTCCATTCGTTTTCCACTTACAACGAAAACTGGTAGCAAGGTAGAAGGTATCGTACTGATGTTGTTATCGATGCTATCCATCTATTTCAGCTATGAATTAATTGTAAGATTTATTGATGCGATATAAATAAGAAAAGCCCCAGTAATCGTTTACTGGGGCTTTTCATGTTAGTCTGCCTGTACCTCTTCAACAGTTTGCTCTACCTCAGCACGAGTCATTTTTTCTCGTCCTTCTTGCATTGCCTTTAGTGTTTTGTGCGCTAAGGCAAGTGGTAGGCGACAGAATAGCAGAATAGTACGTTTATTGATATCCTTCATATATAAATCTGCTTTGGCTAAATTTTCTTCTGCATACGCAAATAAATCCTCGCGTGTCCATCCCTCTGGTACGAAACTTACACCACGTTCATCTAAATCCTCATGCTGATTACGTAAGATGTTGACAGCCTGCAATCCACGGCCATAGCCTATTGCTAGCTCGCGATCCGTTTGAACGCCTGCACCCCATGCCCAAAGCTCAGACAGCATCGTCCCTACAAGCCCAGCCACGTAGTATGTATAATCGTCTAAATCCTCACGTGTGCGGACCTGCCAATTTGCCTTTGCCCATTTTGCCATCCCAAAAGCCATTTCACTTGTGGAAGCCTGTACAATTTTTCTGGATTCCTCAGGGCAAAATGTCAGCCAATCTGCTAAACGAAGGGATACTTCAGGTAATAGCTCTGCATAAGGTGCAAGTAATGACTGATAGGCTTCGTTATTGAAATTGTCCTTTAGTAATTCACTCGTAGCTGACAGTAAATCAAATTTTACATCATTAGAAAGTTCTTCATGGTCTTCAATTTCATCAATAGCACGCATTGCTAAATAGGCTGCAGCCACTGATATCTTTAAATCATTTTTTAAAAATGTAATAGGTATATAAAACGTGCGGCTTGTATCTTTCAAAACCTGCATCGCTTCTTTGTAAAGTCTTTTTTGCTCGTTCACTTGTATTCCTCCGTTCAAATGGTTCCACATCTATAGTATATCGTATCGTAAAAATAGGGAAAGATAAAACAGATTGTTCATATTTAGAGAGATATTCTTTGAAAACGTTTCCTAAAAGTGATATAGTTTAATAGTAAACTATTTAAGCTTATACTTTCTTTGTGGACGAAAGTATAAGTTAAACCACATTACAGAAGAGAGGAAGTTTAGAAAAATGGGACGTTTAGATAACAAAATTGCGATGATTACTGGTGGCGCATCTGGTATGGGTGCAGCAATGGCGAAATTGTTTGCCCAAGAGGGTGCTACGGTAATTGCAGCTGATATTAATGAAGATAACCTAGCAAAAATTTCTGAGCTTGACCATGTAGAGGGGATGAAATTAGATGTTTCCTCTGACGAAAACTGGGCAGAAGTGACGAAAGCCATTGTGGAGAAATATGGTCGCATTGATATTTTAATTAACAATGCTGGTATTTCATCCGAAAAAGGGCCAGATCAAATTACACAAGCGGATTGGTCAATCATGCATAATATCAATGCCTTTGGACCTTTCCTGGGCATTAAACATGCCTCTAACTATATGAAAGAAGCTGGGAAAGGCTCTATCGTTAATACATCCTCTTACACTGCAATTATTGGCGCTGGCTTTAATGCCTATACAGCCTCTAAAGGATCTTTACGTGCGATTGCTCGTGCAGCGGCATCAGAGCTTGGTGCTTTCAATGTTCGTGTCAATACAGTATTCCCTGGTGTCATTGAAACACCAATGACTGCTAAATTATCAGAAGCAAAAGAAGCAATGGATATGTTAGTAAGAGCAACACCAATGGGTCGCCTTGGTCAACCAGAAGAAGTAGCGAATGCTATTTTATTTTTAGCATCTGATGAAGCTTCTTACATTACAGGTGCCGAGCTTGTCATTGATGGTGGCTATTCAGCACGCTAATTAATCGTTTTAGGAAAGTGAAAGTGCCTGTTCAAGCAGTGCATTTTCACTTTTTTTTACATTTCAAGATTTAAATAGTGGAACGTCCGATTTGGACTCTCCCATCACTATTTCATGAACCACCCAAAGCGCCTTAATATGATAGGCATCGTGCATAGCTAATCTCTTCATTTCAAGCACTAATGAGTGCTCTCCTGGAATCTGTTTATATAAATCTTCATATTCCGCTTTAGAATATTCGTTAAATTTCAAAAACAGCATTATGCTTTAACAAAGCTTTATTTTTTTAGTAGAATGATAATAAAGCTTTAGAAATGCATTAAAATTCAGCTATCATATAGAAAAAATTTGATATTTTCCATGATTTTTTCATGAAAGTTTACGAAGTTATTGCACAATCATTTCAACAGCGTTAAAGTTTAGAAAGGGCGAAAATGTCATTACACAATTTGGGGGATTGTACTGAGCGTTTAGCTTTTGTACGAACAAATTAATTGGTCAGGATTTTGGCACACAAAACTCCTTGCAAAATCCTTCGTACCAAAGAGGGCATGTACTTTAATAGTTGCCTTAATCTTCGCGTAAACTGCAATCATTATATGACAAAGTTGCGTAATAAAAACAAAGGAGAATTGTATGCCAAAGGCTATAGGTATTGATGCAGGCGGCACATTGACAAAGGTTGCTTATTTAGATCAACACAATGAACTTGTTTTAACAACCTTTCCGTCTAATGATCTGCAATCTGTAAAAAAATGGATTATCGATCATCCAGATATTGAGGATATTGGTGTTACGGGGGGACGTACAGAGCAATTACTTGATGTCATTAAAACAATGAAATCGATTCATTATATAGTGGAATTTGAAGCAACATTAAAGGGTGTCCGATTTTTACTAAATAAAGAAGGCTACTTTTTTGAGCGTAGCATGATTACCAATATCGGGACAGGCACTTCCATTCATTACATGGAGGGCAATACCCATATTCGCGTTGGCGGGACAGGTGTTGGTGGTGGGACGTTAATTGGATTGTCAGCGCTTACAACAGGGATTACAGATTACAATGAAATACGAGAAATGGCTGACAAGGGCCATCGTGAGAGCATTGATTTATTAGTTAAGGACATTTATCAGGGCATGGATACACCTATTGATGGTCATTTAACTGCAAGTAATTTTGGAAAAGTAGGCATTACCCAGTCCATGAAACATCCTGCAGAGGATATTATAGCGACGGTTCAGGGTCTAGTAGGTGAAGTTATTACCACGCTTAGCATTCAATATGCGGAAGAAAAAAAGGCTCAGCATATTGTCTATATTGGATCAACTCTCAGTAATAATGCTCATCTTGCCCGTGTGATTGCAAATTATACACGTACGAAAAAGCATACACCTGTCTTTATTAACGATCATGGTTTTTCAGGCGCTGTCGGAGCATTGCTCAACATTACAGAATATACAATTGTCTAGGGGACGAAATAAGAATGAACATGACTAATACATATTAGTCATGTTCATTTTTTTACAATTAGCGAAGAAACTGACCTACATAGTAACGCCTCGATTTGAACAAATTATGTGCAGGAGGTGATGTTACGTGGGGAAACGTAATAATCGAAATAACAGTAAAACCATGAATATGCGAACGCATAATCCTTTTGGTACTTACAAAAGTAAGGATCTTGATCGAAGTAATAGCAATAACAACAATCCGAATGACAACTTAAACGAAGAATTCGCAGCAGAATTTGATGCAAAAGCTAAAAATAAAAACAATAAAACGAATCATGATAAAAACCAGCAGTCCAATAAAACGAAATAACGGAGGTGCAAATCATGGCAAAGAAGAGAAAAACAAGCTTTAAAAAGAAAAAGAAGGAAGATACACATAAAAAGAATGATCGTGAAGAGTACTCAGCAGAGTTTAACCAGGTCATTCATAATAACCCTCAACAGCCAAAGCAATAAAGACAAGCTGCTCCAAAGCTTTTGGAGCGCTTATTTTTTTAAAGGAGTGATTCAAGTGCGGAAGTTATATTTACTTGGGGTTGTGCTTGTTTGTCTTACTGTGTTCATACAAACAGCAATGGTCGCAAATGCACAACAAGAAACACCACCAGCCTATGCCAAATGGGGACAAATGGCCATCAAAGAGGTAAAGGCAAAATATCCTTCAGCCAAAATTATCGATTATTTGCATGAGGGTAAAGAAGTACATGGGGAGTCAACAATCGAAAAGTTTAAGCTCTGGCTCAAGCAACCCGATAAGGAATTTGGTGTCTATGTAAGAATTAGTTATCAAAGTGCAACACAAAAGGTAGAAAAAATTGAATTACAAGAAAGTACGTCATGAAAAAAAGGATGCCCAGAAAAGGCATCCTCATTCATTTAACTTTCAAGCTTTTGAATAAACGCACGCATCAAGCCTGGTAAATCAGGCCATGCATGTCCACTTACTAAATTGCCATCTGTATGAAGATTGGCATCAATATAAGTAGCGCCAGCCACTTGCACCTCTGGCTTGCAAGCAATATAGGCTGTCAGTTCACGTCCTTTTAGCACTTCAGGAATCGTTGCGAAAATTTGTGCTGCATGACAAACGGCTGCAATCGGTTTATTCGTTTCAAAAAAGTGGGATACGAGTGGTGGCACATGCTCATTTAAACGAATGTATTCTGGCGCACGACCACCAGGAATAATCAATCCATCAAAATGGGTTGGATCAACATCAGCAAAAGAAGCATGTGCCTCTAAACCATAGGCAGGTCGCTCGATGTATGTATCGACGCCATCTACAAAATCGTGTAGTACAGTTTGTAATTTCTTAGCTGATGGTGCTGCAATTGTGACATCATATCCTGCCTCAAGACAACGATAATAAGGATAAAAAATCTCTAAAGCCTCTACGGCATCTCCTGCAAGAATTAAAACTTTTTTCCCCATGATTCCATCTCCTTTACATTGAAAGTTTATTAACTTTTATTCGACACATGCAAAAAATTTCCTGCTACTGGTCAAGCCATCTTGGCAAATTACTTCCTTTACAAAGAAAAAAATGAAGCGTATAGTATTTATTTAGCTAGGTAAATAATTTTAGGAGGTAGATAGTGATGAATCCAATTTTCCATGCTTTATTCCAAAAAAATCGCTATTTAACTAATTGCTTAAATGAAGTGCTGAAGCAGCATCATTTATATAGTTCTCAGTGGACCATTTTATATTGCTTACATAAAAATGGACCGATGACATTGACGCAAATTTGGAAATATTTAAATGTGGAAGCGCCAAGTATCACCAGAGCGATTACAAGACTTGAGGCATTGGGCTGGGTACAACGATTAGATGGTGAGGATAAACGAGAAAAGATAGTGACTTTATCCACACAAGCAGAGGAGCGCCTACCAGCCATTACAGTGACTATTCGAGCGTTTGAGGAGGAAATGGTAGGTTCTTTAACTGCTGAAGAACAAGAGCAATTTCTGAAGCTATTGGAAAAAATGAAAGGTTGATGGACATGCAGCAAGAAGAGAATACACAAATATGGACGAAGCGTTTCATTAGTCTATTTTTAACGAATATCTCAGTTTTTTTTGTATTTTATGGACTTGTAACGACTTTGCCGCTTTATGCAATAGGGGAGCTACATCAGACAGATAAGGAGGCAGGGCTTCTATTGTCTGGCTTTTTATTGTCAGCTATCATTGTACGCCCGTTTTCAGGAAAACTGTTGGATGTATTTGGTAAGAAAAAACTGTTAGTCCTCTCAATCGGGGGCTATTTTATATGTACCGTCTTATATTTATTTATTCATCCATTCGGCCTTTTACTTGGTCTACGTTTTATACAAGGGATTTTCTTTAGTATTATTACAACAGCTGCAGGATCTTTAGCGGCTGATATCGTTCCAGCTAAACGAAAAGGAGCAGGCCTTGGCTATTTCACGATGTCTACAAATCTAGCTGTCGTTATTGGTCCATTTATCGGACTATTATTAATACAATATAGTACCTTTAACGTATTGTTCATCGTTATGAGTATCTGTATTCTAGCAGGAGGAATTCTAGCGTTTACGGTCAATACTGATGATTTACCGAAACCTGCACATGAAGGAAAACTAACCTTTAAATTTGATGATCTGTTTGAGCGAAAAGCGTTACCTGTTGCTGCGATTGCTAGTTTAGTAGCCTTTTCGTATGCCAGTGTTTTATCCTTTTTATCGGTCTATGCACAGCAAAAGGATTTAATGGCTGTGGCCAGTCTTTTTTATGCGGTGTTTGCTGCATCCATGTTAATTACGCGTCCGTACACAGGTAAACTTTATGATACGAAGGGACCACAATTTGTTATTATTCCCGGCATTATCTCCTTCGCCATCGGGCTCGTTATGCTCGCTTTTGTAGAGGGGCCCGTATTATTTTTGAGTGCTGCTATTTTTGTAGGTTTCGGCTATGGTGCTGTGACGACAAGCTTGCAAGCATTAGCCGTTCAATCCACAGCCATCCAGCGAAGTGGCTATGCTACAGCAACCTATTTTACGATGTTTGACCTTGGAATCGCACTAGGTTCTTATATTTTAGGAATGGTAGCCGTGCAGGCAGGCTATGCTTCAGTTTACTTGTCAGGTGCAGGCTTACTAGGGGTTGTCTTTATTATTTATCTATTACGACTTGCAAAGATGAAACCGAAAAAAATAGTGAATATATAGTAAAACAGTTGGGCCTGTCCCAACTGTTTTTATGATTATAGGCAATCATGTAGCGTGGCCGTTTTAGACCAAAATATGGTATAATAAGAGAGTAACTAGATAGAGGTTTCATGGGCGGTTGGCACAATATTAACCTATCTCATTCAACTTATGGAAGAGAAAGGAGTTGATGCCTTTGACTATTTTTGAAGCAATAATGGTTGCGATAAGTCTTTCAACACTTATTGTTTCTGTACTTGCATTGTCATTTACTTTTACACAAAAAAAGTAAACCGCCCCTGCCTCGCCAGCATGTGAGATGGTTTACTTTCATCACTTTGCAAATCGCCTTTGAAGCGATTCATCTTGTTACTAGGACCATTGGTGTTCCAGCACCAATGGTCTTATTTACTTATATACATCTTCACTAAGAATTATAACATGGATAAACGGTTTTTTTCAAATAATGTAAATTTAATTGTCATTGACTACAATGATTTTTGGGAAACAAAATATATGGAACCTAAATGGCTTGAGTGGGCAAAACAGCCACAATCAATTGCACAGGCAGGACTAACTTATTCGAAGGATATTTATGACTTGGAAAGGATTTGAATCATTAAGAGAAATAAGCGTTGACATTATAGCACACCATACAGAGATCGATAAGACAGTTATACGTGATTTATTTGCTAATGAGACGGGTTATGCGACCCCAAAAATAGATATTCGGGCGTTGGTTTTTAGGGACAATAAAATATTAATGGTTAAAGAAAAAATGGATGGTGATTGGTCATTACCAGGTGGCTGGGGCGACATCGGCTTTACACCTAGTGAAGTAGCAATCAAAGAAACGAAAGAAGAATCGGGATTTGATGTAAAAGCAATCAAACTCATAAGTGTATTTGATAAGAAGTGCTACCCTCAGCCACCATCTCAATGGCTAGAAATACCGAATCACAAGTAAAATTAGCTTTTGGTCATTTAAATAATCTACATTTACCTACCTATTTTGATTGAAATCTCAGGCTGAATAATATGAAATGTATATTTGACGATTAAAGGAGAGCCGCTCAAACCAGCTCTCCATTTTTTATTGTATTCCTCAATTTTTCCGAATTTGTATTTGACATGAAGTGTGCATAAAGGAAAACACTAAGAAAATCTTAAGAATTGATGTCTGAGTTTGTTAAGATTTAATTAGTATTATATCCTTATACGAATCCTATAGGGGTGATTGACATGAACCTAAAGCGGTGGAGGAGTGAATGTAGTTGAACATTTTGATTTGTGATGATGATAAAGAAATTGTTAGGGCGATTAGCATTTATTTAGAAAATGAGGGCTATCAAGTATTCAAAGCTTACAATGGGATAGAGGCAATCGATCTTATTCGAGATCACATTATTCATCTTATTATTATGGATATTATGATGCCCAAAATGGATGGGATTACGGCGACGATGAAGATTCGGCAAGATAATATGATTCCGTTAATTATGCTTTCTGCTAAATCAGAGGATTATGATAAAATACTGGGATTAAATATCGGAGCAGATGATTATATGGCCAAGCCGTTTAATCCATTAGAACTTGTGGCTAGAGTGAAATCGCAGCTCAGAAGGTATACGACCTTTGGAAGTCTTGAGAGGAGTAGTGCTGTATTTCAAACGGGTGGTCTTGTGATTGATGATGAACAGAAAATCATTACTGTTGATAAACAAGAGGTTCATTTGACACCAGTGCAATATAAAATCTTAAAGCTTCTCACAGCCAATGCTGGAAGAGTATTCACGATTGAAGAAATTTATGAAAAGGTATGGAATGTCAGGGCTATTAATCCTGAAAATACGGTTTCGGTTCATATTCGAAAGATTCGAGAAAAAATTGAAATTAATCCAAAAGAGCCGAAGTATTTAAAAGTTGTATGGGGAGTTGGGTATAAGGTTGAGAAAGTTGAGAAATATTAGTCATGCACTTATTACGAAAGTAGTTGTGTTTCTAATTGCTGTCGCTTGTTTAACTGGTATAGCGAGAGTAATGATTAACATGGAATTTAATGAGATTCATCTTAGTAGTATAAATCAAGATAACTATTTTGAAAGTCGAGCATTCGCAGATGAAAGTTACAGCATTATTGCTCCTTTAGCGCAATTAATCGGAAAATACAAAAGTGAAGAATATATTTTAAGTGGGAAAACACTGACAGAAGAGGATAATAGAAGAATCGAAGAGGAATTATATTATGATTTTCGCAATTCTTACAGATATAATCCTAATTTGAGTGAAGAGGAAAATAAGCACATCTATCAGGAAAAATATGCAAAAGACATTGCTAGAACAAAAGAAGAAAGTATGAAAGAACAGGTAAGAAATTTTTATCAATTACGTAGTACGCTTGAAGCCTATGAAGGAATTGTGTTTTATGCGAGTGACGGTGAACATAAGTTCTCCAATAGTGATCTCACAAAGAAAGAGCAATTTGAATCCTTTGATGCCTATATGTTATTTGAAGATTATCAACAAAAGCTTTACCCAAATGAAGTGAAAGAAAGTCAATACTTGGATTACTTTACACACGAAGTTAACATGTTGAACCCACAAACAGATGTTATTTATGTGGGGTTTAAAAATTCTTACCTACAGCAAAAAATATCGGAATGGGAAAAAGATAAAGCGGCTGCCCAAGGTTTTCTAAATGAATGGATGGTACTTCTAGCAGGGTTTATTTTATGTTTTGTGTATTTAATCATAGTTATTGGAAGAACGCCATTTGATAAAGAAGAAATTCATTTCCATGTCATAGATAAACTTTATAATGATCTTAATATTGTGCTTATCGGTTGCTTAACAGCGATGTGGATCGCCATGATTGTTGAGGTCTTCACTGATATGTACATGTTCTTCACCGTGCCTATTTTTATCATTGGCTTACTATTGATTTTATCACTCGTAAAGCATATTAAAAATAGAACGTTATTTCAGCATACACTCCTCTATCAACTTTTCAAAAAGCTATTTATTATGGTGAAACATGTTTTTGACAGTGGCAGTACAGGCGTCAAAATTGTGCTGCTAATTATTGGCTATCCATTAGTAGTGGCGGCTACGTTTTTCATGTTTCCTATTACGATGGGGGTTGCTGCCTGGTTGGCAATGAGAAAGGTGAAGTCGTTTAACCGCATTAAAGAGGGCGTAGAGCAAATTAAAAATGGAGATCTTCATCATCGAATTGAAGTTGACGGAAAAGGGGAGTTTAATCAACTTGCAGAAAATATTAACCGTATTACAGATGGGTTAAAAAAGGCAGTGGATAGTGAAATCAAGAGTGAGCGTTTAAAAACAGAACTTATTACGAATGTTTCGCATGATATTAGAACGCCTTTAACGTCAATTATTACGTATGTTGATTTATTAAAATTAGAAAACGATCCTAAAATGATTGAAGAATATGTAGATGTGTTAGATCAAAAATCGAAAAGACTCAAGCTTTTAACGGATGATTTATTTGAAGCGGCTAAAGCATCTAGTGGTAGTATACCTGTTCAGTTAGAACGGATTGATATCGTCTCATTACTAACGCAAGGAATTGGAGAAATGGATGAAAAAATTGAAGCCTCGTCATTAGATTTTAAGTTAGCCCATCCAACAGAAAAAGTGTATGTGAAGGCTGATGGTAAACTCCTATGGCGTTCCATCGAAAACTTATTCTCGAATATTTTTAAATACGCACTGCCTACATCAAGGGTATATATTGGTGTTGAAGACGTAGGGAATGAAATACTTGTGACATTTAAAAATATTTCAGCATATGAATTAAATATTTCAGTTGATGAGTTAATGGAACGCTTTAAACGAGGTGACGAATCAAGATCAAGTCAAGGTAGCGGATTAGGGTTGTCGATTGCTGAAAGCCTTATTCACATCCAGAATGGCAAATTCTTAGTTCAAGTAGATGGTGATTTATTTAAGGTCATGATTTATCTACCGATATTTCCAAATGAATAATGTAATAAAGGAATAGGATACATGCGAGTCCTATTCCTTTTGTGTACGTAAAGAAGATAAAAAAAGAGAGCGGCATAAGCCAACTCTCCCTTAACTTAGTTAAAATTCTTTTGTAAAAATGCCTTTGTACGGTCGTTTTGAGGGTTTGTAAAGAAGTTGTCTGGATGATCGGATTCGATAATTTGACCACCATCCATAAAGACGACCTTATTTGCTACCTCTCGTGCAAAGCCCATTTCGTGTGTTACCACAATCATCGTCATCTGATCCTCTGCTAGGCTTTTCATAACCTTTAATACTTCGCCTGTCAGCTCAGGATCTAAGGCAGAGGTAGGCTCATCAAATAATAAAATTTGAGGATTCATCATAAGGGCACGTGCAATTGCTACCCGCTGTTTTTGGCCGCCAGAAAGATTAGCTGGATAAGCCTTGGCCTTGTCGGCAAGACCAATTTTTTGTAGTAAATCTTGACAGCGTTTTGTAATGGCTTCTGTCGATTCTGTTTTTAATAAGCTCGGTGCCATTTCAAGGTTTTGCTGAACGGTTAAATGGGGGAACAGGTTAAAGTGTTGAAAGACCATCCCCATTTTAGCTGTGATTGCTTTGATGTCTTGTGGCTTTGTATATCGACCATCTTGCACTAAATAATCGCCATCTACTACAATACTGCCACCATCGATTTCTTCTAAATGTATTAAGCTTCGAAGCATTGTACTTTTCCCAGATCCAGAGGGACCGATAACTGCAATGACATCATTCTTCTCTACTGAAAATGTAATTTGTTTCAGAACCTCCACCTGATCGAAAGATTTCTTCAAATTTGTTACTTCCATTAATGCCATATGTGTCACCTCTATTCGAATTTAAAGCGTTTTTCTAGCCATTTAAAGAACACCGTCAAGACAAGGGTCATGACTAAGTAAATTGCACCAGCAATAAAGAACGGTGTAATTGTGAAGTCACGATTGACAGCTGTTTGCGCAAAATGTAGTAATTCTGGAACAGCAACTGCATAGAGCAGGGCTGTATCCTTAATTAGTGTAACGGATTCATTTGATAAAGCGGGTAAGGCGACACGAAACATTTGTGGCAAAATAACACGTGTCGTCGTTTGCCATTTGGATAAGCCGAGTACCTGGGCTGCCTCATATTGTCCTTTATCGATGGCAAGAAGACCACCACGGAATATTTCTGCAAAGTAGGCAGCATAATTTAAAATAAAGCCAAGACAAGCGGCCACAAAACGATCGAGTACTAAATATTCACCGATTACTGGCAGCATAGGTAAACCAAAGCAAATTAATAATAATTGTAGTAATAGTGGTGTACCACGCATGATATAAATATACGTATGTGCAAGCCAAGCGAGTGGTTTTATCCGACTTTTTACGGCGAGTGTTAGTAAAAAGCCAAATGGAATCGATACCAGAATGGCAATGAAGAACAGTAAAACTGTCATTTTTGCCCCTTCTAGCATCGGTAATATCATAGTTTGCCAGTAATCCGCCATAACGATGTCCCTCCAAAAAGAGTAAGAGTTCCGCTAAGGAAACTCTTACAGTTGATGTATCCTGTCATTATTTTAATACTTTATCTTCACCGAACCATTTTGTTGAAATGTCAGCCGCAGTACCGTCTTCATTCATTTTGTCTAACGCGGCTTGTAGTTTTTCTAATAAGGCTTCATTTCCTGGTTTCACACCAATACCGTATTGCTCAGGTGCGAGTGATTCCTCTAATAATTTGAATGTGTCAGGCTCTTGTGTCATGTAATATTCTGCAACTACAGCATCAATTACCACAGCATCAACACGGCCTGTTTTTAAGTCTGATAATGCTAAAACATTATCCGCAAATTCTGTAATTTTTTTCACTTCTTTGTGAATTGGATTACCGTTTAATGCATCGGCTGCAGAAGAAAGGGATTGAATACCTACTTCTTGTCCAGCTAAATCACTTAGCTTCGTAATCTTTGAATCTGCCTTTGTTATTACAACTTGAGAGTTTTCAAGATAAGGCTTTGTAAATAAAACTTTTTCCTTACGTTCATCTGTAATGGTATAACCGTTCCATATTAAATCAATACGTCCACTTAATAATTCAGCCTCTTTTGTTTTCCAATCGATTGGCTGGAATTCTGCTTCAACGCCCATATGCTCTGCTGCAGCGCGAGCTAAATCAATATCGAATCCAACGATGTCATTTTTATCATCGCGGAAGCCCATTGGTGCAAATTTATCGTCAATTCCAATAATAATTTTTTCTTGATCTGCTGCTGTTTCGTCTTTTTCTTCTGTCTTTTCTTTTGAAGTACCGCATGCTGCTAAAACGATGACAGCTGTCAGCATCATAAATAAAGTCAATACACGTTTCATTTTAGTTTCCCCCTATAATCTAACGCTTTCGTTTGCTAAACTACTAATGTGTTAAAGGATAACATCGTACTCTAACAATGTCAATATCGTTTTCGATTAATCAGAAAATGAGCAGCGTTATCTAGCATTTTTTTGAATATCATAAAATTATGAAATTTGGGGAAAGTAAGTAACTGAAGAATAGGGAAAAGAAAAAGGGACTGCTCCAATAGAACAGTCCTGTGAAATGAGGCTAGCCATTTTTGCTTTGGATTGCTTTTCGTGCCAAGGCATCAGCCGCTTTGTTTTGTGAGTCGGGCACCCATTTGATAAAGAATAAATCAAAGCTAGTGGCAAGCGCTAAAGCTTTTTCTAAATAAGGTTTAAATTCCTCATTTTTCACATATTCTTTTTCCATAGAAGCAACAACGATTTTGGAATCTGAACGCACCGAGACAAGAGGGGAGCCTAGCTTTTGTGCTTCTTCAAGACCACGAACCAATGCTGAAAACTCAGCAATATGGTTGTTTGTTTCCCCAATATACTCGCTGATTTGGATATGGTGACCTTCACCTTTAATAAATATTCCTATACCACTTGGCCCGGGATTTCCTGCACTGGCAGCATCTATATAAACCTCTAACATATCATCCCTACTTTGCGTTTTGACTTCTCTATAATTGTACAACAAGGCTATGGGCAAAGCATCCTTGTGGGGCAATTCGTGTTTGAAAAAAATACGTTGGAAGTAAACAAAATAGTTGCTTGTTGAAATTGAACGCTTCATAATAGTAGGAAGTGAATTTTGGACGTGAAAGGAGCGAGAGTTCAACATGGATAAAGTGACGGTTATGAAGGATATTGATGAACTGCATGATACGTTTTGTTCGGATTGCTTAGTGATTAAGCAATTACGTAAAGAACGTGGTAAACCAGGGGCTCATCGTTTCTGCATTGAAGCCTGTTCAGTTGGAGAAAAGCTACAGTTCCTAGGGGAAGAACTTTTAAAAGTTTATAGCAAATAAACACATGAGAAAAGCTACATGTATTAGCAAAACGCTAGTACATGTAGCTTCTTTAATTGTCAAGATTATTTCGTTTCAGCATAGCTGCTTAGATCTTGGTAATACTTTGTAAGAGAGGAAGCCGAAATATCGAATGTCGCAGCGATTTCTTTTACCGTCATAGAAAGGGACTCAAACAGCTCCTTTTCCTGACCATAACGAATCGCACCAGCTGCAATGGCCGCTTCTTTACGCGCAGTCGGTTGACCTTCAATTAAATAGTCTTCTAAAAGCTCAAGCATCGGTGCTGTTTCACGCTCATTTTGCTCTAGGAAATCTTTTACTTGTGTCAGGACATTGCTCTCAAAGTTTGAGAATTCCTCACCCTTATAGCCATTTGATACTAATAACTCCCAAAATGCTAGGTGCTCTTCTTTTAAGAAGGAGCCAACCTTCTTCTCTGAAGCCTCAAAGCGCTTCTTAAATTCTTCAAAGACCTTCGCATGATCCTCTGGGAAGAAAATCAGTGTAGACACAGCTAAATAATGAGCCGATTTCTTCGTGCCATCTGGTAAAATGAAGGCAAATACATGCATACCTTCAGGAATCGGTTTGTTATTTTCACGTCGAATATAAAGCTCATCATTTGTAAGTATATGATTAGCCTTGAAATATTTTTCCTCAACAACAGACACCGTACCAATAAATAAAGTAGGCTGAGACCAATCTTCAAGTACTTTGACTGTAGAAGGTCTTACCGCTTTTTTCTTCGTTTTCTTCAAATAATTTTTCCAAATAGATGGCTCTTGATGGAAGAAAAAGTCGTCTAAAGCGATGGCTTCAATAAGCTCTCGCTGTAAAACGCTCTCTAATTTAGGCTGCCATGTGCCCACATGCTCAATATAGGCACGAACATCTTTACGTTCTGGATATTCTAAGTAAAATGTTTGTAGCACACGCTCTAATTCTTCGATTTGTACTGCTTCCACTGTTACTTGTTGTTTGCCTTCACAACATTTTTTATATTTTTTGCCGCTACCGCATGGGCATGGATCATTACGTTTTACCATAATTAGAACACTTCCTTTAATCATTGTTAATCGTATATTGCTAAATAATTTGCGTACTCTTAATAATAACGGTACTTTTGTATGAAGAAAAATGATTGTCTATTTTGAAATATCTAAAAAATATAGAGGGACGCCCTGATTCTAGTATATGTACGTATTTTTCTACTTAGAACTAAAAAAAGAAAACGATCTATACCTTGAATAGGCAGGACCGTTTTCTAGTTAAATTATTGCTGAACCGCTTCGATTTCCACTGTTAGACGTTCAAGCTCATCAATTAAATGGCCAATGTAGGCAATTGTATCACGAAGTGGTTGGTCAGTCGTAATATCAACACCAGCCATTTGCGCTAACTCCACTGGTGATTTTGTACCGCCAGCCCGAAGAACTGCTAGCCAATCTTCAACAGCTGGAGTGCCCTCTTTTAAAATACGTTGAGACACTTGTGTGGAGATGGTTAACCCTGCACTATATGTGTATGGATAAAGGCCCATATAATAGTGCGGCTGACGCATCCATGTGAGTTCAGCACCTTCAGAAATAGCGACTGTATCACCCCAGAAATCTTCCAACACGGAACGTTTTAATTGATTGAGGATGGTTGCATTAACTGCTTCTCCAGCATCAATTAATTCATATACTTTGCGTTGATAGGCAGCTTCTAGTAAATGTGTAACAAAGTTATGATAATATGTTTTCGCTACAATATTGGAAATTACCCAACGTTTAAAGCGTAGATCTTCATTATGTGTTAGTAAATAATTTGCTAACAGCATTTCATTCATTGTCGATGGCGCTTCAATAAAGTATAGAGATGGACGACTATTAAGATAAGATTGATGTTCATACGTATTTGCAAAATGCCCAGCATGACCAAGCTCATGAATAAGTGTAAAGACTTCATTCATTTGTTCATTCCATGACATTAAAATATAAGGATGGCTACCATACGGACTTGAACAAAATGCCCCTGTAGATTTTCCTTTGTTTGGCGCATAGTCAATCCAGCGTTCATTAAAAGCTCTCTCCATTAATTGATTATAGTCTTCACCCATAACGGCTAATGCCTTTTCAACATATTCTTTTGCCTCAGCCATTGATAATCTTGGATCATACTCAGGATCCAGCGCAATTTTTAAATCTGCAAATGTCATTTGGTCGATTCCGTTGGCTTTTTGAATTAACGTTGCATAGCGACGCATATGCGGGGCAAGCTCTTTTGTAATTAAATCAATTTGACGATTATAGAGCGAACGATCGACATCTTGATCAAATAATAAATAATCAATGACAGAATTAAAGCCTCTTAGGTCAGCCATTGTTTTTTCTTGTTGAATATGTGTGTTATATACTTGTGCCGTTGTATGCTGGTAATCGCGTAGCTTGCTTGAAAAAGCTTGAAAGGCAGCACGGCGTACATCTGTATTTGCTTCAAACTCCCAGTCATTTTCGTACAGCACAAAGCTAAGAGGATGCTTTTCGCCATTGGCTTCAAATTCGCCAAAATCCATGTCCACTAATTTTGTCGTATTGTACGTTTTATATGGCGCGTCAAATGTGGCACTGAAGGCTGCCAGCGCTTTTTCCACTTCAGGATGGAGCTGGTGTGGTTTTCGTTTTAATAATTCCTCTAGATATCGTTTGTAAAGTGGGCTTAATGTCGCTGCTTCTTGTAAAACAGCTTCATCCAATGCCAGTAACTCGCTGCGCACGAAGGATAGTGCACTGCTGACTTTTCCGATAGCTGTACCAAACTTTGCCGCACGCATTTGTGCTACATCATTTGTGCGATCTGTCTCAAGATTTAAGCTTGCATATGTGCCAATCGGAACAAACTTTTTTTGTAGCTCTTCAAAGGCTGTTAACACGTCGATTACTTTTTGTGCATTTGTAATCGTACCTTTGTATTGTTGCTCGAAGCTAAGTGCATCTTCCACTAATTGTGCTAAGGTAGGTTCAAAATCAGCCTCATTGCTCAATAAATCTGTTAAATCCCAAGTTTCCTCTACTGCAACATCTTTTCGTAATGGTAAAACTTTCATTTATGGACACCCCTTTACATATAAGTGATTTCATTATAACGAAACTATTTCGGAAAGTGAAATAATTTCGTAGAATAGTTGAAATATTCTTACTCTAAATCGTTTCTCATGAAGGATGTTTGAAATATTGTCGGTCGGGAACAATGAGTGTATAGCCAACATCTTTTATTACTCATACTAATGGCTAGAACAAGACATATTGGAGGAGAAATTGATTATGACACAAAACTTAAACAAACAATTAAATAAGCTAGTGGCGACATGGTCTGTGTTTTATACAAAGCTACACAATTATCATTGGTATGTCACAGGTCCAGCCTTCTTTACACTGCATGCAAAATTTGAAGAGCTATATAATGAAACAACATTGAATTTAGATGAAATAGCAGAGCGTATTTTATCAAAGGATGGCAAGCCAGTGGCAACATTAAAAGAGCATCTAGAGCTATCCTATGTAGATGAAGCAACAGGTGAAGAAACGACAGAGGACATGGTTGCAACGACAATCTCAGATTTCCAAAAGCTGATGAAAGCTTTAAATTCTACAATGGAGCTAGCCGCAGAAGAAGGAGACGACCGTACAGAGGATTTACTCAATGCCATGTATCAGTCTCTTGAAAAGCATACATGGATGTTAAAGGCCTTTCTTGACAAGTAAAAATTGACAATTTGCATGCTGCAGAAGAAATTCTCTCCAGCATGCTTTTTTTCTGCCCTGAACTTATTATGTCAAATCAGCAACGTAGTTTAAGGCAATTTAACAATTATTACAGTTTAGTAAATTGGGTTTGTTTGTGTGTAGTGCGGGTAATTACCTAGTAAGCCATACAACATAGGAGGAATTGAACATGATGAATGAACAAAATCCAAAAATTGAGGTGGCCCATACAAGGGATGAAATGCTTCACATTTTAGAGAATATGCGAATGGAAGGTTATCACCAAGACGATATTCATATTATTGCGAGAGATCCCCAACAGTTTGAGGATGTAAAATGGGATGCCGATGTGCAAACGCATGAGGCTGGAAATTGGGTAGATCAATTTAAATCTTGGTTTACAGGCGACTCAGCCGTTACAGAGGGTTTAAAACGATTTAATCTGTCAGAGGGACAAATCGCTTACTATGCGCATCTTGTAGAACAAGGAAGTATTGTCTTATATGCAGAACATGAGGATGATGTCGATACACTCCAAACATATCCAGAGACTGCTGAAGAGCAAGAGGAGCGTTTAAGAAATCAACAGCGTATGGCAGAGGCAGAGCAATATAGAAGATTTTTATAATGAATCAAACTAACGAGATATGACTATTTCTCGCTAGTTTGAATATAGACAAAGTCGATTGTTTCGACTTTGTCTATTATTTTATCTAGCATGTCTTGAAAAGAAGGGCTATTTTTTAAATGCCATCTTTATATTTAGAAATGTTATTTTTCGCATTTAGTATTGAAAGAATAGGATCACTTGTTTTCTTTTTAAAAGGTTGCGAAAGCAGGTCTTGTAAATTAGTAGATTCTCTAATATCAAGGCTTTGTTTGGTTTCCATGAGGAGAACCCTTTGTCCTGTTGGTTTGACAAGGTATTGACGTACATAGCCATTTTCGTATCTGACCTCAATTTTCGATTTGTTCTTTTTTTCGTCTTCCTCTTCACGGCCACCGACATGTCTCATTAAATCCAGTAGGTTTTGTGTATGAATTGGTTGATTATCCTTGGTTGGTAAATAATATGACGTATGTAAGGTTTGAATTTGCATGTATGAATCTCCTTTATTTTCGTCCCTGTAAAAATTATACTATTTTACATGTAATCGTGCTATAAATTCAATACATAGTAGAAAAGGAAGCTTGAGAAATAACTCTCAGCTTCCTTTTTTATTCATATGCACTATATTATTGTATGACTTTTTCCTGTGCATCCTTTTTCATAAAACGTAATACATGGAAATGCTCTAATTGTGCTACTAAATTCCCTATAAGAATGAAGCTGCCACCAATCATTAATTTCATTGTTATGCCTTCTCCGATAAACATCATGGCAAACATAGCGGCAAAAATTGGTTCTAAG
The DNA here is from genome assembly GCF_001043675.1 of Lysinibacillus sp. LK3. NCBI lineage: Bacteria > Bacillati > Bacillota > Bacilli > Caryophanales > Bacillaceae > Lysinibacillus > Lysinibacillus sp. LK3. The sequence continues at coordinate 316,945 of NZ_LDUJ01000001.1, forward strand.
GAGAATATAAGACCTGTATGTGTAGCAGAAGTATACTGTTGTGCAACAGTTTGACCCACAAAGCAAAACGCACTACAGATGATGCCAAGCCCTAAAATAGCAATCCAGGATATTGCTGAATTTGGCATTGTTGGTGTTTCGAATAGAAAGGTTAACACAAGTGCATAAATTCCAGCAAAGCCAAGCTGATAAATTCCGTATGAAATGGACTCTACATTTCGGGTGAATGAGCTATTTAAAAGTAAATAAATTGAATAACATAACGCAGCAATTGCTACTAATAAATCACCTTTATGGAATGTGAATGAGCCGTGTGCTGTTAAGACGGTAATACCAATCATGGTACAAATGATCGCAAAGCTAACTGCTCGAGAAGGTAATTTTTTTTCAATAAAGCTGCTGAAAATCGGCACTAACACGACTGTTAGGCTCAAGATGAAGCCAGCATTTGAAACAGAAGTAGATTGTAAACCAAATAAACTTAACGCGAACACAATGAATAATAAAAATCCTTGAATAGCCGCATATTTTAATGTTTTACCATTTACTTTGATCATCCGTTTGTAAAAAATAAGTCCTGCTACAAAAAATGCGATGATACAACGTAATGCCACCACATTATAAACTGCCAACGTTTCTAGCCCCATGACCATAAAGGTATAAGAGAGCCCCCAAAACATTGTGACAATAACCATCAATACATTTGCTTTTCCTTGGATACTCATTATGTTCACCTACCATCTGTGTACTAAAACAGTTTTATACTAAAAATTACTATATATCTTGTGTTGTGATTAGTAAAACGAATGTTTATAATGAATAGGATTAAAAAAATTCATGTATATAGAGGGATTGCGGATGAGCTTAGTGAAATATGAGATTTTAACAAAGGTGGCAGAGGTGGCAAGCTTTACAAAAGCAGCTGATGCGCTAGGGTTAACACAATCTGCTGTGAGTCATGCCGTGTCGAGTTTAGAAAAAGAGTTTGGCTTTGCGCTCATTCATCGAAGTCGTGTGGGTGTGACATTAACGAGTGAGGGACAAACAATGCTAAGGGCAATGCGTCAGGTTTTGGATGCTCAGGAATTATTGCAACAGGAAGCAGCTCACATTCATGGCGTGACACGAGGTAAGGTTCGAATTGGTGTGATATCGAGTATTTCTTCCAATTGGATGCCAGAAATTGTTCGAATTATGGATAATCAATTTCCAGGGATACAGGTGGAGTTACGAGAGGGAGATTACTATGAAATTGAACAATGGCTTTTAAGTGGTGAAGTAGAAGCAGGATTTTTGAATGGTCAAAAGTCAGAGCAATATCAGTTCACTGAGCTCCAACAAGACCCATTATTATGTATTGTTTCGGATAAAAGTCCATTGTTTGATAAGACAGAAATTGATATCGTAGATTTAGAGGATATGCCATTTATTATGACTTCCTATAAAGGGACAAATGATGTCAAGGTGCTATTAGAGCAATATCATGTTAAGCCGAATATCCGCTTTGAGCTTTCCGAGGAGGTAGGAATTCTTTCCATGATTTCTCATCATTTAGGGATCAGTATTTTACCTCAGTTGGTTATTCAAAATTTACCGCCAACATTGAGAGCGATTCCGTTAAAGCAAGGTGGCTACCGAACGATTGGTATTGCCATGAAACACCATGCTTCGCCCGTCACAAAGAAATTTGCAGAGATATTAAGTGCTTGGCTAAAAGAACAAAACAGCTCCCTAAAATAGTGGCTATTGAAGCCTATCCTTACATTACGTTAAAATAGTATTTGTATATATTTCAGAAAATAGGTGAGTGTATGGGGACATTACAGGGCAAAACCGTACTCATTACAAGTGGGGGAACACTTGAAAAATGGGATCGTGTACGAGGTCATACGAATTTATCAAAAGGCACAATGGGGTGTTATTTAGCAGAGGCGGCGCTGGCTGCTGGCGCTAACGTAGTATACATGCATGGTTACTTTGCACAGCTCCCAGAAAACCAAAATGATATGACATTGATACAATTTGAAGGCATAGAGGATTTAGGACAAAAGGTGCGTCATGCAGTTCAACAACAACATGTCGATATCGTCATTATGGCGGCTGCGGGCTCTGATTGGGTCATTGACAAAGTATATGATCAATCAGGTAATTTAATGGAGGAAACGGGGAAAATGCCTTCTGACGAACCACCTATTATTCATTTTAAAAAAGCACCAAAAGTATTAGGTCAAATTAAGGGATGGCAACCGAATGTAACGTTAGTAGGCTTTAAGCTCGAAGCAACGAATGATGAGGAATTCTTGTTAGCTCGTGCCAGACTGCGTATGGAAACAGCCAATGCACAATTTATGGTAGCAAATAGCTCTCAGTCTTTATATGGGGGGGATGAACCTCATTGGATTGTACCTGCTGATGGACAGCCTCTTAAAGTAATGGGCAAGCAAAAAACAGCAGAAGCTTTAATGATGTATTTACAAAATCAATAAATGTGAACTGTGTAGAGAAATATTTCTACGCAGTTTTTTCTTGTCTAAAAGGTTAGCATCCTATAATATTTACTTAACGGTCGGTAAAAAAGGAGGGCAATAATGGGAAATAAAGAACAAACTTTTCACAAAATTATAGAAATTGCTTATGGGATGTTTGCGGAAAATGGATTTGAAAAAACAAGCTTAGCAATGATTGCTACAGAGGTCGGTATTTCAAAACCAGCCATTTACTATTATTTTCAATCAAAGGATCAATTAATCGCTTTCATATTTGATGAATTGTATAAAGAAATTCAACATGATGTTGCTGTGGATTATAAAGAGCTTTCTTCTGCTAATTTTAAGGAGGAATTACTTAAGCTAGGCTATAAATCTATTGAGGCACAGGACAAGGACCCTTATTTTAATAAAATATTTAATCAATATGTACTATTAGCGGCCCGCGATGAAAACTATAAAAGACAATTAGTAGAGCTAGAAACCAGCTTTTTAACGAGCTTTGTTGCTATCCTACGATATGGCGTACAGCTAGGCGTGCTAGAGGATACTCCCCATATAGAAGCGAAGGCACAAATGCTAGCCCTCGTCTATGATAATATCGGTAATTTCATGTTAACAGGCAACCAATTGAACTATAGGGCTATTTGGAAGGAGGCAGTGAATAGCGTTATCCAAGGGGGCAAAGATGACAAAAAGAAATGATGATCGGCGCATTGAAGGTCTTGATTTTGCAAGAGCTCTCGCCATGCTTGGCATGTTCATTGTCAATTTTGGCGTCATAACAGGTTCTACAACGAATGGTTCAACATGGTTAATTGCCTTCCAACATCTTTTCGAGGGACGTGCTTCGGCCGTATTTGTCATGCTAGCAGGGATAGGGACAGCCTTAATGACTCGTCAGGCTAGAGAGAGTAAGGACTCAATCCTTCTTCGTCAAAATCGACTTACTTTGTGGAAGAGGGCGCTTTTGTTATTTACGATAGGGATAATATTATATGCAATCGGCTGGACAGGAGATATCTTACATTATTATGGCGTGTATATGTTTGTTGCTGCTTGGTTGATTGCCCAATCCAAGAAAATGATGATCTTCATAATCGGTGCCATCCTTATCCTTTCACAATGGCTTCAAATTCAATTTAGTTACCTTGCTGGTTGGCATCCAACATATGTACTACTAGAGTATCTTGATTTTTGGACACCAGCAGGATTTATAAGAAATTTGATGTTTAATGGCTATCATCCACTATTCCCCTGGATTTGCTTCTTTCTGATAGGTATGGTAATGGGCACATTAGATTTAACAAATCATACATTAAGAAAAAACTTACTGGTGATAGGTTTATTGTTAGTCATCATGACTGAGACTTGTTCAACGTTATTCATTAAGATGACAACCATTCATTTATTAGATGTAGAGAGTGCATTGTATTTATTTGATACAGGACCGATTCCACCGAATATGATGTATGTCCTATCTAATTCGGCTTCGGCTATTGTCATCATTGTTGGCTCCATCTATCTTGTAGAGACATGTAAAAATAAAGTTATTCAATCTTTCATATTAACAGGACAAATGTCTTTAACGCATTATGTTGGCCATGTTGTTATAGGCATTGGAATACTAATTATTTGCCAAAAGCTGGAGAACCAAACACTTGCTTTTTCCATGCTGTATGCCTGCTGTTATTTTTTAGGATGTGTCGTTGTTTCTGTATGGTGGAGGACTAAACATCATCGAGGCCCACTTGAATTCATGATGAGGAAATGGAGCTTGTAATAAATTAATGGATTGCCATCTATTTCTCACTGACTAGGCATAAAATACTTTAGGTATAGGGAGTCTTTTAATCTAAACGACATATTGCATAGTATTCAACTAGGTTTTCTAATATTTTGTATTGACATTCCTATAGCAGAATTATAGAATTATTTTCAAGAAACGCAGTACTCTTATCAAGAGAGGTGGAGGGACTTGGCCCAATGAAGCCTCGGCAACCGAACAACAGGTGCCAAATCCAACAGATGGTGTCTGAGAGATAGGAGGGGCTATCAATCAGTTTGATGCGTTGGCCTCTTTATGAACAATAAGGATAAAAAAGAAGGGGTGTATCGTATGGCTCAGTCAGTAAAAGTAGATGATAAGAAACTAGAGGCAATTGCGAAGGCGATTCAAAATCTTGAATTTGGTGAAGTGCATATTACGATTCAAGATGGTGTGATTGTGCAAATTAATAGGCTTGAAAAGCAGAGATTTCCGCAGAAAAAATAACAATGTTTTCAGTAGAACTTATGTCAAACGGCCACCTATAAGCATGAAGGATTTCCTGTGCTTACAAGTGGCTCTTTTTTTGTGTAAAGGCTAGCTATAAAAGCTTTTTGGTATGGGACCGATATGACGGCGATGATAAAGCAAAGGCTCTTTTTGAGCATTTGTAATGTCTACGACCTGCCCAATAAAAATGGTATGGTCGCCAGCATCGATTTGCTGAAATGTTTTACATTGTAAATTAGCTGCTGTATCATGTAAAATCGGTAGTCCTAAAGAGGAAGTTGACCATTTTGCTTGTGCAAAGCGATCAGGGATTTTACTGGCAAATAGTGTACATAAATGCTCTTGATCACTCGCTAAAATATTGACCGCAAAATTTGGCGCAGTCGTGAAATAAGGATGGAGCTGAGATTTTTTATCGAGTGACCATAAAATAAGGAGCGGGTCGATTGAAACAGATGCAAAGGAATTGACGGTTAAGCCAATCGGTTTTGTGTCATGACATGTCGTGACAACTGTTACACCTGTAGGATAATTACCTAATGCCAATTTAAAAGCAGCTACTAAATCTGTCATTCAAATCACCTCTTTATGAAATTAGTGAACGGAGTTTGTAGGTAAACGAAACTTTTTTTCATATCCTACTAGTAACTCCTTTTCTTGAGTAAATTTTAAACTAATCAAACATACAGGTAAAGGTAATGGGGAAAGAAAGGGGAATGGCCATGACTTTATATTTTGATCATTTGGTTCATCAAGTGGAATCACCAGAAAATATAAAGGTTTTCTTCAATAAACGAAATGTCCATACAGTGAATGGTGGGCAGCACACGATGTGGGGGACTTATAATACGTTAAGCTACTTTGGCTTAAGCTATATTGAACAAATTGCTATCTATGATCGTGATTTATTTGAGCAAGCGGCACAATACCCATATTCCCTACATTATACGTTTAAACGTGATCAAGAGCGCCAGGGATTTTCTCGAATTGCTCTGCGCACAAAAAATATTGAGGAAGAGGGTCGACGCTTGCGAGCATTGGGCTATGAAGTATATGGACCAGATGCATGTAGCAGAACAAGACCAGATGGCACTGTGGTAGAATGGAAGCTACTGCATTTTGGTAAGCCAGATCTGCCAATTGATTTTCCATTTTTGATTGAATGGGCGGAGGAAGATGAAGAACGTTTGGTTCAATTAAAGGCAAGTGGTGCCATTGATGTCAAACAGGCTATAACGATGGAATCCGTCCAATTCTACGTCAAGGACATGCAGGCAACAGTTAAGCTGTGGCAAGAGGTGTTACAGCTACCAGTGCCTACGCAATATGAGCAGTATTTGTCACTACAGCTACCGAATATGCGCTTAGATTTCTATGAGGAAGAGAGCGCGATGACAATGACACTTGGTCATGTCAAAGAGGGACCATTTGGTGTTACATTAAAGGATCCTAAACGAACAAAGGAAACTTTAGTTTGCCCTGGTGCTTTTTATTGGATAAATCGATAAGGAGAAAAGGCTGGGCCATAACTAACTGGGACCTTCATTAAGCCGAATAATCTTTAAATTAACAAACATGATAACTAGAAAAACCGAACTATTCCGAAACACTTCGTAAGCGTTTTAGTGGATAGCTCGGTATTTTTATGGGCTGAAACACTTTTGCTTCCGCCTTTTTACATAAGTATTGAAAAACAAAACCATCAATAGAATTTCTGGTGCTGGCTACTTGCTTTCCTGTGGATTTAGCGTTACAGAGGAGACCCTGGAGCGAAATCACCTCCTCACCTTGCTAGAAAGTTTTAGCTAGTGACATGATCTTTAATTCAACAATATGGAAAAATCCACTTCATCAGAGAAGTGGATTTTCGTTGCCAATTATTATTCAATTGTCATTTTTTTCGGTGTTTCTGTACCTGTATACCAATCAAATTCAATTTCAAATGAATGCTTGTCGCCCTTTTTTGTATAGGAGTATTCGATTTTGAGCTGTTCACTTGGGCTGACAACTGTTGGCTCTGTGTCTTGAACAAAAGTGAATTCACCATTTTCTTTAAGCTTTTTTGCAATCGTTTCCAGTGTTGCTGCAAATTCTGCTACACTTTGTCGTTCTTTATGCTTCAAAATAACTTCAGTCATGGGTTTATTTTGTTTTTGCATCGAAATCCCTCCTTACGTATTGTTACTTCTATTATAACATGGAGGGGGCATTCAGCTTATAAAACAATACAAAAAGCGGATGAAGGAAACGATGCATTTCCTAATCCGCTGCTAATCTGGAACTACACGGATAGTCCCATTACGCTTATAGTTTTACAACATTTGATGCTTGGGGTCCACGATTGCCTTCCACAACATCAAATGAAACCTTTTGACCTTCTTCAAGTGTACGGAAGCCTTCCTCCTGGATGCCCGTAAAATGAACAAATACATCTTCGCCATCATCACATTCAATAAAGCCATAACCTTTTTCATTATTGAACCACTTTACGATCCCCTGTTGCATAAGCATTCGCCTCCAATGCGCTTGAATGTAAAATAAAGTTAAATAAATGGTGCACTCATTGAGAAAATGTGAAAAAATTGCATTTTCTCTTAGAACATACAGGAATTGAACAAATAAGTCAATTGATTGACGAAATGCTTGCATATCTGGCTTTCTTTTTTTTCACAATTAAGACTATAATGGAAATGAACAACATAGAAAGTAGGATGCCAAATGACAACGAAAAATCAACCATTATCAGATTTAGAAATCGCTAGTCAAGCAGTGATCAAACCTATTACGGAAATTGCCAATGCTGCGGGTATTCCAGAGGATGCTCTTGAGCAGTATGGACGCTACAAAGCAAAGATCGACCCATTAAAAATTACTGCTCAGGGCGAGGATGCAAAGGTAGTATTAGTATCAGCTATAAGTCCAACCCCAGCTGGTGAAGGAAAGTCGACTGTGACTGTTGGACTAGCAGATGCCCTTCATCAATTAGATAAGAAGGTGATGGTCGCATTACGTGAACCATCATTAGGTCCAGTCATGGGCGTAAAAGGTGGCGCAACTGGCGGAGGTTACGCACAAGTTATACCAATGGAGGATATTAATTTACATTTTACTGGCGACCTTCATGCGATTACAACAGCTAACAATGCTTTATCCGCATTTATTGATAATCATATCCACCAAGGAAATACACTTAACATTGATCCACGACGCATTATTTGGAAGCGTGTCATGGACTTAAATGATCGTGCCCTTCGTAAGGTAGTGGTGGGATTAGGTGGTCCTGTTCAAGGCATGCCGCGTGAGGATGGCTTTGATATTACGGTTGCCTCTGAAATTATGGCGGTATTCTGTTTAGCAACAAGCATTGAGGATTTACGTGAGCGAATCGCTAGTATCGTGATTGGCTATACTTTCGAGCGTGAGCCTGTCTTTGTGCGTGATTTACAGGTAGAGGGTGCCTTAACACTATTATTAAAAGATGCCTTCAAGCCAAACCTAGTTCAAACATTAGAGGGAACACCTGCTATTATCCATGGTGGTCCATTTGCGAATATTGCCCACGGCTGTAATTCTATTATGGCGACACAAACCGCTCGTAAGCTAGCTGATATTGTGGTGACAGAAGCGGGCTTCGGCTCTGATTTAGGTGCTGAAAAATTCATGAACATTAAAGCTCGTAAGGGAGGCTTTAAACCAAGCGCAGTTGTCATTGTAGCGACAATTCGTGCATTAAAAATGCATGGTGGTGTACCGAAAACAGCGCTTGTAGGTGAAAATGTGGAAGCACTCCTACAAGGAATTGAAAACTTAGCTAAACATGTAGATACAGTTCGTACATTTGGCGTTGAACCAATTATTGCCTTAAATCGTTTTATCACGGACACAGAGGCTGAACTAGAAGCCGTTCTGAACTGGTGTCAAGAAAATCATGTTCGCATTGCCCGTACGAATGTCTGGGAAGAGGGCGGTAAAGGTGGTCTAGCCTTAGCTGAGCAAGTACTAGCTGTGCTAGAGGAAGAAAACAACTTCTCTCCTTTATATGATGTAACAGAGTCAATTGAAGAAAAGGTACGTACGATTGTGCAAAAGGTATATGGCGGGAAAGATGTACAATTTACAGACCAAGCCAAAAAACAAATTGCCCAAATCGAAAAATTTGGTTGGGACTCCCTTCCAATTTGTATGGCGAAAACCCAGTATTCTTTATCAGACCAACCAAGTTTACTTGGTCGTCCAGAAGGCTTTACCATCACAATTCGCGAAGTTATTCCAAAGCTTGGTGCAGGCTTCTTAGTTTGTCTAACTGGCGATATTATGACAATGCCAGGACTTCCAAAAGCACCAGCTGCGCTACGCATGAATGTCGATAACGAAGGACATGCGGTAGGATTGTTTTAACAGAATATTAAAAGCTGCCTACTTAAATGGGCAGCTTTTTTATTGATAATGGGTAAACATGGTTTGTAGGAGGTGACCCAATTCATCGTCTATCTACAATGCAAATATGGTATAAAAGTAAAATTTCGGATGATTCCTTCATCCACCTCTTGAGTAAAAATTCATAAAAATTAATTTTTTTAAAACGATTTTAAGATTCTAGTGAAAACTAGGATCTTTTTTATGTTGCACAAAAATCACGAGAACCTTCCTTATATAAATGTGTTTGGTATTTTTTATCAATAGTTCTCTGATATTGGAAAGATAGAGCGGGTTTTTACAACGAAGGACAATTGTCAAATGAATTTTTATTTAAAAAATACATTGAATTTTCTTTTTCTTTTAAATATAATTTATTTAATTCTAATTCGGAACACTGTACCGATAATAGGAACACGGAGGGATGAAGTCTTGAAAATCGCAACAGATATTGGCGGTACTTTTACTGACCTAGTTTTCACAGATGAAAAAGGAAATCTTCATTTTGATAAGGGACATACGACACCTGGTCACTTTGAGGATGGCATATTAAATGTATTAGGACGACATGTAACGGAAGATTCTTTCATTGAATCATTTATTCATGGATCGACGGTTATCATCAATACATTAACGGAAAGAAAAGGGGGCGTAGTTGGGTTAATTACAACAAAGGGTTTCCGTGATGTTATAGAAATTGCTCGTGGAAATCGACCAGACTTATATAACTTTAAATATAAAAAGCCAGAACCATTTGTAGAGCGTTATTTACGTCAAGAAATTGATGAGCGAATTGATTTTAAAGGAAATATTATGAAAGCGCTTAATACCGAGGAATTTGACGAGATCGTTTATAAATTTAAGGAATTAGGTGTTGAGGCGATTGCCATTTCCTTAATACACGGCTATAAAAATCCAATTCATGAACAACAGTTAAAAGAAGCCATTTTAAAAATTTGGCCGGAAGTATATATCACACTTTCAAGTGAAACGATTAAAGAATACCGTGAGTATGAAAGAACAAACACAACAGTCCTTAATTCTTATGTAAAGCCAATTGCACATGCCTACTTAAAAAGCCTAAAAGAGAAATTAAGCACAATTGGCATTACAGACCATTTAAAAATTATGCAATCGAATGGCGGAACTACAAGCTTTGATAAAGCAATGGAGCTACCAATCAACCTCGTTGAATCTGGACCTGTAGCAGGGATGTTTGGGGCAGCTAAATTAGGCCAACTTTTAAATGAATCGAATATCATAGCTTTTGATGTTGGTGGGACGACAGCAAAATGTTCGCTTATTACAGATGGCAAAGTCAATGTCACAACAGATTACTATATTGAAAGAAATGAAAAATTTGCGGGCTATCCAATTAAAACACCTGTAGTGGATATTGTGGAAATCGGAAATGGTGGTGGCTCTATCGCACGTGTAGATCAGTTTGGCTCATTAAAGGTTGGACCAGATTCTGCTGGGGCAAAGCCAGGGCCTGTAGCATATGGCTTAGGGAATACACAGCCAACAATTACAGATGCCAATGTTTATTTAGGAAGATTATCCTTAGCAAACTTTGATAACCCAGTATCCATTGACAAAGTGGAGGAGGCTCTTGTTGAAGCAATTGCGAAACCATTTAATGTGTCAGCAGAAGAAGCAGCACAGGGTATTTTAGATATTGCAAACTCCAATATGTTAAATGCACTGAAGCTGATCTCTATTCGTAAAGGCTATGATCCTGAAGACTTTACAATGGTGGCATTTGGTGGTGGTGGTCCACTACATGCGATTAATTTAGCAGAAGAGCTTGGTATGAAAAAAGTCATTATTCCTTATGGCTCATCCGTCTTCTCAGCATTAGGAATGATGATGACCGAATATCGACAAGATTACATTCAAACAAGTTTAATGAACTTTGACAAAGACCATCTTGCGGCTATTCAAGAAAATATTGATCAAGTCATTGCTAATGCCTATGCAGATGCACCATTATCAAAGGATCATTATTATTTTGAAATTAATTATGATTTACGCTACAAAGGTCAAGAGCATGCCGTTAAATTAAATGCATCAGCTATTACGCTTGATGAAGAGGGGCTACTTGCATTAGCAGAAGCCTTCCATATCAAACATAAACAAGAGTTTTCTTTTGATTTACCAGCTACACCAATTGAGTTAGTCAACTTACATCTTACAATCTACGGGAAAGATGAGGCGGTTCAATTTAAAGAGCTAGACTTCTCTCATATCGACAATTCCACATGTATCAAGGCACAACGCAATTTATATGTGAAGGGAACAGGTTGGGTAGAGGTCAATGTCTATGACCAACAAAAATTAGTACCTGGCTATGTCATTACAGGTCCTGCAATTGTGGAAAATCCAACATCTACGGTCGTAATCAATAATAATCAATCAATTGAAATTGATAAATACGGCAATTTGATAGTAGAGATGGAGGGGAAATAAAACATGAAAAAAGATGTTTTTGCAGTAGAAATTATTCAAGATTCATTGCTAGCTATAGGCGATGAGATGTTTATAGCTTTAGCACGCTCTTCTATGAGTCCAGTAATCTATGAAGTATTAGACTATGCTTGTGGTTTAACAGATGCCAAGGGTAATTTAATTAGTCAAGGAAACGGTGTAACGAGCTTTATTGGGATGTTAAGTCCAATGGTACAGCGTGTAATAGAGAAGTTTGATAATGGGAAAAAACTACATGAAGGTGATGTCATTATTATCAATGACCCTTATGTTGGAGGTGGCTCGCATTTATCGGATGTGGGCTTAGTTCTCCCAATTTTCTACAACGGTGAAATTATTGCGTACTCTGCCAATAAAGCACACTGGACAGAGGTAGGGGGCATGGACCCTGGTTCGTTTACAAGTAATTCTAATGAAATCTATCAGGAAGGTTTACAGCTACCAGGTGTCAAACTTTATCATCAAGGTGAGTTGAACGATGCAGTCTATGAAATCATTTCTACGAATGTTCGTTTACCAGAGCTTTCAATCGGTGATATGTTTGCACAAGTAGCCGCCTTAAAAACAGGTGAAAAACGAATCGCAGAGCTTTGTCAGAAGTTTGGTGCGGAATCGGTGAAATTGTCCATTCAAAAATTATTGGACAAGGGTGAGAAAATTGTAGAGTATGAGCTTCAACACCTACCTAAAGGTGAATTTTATGCGGAGGACTTTATTGAAGGGGACCCATTAAAGGGTGGACCTTATCCAATAAAAGTGAAAGTCACAATTAGTGATGAGGCGTTTATTTGTGACTTCAGAGGCTCACATCCTGCAGTCAATGTGCCAATGAACTGTTCTCAGTTTGGTTTAATGGCAAGTGTGCGCGTTATGTTCCTAGCATTACTTGGCGATATTGACGTAATTAACGAAGGTGTCTTTAAACGCTTAACGATTATCACAGATGACAATTCGATTGTTTCAGCTAAACGCCCACATCCTGTGTCTATGAATTTTGAGGCACGTATTGGGGCAGCTGATCTAATTTGGAAAGCTCTTGCGCCGCATTTACCAGAACGCTTATCGGCGGGGCATTTACAATCTGTTTGTACGTTTATTCTCACTGGGAAAAATCCTGAAAATGATGAGTCATTCCTAATTGTTGAGCCATCTGTTGGTGGCTGGGGAGCGGCGAATGATGAGGATGGGCAAAGCGGGCAATACTGTATGGGAGATGGTGAAACATATAATCTTCCCGTTGAAATTGCAGAAACAAAATACGGTATTCAAATTGATGAATATAGCTTGAATTGTGACGGTGCTGGTGCTGGTCAATTTAGAGGTGGCTTAGGTGTTCGTCGCGTTTATACAGTCAATCATGATGGTCAAAGGGTTTCTGTGAACTTAGGTAGACATCAATTCGCGCCATTCGGCTTAAATGGTGGTGGAGAAGGCTCTCACAACTATTTAATCATTCATAAAAAGGATGGAACCAAAATTGGACCAGTGGGCGTACTTGCCAATTATGAATTGCAAAAAGGCGACCGTATTGAGCTTGTGACTGCTACTGGCGGTGGTTATGGTTCTCCACACGAACGAAGCTCAGAGGCCATTGAACGTGATCTATTAAATGAATATATTTCTGTAGATGTAGCGAAAGAGCGATACGGTTATCAAAACGCTTAAAGGGAGAAATAGATGACTGTCAAGACATTAAAAAACTCATTGGATATACTAGAATGCTTTGCAACGACAGAAAATGCATTAGGTGTTCGTGAAATTTCACGCATGATGAAACTGCCGACAAGTGTCGTGCAAAGAACCATTAATACATTTACAGAAGCGGGTTATTTAATACAGGATGAACACACGAAAAAATATAAATTAGGTTATAAAATGTACCTTTTTTATGATGTGTTATCGAATTCAAAAGACCCTCACTCGACCATTTATGAATTGATGCAAAATCTTGCCAGTGAAATCAATGAATCAGTATTTCTTACTTATATGGACAATGAATACGGTGTCACAACGAAAATAGCCGAAAGCAATAAAAATGTAAAGTATGCGGTGTCTTTAGGAACAAAGACACCCCTTTACATCGGTGCTTCCTGTAAGGTCATGTTTGCTTATTTAGACCCAGGACGGCAACTGGAATTAATGGCCTTCTTTCATGAGGAACAATCGAAGGAAGAGCAGGTTTCTTTCCTAGCGTCATTAAAGGAAGAGCTGCAACAAATTCGCCAAAACAACTGGTGTGTTACCATCGGGGAGTATAATGAACATGCATTTGGCATTAGTGTACCGTTATTTAACTATAAAAAGGAAATCACTGCATCTCTTACAATTTCTGGGTTAGTATATGATTTAGATGATCAAAGGGAGAAAAATATGCTTGAACAGTTAGTGAAAGTAGCTCAGCAAATACAATCACACATTTCAAAATTATAACAACAATAGGGGAGCTGACACTATGAATAATAAAGTATTACATCCAAGGGCTTTAGAGCCTGTAACTCTACTAATGATCGTCTTAACATCTGTTGTGGGGGCAATTATTGGGATACAGCTAATTACGACTTTAGGGATTTCTGCCAATACATCAATCGTTGGGGCAATATTTGCGATGATTCTTGGAAGAATACCGATTGGCAAGCTAATTGCCTTTAAATCTGTACACAGACAAAATATTATTCAAACTGCCATTTCGGCAGCAACGTTCAGTGCAGCAAGTAGTTTAATGTTGCCAATTGGTATTCCATATGTATTAGGCTATGAAAATTTAGTATTACCATTGTTTATCGGTGTTATTTTAGCGATGTTTGTTGATGCTTTATTATTATATAAATTTTTCGATACAAAGATTTTCCCAGCAGCAGGTACTTGGCCACCAGGGATTGCAACAGCTGAAGCCATTAAGGCGGGCGATAAAGGCGGTAAGAATGCAAAGGTATTAATTGGTGGCGTGTTAATTGGTATCGTGGGATCTGTTTTGAAAATTCCAATGTCAGCTTTTGGGGTAGCGTTCATCGGTAATATTTGGGCACTGACGATGTTTGGGATTGGGCTTTTATTAAGAGGCTATTCTGTTCAATTATTTAATGTTGACTTAAATGCTTACTATATTCCACATGGCGTTATGATTGGTGCTGGGATTGTAGCACTTTTCCAAGTAGCTTTTGCCTTATTGAATAAAAAGTCGGCTAAAAAGTCAGAAGAGTTAAGCTATTCAAAAGATGCAAAAGAAATTCGACAAGCATTTGGTGTTGGGTTTATAGCATATTTAGCCATTGCTCTATTAATCGCTATTTTAGGCGGTATTATTTCACACATGTCTTTCGGTATGTTAATAGGATTCATCATCTTTGCAACGATTGCTGCATTTGTCCATGAGCTAATTGTAGGTATCGCAGCGATGCATGCGGGTTGGTTCCCTGCATTTGCAGTGGCATTTATTACACTGATTGTTGGTATTTTAATTGGTTTCCCAGCTCCAGCACTTGCATTACTAGCAGGGTATAGTGCTGCTACAGGGGTAGCATTTGCGGATATGGGCTATGACTTAAAAACTGGTTTCATTTTACGTGGTAATGGTAGTGATGTTGCATTAGAAAAAGAAGGTCGCAAGCAACAATTGATTGCTGGTATGCTAGCTTTTGCAATTTCCGCAGTTGTAGTATTGCTATCCTATAAATCTTATTTTGCACAGGATTTAGTAGCACCTGTTAACCATGTGTATGCAGCAACAATTCAATCAGGCGTTACAGGCGATGTAGCGAAACAATTAATGATTTGGGCGATTCCAGGTGCATTAATTCAGCTAATTGGTGGTTCAAAACGTCAAATGGGTATCTTATTCGCAACAGGTTTATTACTTGTCAATCCAATTGCTGGCTGGGCTGTATTAGTGGGTATCATACTTCGTGTTATTTTCACATATGTGACGAAAGGTAAGAGAGAATCTGAAATGACGGTCTTTGCAGCAGGTGTCATCGCTGGAGATGCGCTATATAGCTTCTTCTCTTCCATTCTAAAAATAGGGAAATAGAAAGGAGTCATGCTGAATGGCGAAAGGATTATCGTATGAGGATGGGATTGCTGCCGTTTACGGAGGAGCAATCCTTGGCGGAGGCGGCGGTGGTCTCCTAGAGGAAGGACTCAAGCTAGTGGAGGAAATCTTTGCAGTAGGCGAACCTCAAATGGTTGATATTACCGAATTAGACCAAGAAGATTTAGTTGCCTGTGTGGCAATGGTAGGTGCGCCATCAGCGGCCGATCAATATATTTCAAATGAACAGCTTTGTTGGAGCTATCGTAGTATGAACAACTATATCAATCAACGTCTAAAGGGCATCATTACAAATGAAAATGGTGCCATCACGACGATCAATGGCTGGTTGCAGTCAGTCTTATTAAATGTACCTGTTGTGGATGCTCCCTGTAATGGACGAGCACATCCAACGGGAATCATGGGTTCTTTAAATCTCCATGAACAACAAGAATATCAATCCGTACAATTTTATGCAGGAGGAAAAGGTGACTTCGCCGTCCAAGGCTTTGTGGAAGGGAATTTACACAGCACCGCAAAGACAGCACGCCAAGCTTCTATTTTAGCAGGCGGGCTAGTCGGGGTCACTCGAAATCCTGTGACGATTGACTATTTACAAAAACATGGCGCACCAAATGCGATTACCATGGCTATAGAGCTTGGCTATTGCTTCTTAAATGGGCAAACCTTTGAAGAAAAGCTAGCCCATGTGTTGCAGTATTTGAATGGCGTGCACATTGTATCAGGCGCTGTCACAAATTATTCGTTAACAAAGGAAAATGGCTTCGATGTAGGGGAATTATCAGTGGGTGATTACCATCTGACGTTCTGGAATGAATATATGACATTATCGAAAGAAGGGCAGGTACAATCCAAATTCCCAGACCTCATTATGACGTTCGATACAGAGAAAATGATGCCAGTTCCAAGTGCAAGTATTGAAGAAGGAATGCATGTTGCAGTGATTCATGTAGACCAATCTAACTTAAAATTAAGTACAACCATGCAAAACGAAGCACTATTGCGGGAAATTGATGAAGTGATCAAAGGCGTTCTATAAAGTAAGAAAATAAAACAGTAAAAGCTGCCATCATCTACTTGAATGTAAGATGGGCAGCTTTTATTTGTCCTTCAGCGGGATGGTAATACATTTTATCACAATCGTTCCTACTTCCTTTTTCACTTCATACATTGATGGCTTAAATGAATTTCTTACTGATTTGCACAACTCATCGAACGTGGTATTCACAAGCTGTAAGCAATTATCGTGTACGATTTTCATTAAAGGGAGGAGCTACGTTCATACATAATCAAGGTATTGACTAGAAGAAGGTAACAACCAGTAATGAAAAAACAATGCACTTCTGCTACAACTGGCGAAATCCTTTTGGTCATGCAACAAACTAACTTGTTGTTCACATTTTCGGCATGTACATTTGGCTATGCGGGTTAAACAAAGAATTTCTAAGGGAAAGTGTTCACTTTTATTTGTTTAGATGATAGGTTTTCAATACGCACGTCATCTTTTAAACAGGTTATTCAATTGTAAGCCCGCTGAAGTTAATGTTAAATCTGTTAAACACACAGCTGTTGTACATTGCTGAAAAATATGAGGTACAGAACAAATAGCTGTTCTGTACGTTTATCATACAATATTCTGAAAAATTAGTCAATTGAAATGGATTTGATTTTTAATTTTTCTAGATTACCTCTTATGTAATAAAATACAGTATAATTTTGTAGGAAAGGAATGAGTGAAGACTATGAATCATTTAATGAATAAAGTACGTGAAATATATGATCAATTTGATGCTAGTCATGATTTTCAACATATTGAACGTGTCTATCAAAATGCATTAGCTATCCTACATAGCGAGCCAACAGCAGATGAAGAAGTTGTGAAAATAGCGGTACTTTTACATGATGTCAGTGACAAAAAGTATACCGATAGCAAGGAAAAGGAAGAACAGCTTATTGCGGAATTACCTGTTAGTGAAGGTAAAAAGCGGCATATTCGAGATTGCATTGCTCAAGTGTCATTTAATGGTGGGAATGAGCTAGAAGCAACATCATTGGAAGCAAAAATCGTCCGAGATGCAGATCGTTTAGATGCAATTGGTGCTATTGGCATTGCCAGAACATTTGCTTATGGTGGCGCAAAAGGTCGCAAGCTTTATGATAAGGAAGAAGAAGCACGCACAAATATGTCAGAGTCAGAATATCGTCAAAACAATACCGCGTCTGTTACTCATTTTTATGAGAAATTATTACTGCTAAAAGATTTAATGGTGACGGAAAAGGGCAAGCAAATGGCACTTGAACGTCATCAATTTATGGAAAGTTTTTTAAAGCAACTCCAGCACGAAATCGGTCAATAGCACATAGCACAAAAACCGCCTTTTCAATTTGAAGGGCGGTTTTTGTGCTTCATTCGGCTATGGTCTTCGTAGTACAAAAATAATGAAGCGTGCATTTCCTATGGCAAGTAGTTTTAGTTTTGTAGTGAATTATTGGAGACGCACAAATGAGGAATCCTTCATCATGTGTTACTCCATTACCTTTTAATAGCTTAGATAGATTCATTAAAATAGGAGGATATCGCTGTTGTTAATGCTTCCCAAATGATTGCCAGGTCTGCTTGGGAAGTACGCCAATTACTGAAAGCCGCGCGAATAGCTGGCGTACCTTTGTAGACAGTTGGCGTCATGTATACTTGGCCTTGTTGATTTAAAGTTGTTAAAAATTGTTGGTTCATTTCAGCTGTCAGTGCCTCATGATTGACGGCGAAGCACACGATATTCAGTCGAACAGGTGCTAGCAATGTAAAGTAGGGACTGTCATCTATTTTTTGACCAAGCTGTTGTGCGAGTAATACATTTTCTTCTATTAATTGTTGGTAGCCCAATTTACCATAGGCCTGTAAAGAAAACCAAGCAGGTAGCGCACGAAAACGACGTGAATTTTCTGGTGTAAGATCACAGAAATCTGGATTTTCAAGGGAACTACCAAGATAGGCAGCATTATTTTGAAAAACGGTTGCTTGCAACGATTGATGACGGGTAAATTGCATAGCGGCATCATAAGGGACGTTCAGCCATTTATGTGCGTCAATTGTAATAGAATCTGCATAATTCATGCCCTCAACAAAGTGACGATACTTTGGTGAACAGGCTGCAAAGCCACCAAAGGCCGCATCGATATGAAGCCAGAAAGGGTATCGCTTTTTTAGCTCGCCAATTGCTTGTAAATCATCAAAGTCAACCGTATTGACAGTTCCCGCATTTGCTACAACTATACAAGGTTCATGTAGGTTTTCTTCAAGAAACTGCTGTAATTTTGTGATGTCAATGGCTTCTCGCTGTTCTAGGCATAGCATAGTGTGAATGGAATTTCTTCCCATGCCAAGCATAGAGGTTGCTTTGATTATACTTGAGTGGGGCGTTCCGCTAACAATCTTTATTGGAGGGATACCATATAGACCATCCAGAGCAGTGTTTTTTCCATAGTATTGTGCAATCCATTCCCTTGCTTGAGCAAGTCCTACAAAATTAGCCATCGTAGCCCCACTGACAAATGTTCCTCGATAATCATCGCTTAATAGCAATAACTCCTTTAGCATGTCAATTGTCGCAAGCTCCATTGAACCTGCAATAGAGCCCTTAGAATGGGATAAATTTTGATCGTAAACACTTACTAACCAATCTCCGACAATCGAAGCAGGGGTAGATCCACCTGTGACAAAACCCAAGTATCTTGAGCCTACACTACTATTTAAGCCTTCAGCAAATTGCTTTGTAAAATATTGAAGTGTTGCCTGAGCACCCTCACCCACTTCTGGAAGTGTCGGAGTAGGAAGGCTAGAGGAATGGTTCGTTACAGCTCTATGCTCCAGATTAGTAAAAAATTGGCTGCATGGTCAACTACATCCATTAAAAGCGTTTTTATTTTTTCCTGATCTTGCTTCATGTTCATCATGTATCATCATTTCCCTTCATTTTAACTTAGCTATTTCTGCCTCTACACTATATAGTGATATATATAACAGTCAAATGAAGACTATAACAGTTGGAGGTCCAATGGAAATAAAGCTGAATCGTCAGTCCGATCAATCTTTAATTGATCAAATTTCAACTATCCTTGCAGAAAAAATAAGGTCAGAATTTTTACAGGAAGGGAGCCAATTACCTTCTATTCGGAGCTTTTCAAAAGAAAATCAAGTGAGTCCTGTCACAGTCAGTAAGGCATATGCCTTATTAGAAAGAAATGGTTATATTGAAGTGATACATGGCAAGGGGGCGTTTGTTCGAAACAAAGAACAAAGAAGCTCAAATGAGAGCGGTAGTGATTATAATTGGCAACTAACCATTCCTGATTACATTCAACGTTCACAATCTATGTTAAATAAAAGAATGGAATATGCGATGAAATTCTCCAGTGCGACCATCCACCCTGGATTATTACCCTCTGTTTATTTGGTGAATGAAATTGTGGCGATATTACAGGCAGATCCTCAGATTGTGGCTCGTTATGGAACGGTACAGGGGGATGAAGATGCACGAAAGGCAATCCGAGACTATGTCAAAACATATAGTAATATTGCCACAACACCGCAGGAAATTATTGTGACAAACGGTGTACAACAAGGTATAGATTTAGTGGCTAAAACATTTATTGGACCTGGAGATATTGTCATTACCGAAGCCCCTACATATACAGCAGCAATCGATGTCTTTAGAAATCGTGGGGCCCACATTATTCCCATACCAGTAGACGAGGAAGGAATGCAGACAGCTCTTCTAGCGACACTCTGCCTAAGCAAACAGCCAAAGCTTATCTATACAAATCCTACCTTCCATAATCCTACAGGCACAGTTTTAAGTGAAGCAAGAAGGAGAGAATTACTGGATCTTGCCCAACAATATGGTTTTCTTATTGTAGAGGACGATTCATGGAATGAAATTTATTTTGACGATAACTCACCACCACCACCTCTGAAAGCTTTAGATACAAGTGGTCATGTTATTTATTTAAAAGGCTTTAGTAAGACGTTGGCCCCAAGCTGTAGAATCGGCGCTATCCTTTCAAAAGGTACCGTTCATCAACGACTTTTATCTGCCAAATCCAGTGCCGATTCGGGTAACCCCTTATTAACACAAAAGGCACTGATTCCATTTTTACGTTCAGACCGAATGCATGCCCATTTAGAAAAACTGCGCATTGCACTTGAGATAAGAAGGGATCAGACCATTGCATTGTTGAATAAGCATGCACCAAAGGGCGTTACGTGGATCGAGCCAAAAGGTGGACTTAATATTTGGGTGTCTTTACCTAGTAATGGCAATACGGATGAGCTGTTATGGAAGGCTCAACAAGACCAAATTACCTTTTTACCAAGCTCAGCTTGTTATCCAGGAGAGCCACAATATCACCATCTAAGAATTAGTTACTCTTATCCTGAACCCCACGACTTAACACAAGGAATCATCAAGCTTTGTCAGCTTATGGAATCCTATTTACAGGACATGCCACCAGTTCGTTGATAGTTTGTTGTTCTTTGTTTACCTGCGGTTTGATGTTATGATGAATAGTGGATATCAATAATCGTCTACATAAAAATCGTGTGGGCATGAACAATACCTAACATGAAAGAGATGGAATAGTGGAATGAGTCATTTAATTGTACAAAATTTAACCAAAACAGTGGGCGATAAAACGCTTTTTCAAAATATTGAATTTACCATTTATGAGGGAGAGCGGGCAGGCTTAATCGGTATAAATGGAACGGGAAAATCAACCCTGTTATCCATTTTAGCTGGGGACATGGAAGCGGATTCGATGACAGTAGATCGCCCGAATAAATACCGTGTCGCTTATTTACCACAGGAGCCTACTTTTAAGGCAGGCGAAACAGTTTTACAAGCTGTCTTTTCAGGCGATTCGCCCATTTTACAGCTGAATCGTCAATATGAGGAAACGGTTGCTGCTCTAGCAAGTAACCCAACATCCGAAAGTTTACAAAAGACGTTATTTAGTCTGCAACAGCGCATGGATGAAGAACAGGCATGGGATGTCAATGCCCTTGCAAAGACGGCCTTAACAAAGCTTGGGATTGAAACTTTTGAAAAAGAGGTACTAACGCTATCAGGCGGTCAGCAAAAACGTGTTGCATTAGCGAAGGTGTTAATTGAACCAGCGGATCTTTACTTATTGGATGAGCCCACCAACCATTTAGATGTACAATCTACAGAATGGCTTCAAGAGATGGTCTTACGATTAAAGGGTGCAGTGATTTTCATCACCCACGATCGTTATTTCTTAGATGAATTATCAACACATATTTACGAGTTAGCAAATCAAACCTTGTATCGTCATACAGGGAATTACGGTGATTATTTAGAGGCTCGAGCTATTCGTGAGGAGATGCAAGCTGCTTCTGCACAGAAGGATCGCAATCGTTATCGTTCAGAATTAAAATGGATACGTCGTGGTGCGAAGGCGCGTTCAACCAAGCAAAAGGCTCGTATTCAACGCTTTGAAAAGCTAGAAGAAAACCTAGAACGCAAAACAGAAGATGTTTCCTTGGATATGGGACTTGCGACAACACGTCTTGGACGTAAAGTGCTGGAGGCTGAGAAAATTTCGAAAGCCTTTGGCCAGCAAAAAATCCTTGAAAACTTCTCGTTTCTACTACAGCAAGGTGATCGAATTGGCATTATCGGCGCGAACGGTGTAGGAAAATCAACTTTGTTGAACATGCTAGCAGGAGAGCTGACACCCGATCAAGGTGAAATTCTTGTTGGGTCAACGGTCAAGCTGGCACATTTCAAGCAAACATTGCCGAAAATGAATGAAAATGAGCGCATGATTGAATATATACGTGAGGCTTCAAATGATATTACCGATGCAGAGGGTGTCCGTTACTCAGCTGCTCAAATGCTGGAGCGCTTTTTATTCCCGTTGCATGCTCATGGTACTCCAATTGGAAAATTATCGGGCGGTGAGCGCAAGCGTCTTCATTTATTACGTTTATTGATGGAGCAACCAAACGTCTTATTATTGGACGAGCCAACGAATGATTTAGATATTGAAACATTAGGTGTGCTAGAGGATTTCATCGAGCATTTCCCAGGCGTGGTTATCACGATTTCCCATGATCGCTTCTTCCTCGACCGTATTGCGAAAAAGCTATGGATACTAGATGGTCAGGGACAAGTAGAGGAAACACTGGATCTATACAGTGAGTATCTGGAGAAACGTGAGCAGACAGCTACTGTCAAAGTAGAAACGCCAAAAGTAGAAAAGGCCAAATCAGAAAAGCCAAAATCAGACAAAAAAAAGCTATCGTTTAAAGAGCAAAAAGAATGGGAAACGATTGCAGACGAGATAGAGAAAACAGAAACTGCTATTATGGAAACCGAAGAAGGAATCGCCAATGCAGGCTCAGATTTTACCAAGCTACAGGAATTAACAGCTAAGTTGGATGAGCTAAATGCACAGTATGAGCATCTAATTGAAAGATGGTCGTATTTAGATGAAATAGTTAACGGATAAGGAGCGATAGACATGAAGATTATTACCATTGAACCGACGCCAAGTCCCAATTCTATGAAGATTGTTGTTGATACAGAGCTACCATTCGGGAAGAGCTATAATTTTACAAAGGATAATAAAGACGAAGCAACAGGCGAAGCGGCTGCTATTTTAGCGATTGAGGGAGTAAAGGGCGTTTACCATGTAGCCGATTTCTTTGCTGTTGAGCGTAATGCTAAATATGCATGGGAAGGCATTCTAGCAAGTATTCGTCAAGTGTTAGGGGAAGATGTCCAAACACAAGAAGAAACGGTTGTGGCCAATGAATTTTATGGAGAGGTTTATGTCCATGTACAATTTTACAAGCAGGTGCCTTTACAAGTAAAAGTTTTTGATAACCAACGTGAATATCGTATTAGCTGCGGAGACCGTTTTGTCGATGCTTTTAATCAAATTATTGAGTCAGCAGTAGATGAAAACTATATTTTCCAACGTAAGTGGATTGATTATGGGGTTCGCTACGGTGAGCTGGAGGAAATTGCTGAAACAATCAAACAGGAGATTGATGTCACTTATTCTGCTGACCGTTTAGCAGAAATTGTCACAGCTATCAATAATGATGGTGAAAAAGCCGCTGTGAAAACGGACAAACTCAAAGTGACAGTAGAACAGTTCAAGCAACCTGAATGGGAGAAACGCTTCCAACTGCTTGATCAAATGGCTGATCCTGAGCTAGACGATCTACCGCTATTAGATTTAGCCTTACAGGATGAACAAATGTCTATCCGTCGACTAGCGACGGTGTACTTAGGCATGATTGAGGATGTGGCAGTTGTCCCTTATTTAGAAAGAGCCCTACAAGATAAAAGTGCAGCAGTACGTCGAACAGCAGGTGACTGCATGAGTGACCTGGGCTTTGTAGAATTTGAAGAAGCCATGCTGCAAGCCTTACAGGACAAAAACAAATTGGTTCGCTGGCGCGCAGCCATGTATTTATATGAGGTCGGCACAGAACAGTCCTTACCAGCATTGAAGGCTGCCGAAGATGACAAAGAATTCGAAGTGAAGCTACAAGTGAAAATGGCCATTGCCCGTATCGAACAAGGCGAGGAAGCAAAAGGCTCGGTTTGGAAGCAAATGACCGAATCCCGTCAACAATAATCAGGAAAAACCAGCAAATGCTGGTTTTTTCTATTTTGTAATGGTTGGCATTCGCCCTAATAAATGGGTAAGGTGCTTCTGAATGGTGATAGGTCCTCTCCAAGAGTGAGCGAACCACTCCAAAGAAGTGTGGACCCGCTCTTAAAAAGGGTGAACCGCTCCAAAGAACCAAAAACTTCTTTCTCCAAATTAAAGAAATCCCACTCAAAAAAGTGTTCCCTCTTCCAAACTATAATTATCTAACCACCTGAAAATCAAAAACAATACTCTCTTGCATTCGATGAATTGATCGAAAAACCGTATAAAACAGAAAAAAATGTTGTTTTCTAGTGATTCATTGCTAAACAAAAAGTTAAAGGCGTTCTTTGAATCATTAACATATTGTCTAGTTTCATAGAGAAAGGACAATGTTAAAATAACATAAATTCAGAATATTCTTTAAAAATAGGAGGTCCTTTGCATGACAGTAACTAGTTTAAAGACAACAAAATCGTATGTGCGAGATCGTGAGACGGTGATCGCCTTAACACAGAAGCTCGTGCGCATTGAAAGCGTTTACCGTGAGAACGATCCGAAGGGCAATGAGCAAGAGGTGGCGACTTTTGTAGCGGCGTATTTACGAGATATTGGCATCGAGACGCATATCGAGGAGGTTTTGCCAGGGCGACCAAATGTCATTGGTATTATTGATTCGGGCAAGCCTGGGAAAACATTACTTTTCGAAGGACATACGGATGTGGTGACAGAGGGCAATCGAGAGGCTTGGGCCTATGATCCATTTGGAGCAGAAATTGTAGATGGGCGTATGTATGGCAGGGGAACGAATGATACAAAAGGGAATCTTGCTTGTATGATTACAGCTTGTCAGTCATTGCTACTAGATCAAGAGGCGTTTACGGGCAAAATTATTTTATGTATTCCATGTGATGAAGAAGGGCTTATGCTAGGCATTAAGCATTTTATTAAAAATGGCTGGGCCGATGGTGTGGATGGTGCGATTATCTGTGAGCCACAGGAAAATAATGTGTGTATTGCACAACGCGGGGCTATTCGTTTACAGGTAGATATTTTCGGTAAAATGGCGCATGGTGCGATTTCGTGGAGTGGCATTAATCCTAACTGGCGTATGGCACGTTTCATCGTAGAGCTTGAAAAATTGGAAAAAGAGGAGCAAGCACGATTAGGGCGTGATCCAATGCTGAATTGGCCATCTATTACACCAACGATTTTACGAGCGCCTGTAAAGGGAGATGCACAAATCAATGTCATTCCCGATCACTGTATGACAACACTCGATATTCGCACGGTGCCTGCGCAGGACCATGATGAACTACTGGGCAAGATTGAAGCAATTATTAAACGATTACAAGCAGATGATCCTGATTTCAAAGTAGAACTGACGGTTCTTGATAACCGACCTGCAACAGCAACAGCGAAGGAAGACCCTGTTGTACAGGCAATATATGAGGCTGTGGCAGAGGTAACAGAGAAGGAACCAAAATATAATGGTGTTCCAGGCGCGACAGATGGGACGTTTCTTCATGTGCATGGTATTCCAATTGTAACGGTTGGAGCAGGAGATCGAGAAATTCCTCATCAAATCAATGAGTATGTGGACATTGAAGAATTGGCAGAAACAACGGCCATTTACCGTTTAGCAGCATTAAAATTTTTGGCGGGTGATGCACAATGACAGCTATCAAAATAGCAGTAATACCAGGAGATGGCATAGGAAAAGAGGTTATGCAGGAAGCGTTAAAAGTTTTAAATTGTTTGCAAGAACAACATAGCTCCTTACAAATTGAAACAACCATCTTTCCTTGGAGCTCCGATTACTACGTACAGCATGGCTGTATGATGCCTAATGATGCACTGGCAACACTTCAAACATATGATGCGATTTTATTTGGGGCTATTGGCGATGCTCGTGTGCCTGATGATGTTACCGTTTGGGAATTAATTATGCCCATTCGAAAGCATTTCCAGCAATATGTGAATTTCCGTCCTATTAAATCACTACCTGGGATAGCGTCGCCCTTGGCTAACGGCAAAGAAATTGATTTTGTGATCTTCCGTGAAAATGCAGAGGGTGAATATTCTGACAGTGGTGGTCGACTGTACCAACAGCAGCCGCAGGAAATGACGATTCAAAATACAATCATGACGCGCATTGGGATTGAAAAGATTGTCCATGCTGCCTGTGAATATGCGAAGCAACACGGTAAAACCAAAATAACAAGTGCGACAAAATCGAATGCCATTATTCATTCGATGAAATTCTGGGACGAGCATACAAGCAAAGCGGTGAAGCAAAGTTCACCAGCACTACAGCTCGAATCCATTTATATCGATGCACTCGTCGCCTATTTCGTAGAACGACCACAGAATTTTGAAGTGGTGGTAGCGTCCAATTTGTTTGGCGATATTTTATCCGATTTAGGCTCTGCTATTGTCGGAGGACTTGGTCTATCACCATCAGCCAACCTGAACCCCGAAAAGGATTTTCCATCGATGTTTGAGCCTGTTCATGGCTCAGCACCAGATATTGCAGGCAAGGGCATTGCCAATCCAATCGCTCAAATTTGGTCGCTTGCCTTACTGCTTGGCCATCAAGGCAGACCAGATTTAGAACAGCTCATTGTTAAAGCCATTACAGCTGTGCTGCAGGAAGGCGTTGTGAAAACAGCAGATATTGGTGGACAAGCGACAACAGCACAAATGGGCGATGCGATTTGTCAGGAAATTATTAATAGAACTTTAACAGCAGGAGGTGTTTAGCATGGCAGTTGAGCAACAGGTGATTGTGGTTACTGGTGCAGGAGGCGGTATGGGAAAGGCCATTATTCACGAGCAATTAAAGCTGGGCAATCGAGTTATTGGACTTGATCTATCCATAGATGCCTTATCAGATATTACACAGGATGCCCTTCAATGCTTTGAAGTCAATGTGTTACAGGAGGAACGTGTGCAAGACATCTGCCAGCAGGTTTTTGATAAGTATGGCAGAATAGATGGTCTTGTTAATGCACTGGGAATTGCCCAGTCAGCTACGCCGATTGAAGAGGTCACAATGGATGAATGGAATCGTTTAATGGATGTTAATGTGAAAAGTTTATTTATCACGACAAAGGCAGTTGTCCCTTTTATGAAAAAACAGCAAAGGGGTTCTATTATTACAATTGCCTCGATTTCAGCAGTGCGACCAAGACCGGGCTTACAGGCTTATATTGCATCGAAGGGTGCAGCAGAGAGCTTTACGAGAGGACTAGCAATTGAACTAGCATCTAGTCAAATTCGGGTTAATACGATTCATCCAGGACCAGCAGACACACAAATGCTTGGTCAATTTGCCGCACAGGGTGCAGACGTAGAGCAGACGAAGCAAAGTGTCTTTGTGCAATCTGTGCCATTAGGACGATTAGTGAAGCCAGCAGATATAGCAGGAGCTGTTAGTTATTTACTATCAGATGCAGCAAGTATGGTCACAGGAACGACATTACATGTAGATGGTGGCCGTGGATTATAGGAGGGGTACAATGAAAAAAATTCCTATGTTGATAGATGGTGAGTGGGTTCACGGTGATGCTCAGACATACCTCGATGTTAAGAATCCCTCAACGGGTGAAGTGATTGCACAAATTAGCAACGCGAGTAAAGAACATGTAGAAGAGGCAGTACGTGCAGCCCGTGTAGCCTTTGAACGTGAGGACTGGCGTCAATGGAAAGCCTATGAACGTGGGCAGTTATTGATCGAATTTGCACATTATATTCGTAAGCATGCAGAGGAATGGAGTTTGCTAGAATGTCGGGATGTAGGAAAGCCCTTATCACAGGCAAGAGCAGATATTGAAGCAGCGGCACGCTATTTTGAATTTTATGGTGGTGCAGCGGATAAGGTGATGGGAGATACAATTCCGATTGAGGATGGGCTTTTAAATGCAGTAGTGCTAGAGCCAGTGGGCATTACGGTACATATTGTGCCATGGAATTATCCGATTCAAATTACGGCAAGAAGTGTAGCAGCCGCTATAGCAACTGGTAATGCAGTCATTGTGAAAAGTGCGGAGGATACACCGCTAACAACACATGCCATTGCAGAATGGTTCGCCGATAAGTTGCCGAAAGGGATTTTCCAGCATATTACGGGCTTGGGACGAGAAGTTGGTCCTTATTTAACTTCACATCCCGATATTAATCATATTACGTTTACAGGTTCTGTTCCCACAGGAATTGCGGTGATGAAGGCGGCTGCTGAAAATGTTGTGCCTGTGACATTAGAGCTTGGTGGTAAATCTCCTAATATTGTTTTTGCGGATGCTAACATGGAGCAGGCATTAGAGGGAGTTGTACGTGCGATTATTCAAAATGCTGGTCAAACTTGTTCAGCAGGGGCACGTTTACTCATTGAGGAACGAATAAAAGAGTCCTTCATTTCCCGATTAGCCCAAAGGTTCCAAGTGATCCAAGTAGGACCAGGTGAAGCAGATATGGAGATGGGACCGTTACTGAATGAACAACAATATACAAAAATCACTGCATTATTACAGCAAGCAAAGGTAGATGGCTATGTTGTGACGGGTGGGGAACCATTGACATTGGCAGGCTATGAGAACGGCTTTTATGTTCAGCCAACTATACTTGATGGTGTTGATCCAAATGATCCATTAGCTCAGGAGGAAATTTTCGGTCCAGTGTTAACCGTCTTGACATTTTCGACTGTAGAGGAGGCCATTGCATTAGCCAATAGTACGGACTATGGCCTAGTGGCGGGCATTTGGTCACAAAATATCGATACGGCTCACTATGTGGCAAGTCGTGTGCAGGCGGGACAAGTATTTGTCAATAATTATGGGGCTGCTGGAGGCATTCAAATGCCATTTGGAGGCTATAAAAAAAGCGGAATTGGTCGAGAGAAGGGCTTTGTTGCACTGCGAAACTATACGCAAATGAAAAATATCGCTATACGCTATGCACCACCTAATCAACACTGAGATGGAGGGACGCATATGGAACAGCCAAAAGACAAAGATGTGCTTTTAGAGGTCAATCATTTATCAATTAAATTCCATTTAAAAAATGGCAAAGAGGCAAAAGTTGTGGAAGATGTGAATTTTACTATTCATAAAGGAGAAACCGTTGCACTGGTTGGTGAATCGGGAAGTGGCAAAAGTATTACATCCTTAGCCATTATGCGGTTGCTGCCTATACCTCCAGGAGAAATTACGTCAGGTTCTATCACTTTAAACGGTAAAAATCTACTTACCTATAAAAATAAAGAAATGAGCCGTATACGAGGCAATGAAATTAGTATGATTTTTCAAGAGCCCATGACCTCTTTAGATCCCGTTTTTACGATTGGCAATCAAATGATTGAAGGCATACGAAGACACCAAAAGGTATCGAAAAAAGAGGCATGGAATAAAGCGCTACAGCTATTAAAAGAAGTCGGGATTGCGAATGCAGAAAAGGTCATCGCTGAATATCCTCACCAACTCTCAGGCGGGATGCGACAACGAGTTATGATTGCCATCGCAATGTCGAATAATCCGCAGCTATTGATTGCGGATGAGCCAACTACTGCACTTGATGTCACGGTTCAGGCACAGATTTTAAAGCTGATGCTAAAAATGAAGGAAGAGCATCGATCAGCCATTTTATTCATTACCCATGATATGAGCGTTGTTGCAGAGACAGCTGACCGCGTTATGGTGATGTATGCGGGACAGATTGTCGAGGAGGCCCCAGTAAGAGAGCTCTTTTTAAATCCACAGCATCCTTATACCACAGCGCTTTTAAAGACGATGCCAAGCCTTGAAACAGATGTCAAAAGGCTACCATCGATTCCTGGTACTGTGCCACCTGCGTATGCATTACCTGACGGCTGTCGCTTTGCGCCACGTTGTCCCCATGCGCTGGCACATTGTCATCAGGAGCAACCTGCTGTTCATCACATTCAGGAGGCACATAAGGTACGCTGTCATTTATTCACGGAGAAAGGAGAGCTGGCTCATGACAGAGAAAGAAGTTTTGCTGGAAATTAATCATTTAAAAGCCTACTTTCCTGTGAAGCGTAAATCGATGAAGGAAGAGAAAAAGGTCATAAAAGCGGTTGATGATATTTCGATTGAGATTTATAGAGGGGAAACACTTGGAATTGTTGGTGAATCAGGCTCAGGAAAATCCACCTTTGGGCGAACAATTTTAAAGCTCGTTGAACCAACAGCAGGCGAAGTGCTATATAAAGGACAACCCATCCAGCATTTAAAGGGGAATAAGCTACAAAGTTACCGCAATCAAATGCAAATGATTTTTCAAGATCCCTTTGCCTCTCTCAATCCTCGGATGCGAATCGGTTCTATAATCGAAGAGCCGATGAAGCTACAATTAACCTTGACGAAGGAGCAACGCAAAGAGCGTGTGAAGGAGCTATTACAAAAGGTAGGGCTACCTGAGGATGCCATGCATAAATTTCCACATGAATTTTCTGGTGGGCAGCGGCAGCGTATTGGGATTGCACGGGCATTAGCGATTCATCCAGAATTCATTATAGCCGATGAGCCCGTTTCAGCATTGGATGTGTCGGTGCAATCACAAGTGCTCAATCTCATGATGGATTTACAGGATGAATTTCAATTAACCTATTTATTTATCTCACATGATTTAAGCGTTGTGAAGCATATTAGTGACCGTGTGGCAGTGCTGTATTTAGGTAGAGTAGTAGAGATTGGGACAAAGAAGGAGCTATATGCCAATCCGTTGCATCCCTATACACAAGCATTACTATCTGCAATACCAGTTGTTAATTTTGATGAGCCTAAGCAAGAAATACTTTTACAGGGCGAGTTACCAAGTCCGATGAATCCACCTGTTGGCTGTGTCTTTCATACACGTTGCCCGCATGTGATGGAAAGATGCCATCAGGAGAGACCGAAGCTTCACAATGAAAATGATCATCAACGAGTAGCCTGTTTTTTATATGATGAAAAATCAGAAAATTATAATTATTTAAAAAGTGAGGTGTGAAGAATGTTTGGCAATATAACGGATGTGCCAGGTGTTAAGGTAGGACATCGCGAGAACAAGGAGGGCATCACAGGCTGTACGGTGCTAGTAATGGAAAACGGAGCAGTTTGTGGAGTGGATGTTCGAGGCTCTGCACCAGGTACTCGTGAAACAGATGCGTTAGATCCCATCAATGAAATTGACCGAGTTCATGCTATTTGTTTAGCTGGGGGTAGTGCGTTTGGGTTAGATGCTGCTACAGGCGTCATGCAATTTTTAGAGGAGCAAGGGATTGGGGTAGATGCAGGAGTAGCGAAAATACCGATTGTACCAAGTGCTGTACTCTTTGACTTGTTTATCGGTGATCCACATGCACGACCTACAGCACTAATGGGCTATGAAGCGGCACAAGCGGCACAAGTTGGCTCATTTCCAAATGGCAATGTAGGCGCAGGCTACGGAGCAACTGTAGGCAAATTAGCTGGTCCAGAATTTGCAATGAAGGGTGGGCTTGGTAGTGCTTCCTATGCGGGAAAAGATGGTCTTGTAGCAGGTGCTATCGTGGCTGTCAATGCAGTTGGAGATGTCAAGGACCCTACAACGAGGAAAATTTTAGCTGGAGCAAGAGATACGCATTCTGGTCAATGGGTGGATTGCTGTGCCTATTTAGAGCAACATGCACAATCAGAGGCTTTAGCGGGTACAAATACAACCATTGGTGTTGTAGCAATGAATGCCAAGCTAACGAAGGCTGAGGCTAAAAAGATTGCGCAGCTTACGCAAAATGCCTTAGCACGCACGATTTATCCTGTTCATACAATGCTGGATGGCGATACGATTTTTGTGCTTGGTACAGGGGATCAATCCTATGCACTTGATTATTTAGGCCAGCTAGCGACAAAGGTGATGGAGGAAGCAATTCTGGCTGGCATTAAAGCCGCTGAACGATTGGCGGATGTTGAGAGTTATACAAGCATTCAAAAGACAAGCACTTAGAAAAAGGGGGAACAGCCATGCAATGGAAAAAAAGCGGATTAATACTACTAACAGTGTTAATGTCAATCGTTATGGCAGCGTGTTCAAGTGATGGAGAGAAAACGACGACTACTTCAGGTACTACAGATGGTCAAGCGGCAACAGATGCTCCACAGGAAATTGTTGTACGTGTGAATGATGATCCAGATTTTTTAGATCCACATAAAGCGACAGCGTCCATTTCTTATCAAATGATTCTAAATATCTTTGAGGGGCTAATGGCTCCTGAAACGGATGGCTCCTTAAAGGAGGGACTTGCTGAAAGCTATGAAATTTCTGAGGACGGCTTAACCTATACGTTTAAAATTCGCCAAGGTGTGAAGTTTCATAATGGTGATGATTTAACGATGGAGGATATTCAATATTCCTTTGACCGTTTAATGGGGAAAAATGGTGGGGAAAAAATGTCCAATAGCTTTGATAATGTAGCATCTACAGAGGCGCCTGATGCAAGTACATTTGTGATTAAGCTAAAAGAGCCAAATTCAAATTTCTTGTATTCATTAACAGGCAGACAATCAGCTATTATTCCAAAGAGCAATGATGGGAAGCATAATGAAAATCCAATTGGTACAGGTCCATTTGCCTTTGTGAAATATGCACCAGGTACAAATTTAGAGCTTAAGAAAAATGAACAGTATTGGCAAGAAGGATTACCTTATTTGAATAAAGTAACCTTTGCCTTCCAATCAGATGATCAGGCAGCCATTATGAGCTTAATGGCAAACGAAGTTGATTTAACGAGTGTTCCTTGGCACCGTGTGAGCGAGGTAGAGGGAAGCTATAATTTATCACACCAAAATAATAACTCTTCTCTTATTGTTACATTTAACGAAACAAAGGCACCATTTGACAATGTGAAGGTTCGTCAAGCAATCAATTACGCAATTAGTAAAGCCGATATTATTGACTCTGTGTTTGCAGGCTATGCTGTGCCACTTGGCTCTAATATGAGTCCAGCGATGGGCGATTTCCAAAAGAAGGGCTTAGAAAGCATGTATGAGCGAGATGTGGAAAAAGCGAAGGCGTTATTAGCAGAAGCAGGATATCCGGATGGCTTTAAAACAAAAATTACAGTGTCTTCACACAATGATATTTACTCAAATATTGCACAAATTGTCGTAGCTAATCTACAAGAGATCGGAATTGATGTAGAAATTGAAGTAGTGGAATGGGGAATTTGGCTAGATCGCGTTTACTTTGGTCGTGACTATGCAATGACAACGATTGACTTAACAGGTCGTGCATCTGCTTTTGAAGTGTTGAATGATTACATTTCTACAAACGATAGTGAAAACTTCTTCTTATTTAAAAATGAAGAATACGACAAAATTATGGCTGATGTTTTAAAGGAAACCGACCAAGCCAAGCAAATAGAGTACTATCATCGTGCACAGGAAATATTAGCTGAGCAGGCAACAGCAGTGTATATTGCGGATTATCAAATCGTTTGGGGATCTGACAAACAGGTGACGGGGCTCAAGAGCTATCCATTCTGGTTCCACGATATGTCAGAGGTCAAGTTTTCAAACTAGAAAGGGATGAGTGCTTATGATGTATATCCTACGTCGAATCATCCTGTTAATAACAACCATCCTTCTAGTATCCATTATTACATTTGGTGTTTTTCAAATTTTACCTGGTGATCCAGTTCGCACAATGCTAGGAACAGAGGCGGATCCCACTCAAATTGAAAATTTACGATCTGAGCTTGGCTTGGATCGTCCTCTTTATGAACAATATGTGGATTGGATGAAGGGCTTATTGACAGGGCAATTAGGGAATTCCATTCGATTTTCCATGCCAGTAAAAGAATTACTATTTGATCGACTTCCTGTCACCATGTCATTAGCAGGACTCACCCTTATCATTGTCTTAATCATCTCATTACCTTTAGGGATGTTTGCAGCAAGAAGACAAAATAAATTAAGTGATGTGTCATTATCGACTGTAACCCAGATCGGTATGGCAGTGCCTTCCTTTTGGCTAGGGATGATGCTTATTCTTTACATTGGCCTACAGTTCAGCTTCTTTAAAATTAGTGGCTATATACCTTGGACACAAAGTGTAGCAGGGGCGCTCAGTACCCTAATACTTCCAGCCTTAACGATTGCGATTCCGCAAATTGCGGTGAATTTTCGTTATGTTCGTACAGCCATTTTGGAGCAGGTCCAGCTCGATTATGTCCGTACGATACGCAGTAAAGGGATGTCTGAACAAAATGTAATGTATAAGCATGTTTTGAAAAATTCCATGATTCCGATATTGACGGTTTTTGGGTTGATTATGGCGGAGGTTGTGGCAGGAACGATTATTGTGGAGCAGGTGTTTTCATTGCCAGGGATTGGTCAGTTATTGATTACGGCTATCAGTAATCGTGATTTTCCACTCGTACAAGGGATCGTTATGTATATTACAGTAGCTGTCGTCATGATTAATTTTATCGTCGATGTTTTATATTCTGTGTTGGACCCTAGAATTCGATTACGTTAAGAGGTGACTACCATGAAACAATTACAGCGCTATACTAAAAAAATCAATTTAGTCATTGGTCTCCTCGTCATTGTTGGCTTTCTGCTCGTCATGATTGTTAGCTTTTTTTATACACCCCATGATGTCAACGCGATGAATATACCTGAAAAATTGCGTGGTCCAGGTGGTGCCTATATGTTTGGAACAGATGAATTTGGGCGAGATATTTTTAGTCGCATTATGAAGGGGACACAAACAGCCTTTGCCGTGGGTCTATTAACGGTTGCGATTGGAACGATATTTGGTATTCTCATAGGCGGAATTGCAGGCTATGTTGGTGGCTGGGTCGATGAAATATTTATGCGTACGATGGACGCTTTAATGGCCTTTCCAGGAATCATCTTAGCATTAATGCTTGTAGCAGTATTCGGCCCAGGAATAACGAATACAGCGATAGCGCTGGGGATTATCGCGATACCTGCTATTGCGAGGATTGCCCGCAGTGGCTTTGTGCAACAACGTGACTCGGAATATGTGCTGGCAGCGAAATTAATTGGTGTTAAGCCTTATAGCATCATGTTTCGTCATATTTTGCCAAACATTTCGTCGCAAATTATTGTGGCAGCAACCGTGACTTTTGCGACAGCAATGTTAGCCGAGGCAGCACTGAGCTATTTAGGGCTTGGGGTACAGCCACCAAACCCTAGCTGGGGCAGAATGTTAAAAGATTCACAAGCCTATTTAATCGGTGCCCCTTGGTATACGTATGCCCCTGGAGGAGCCATTACGATTCTTGTTTTAGGCTTATATATGCTCAGTAATGCTTTACGAGATTTTATGGACCCGCGTTCAAAATCGTAATAGATCAGGTGCTGTCTTTTGCAACAGTTCATATGCCTTAACAGCCATCTCAATATTGAGGCGATGGGGAGCTTGTAAAAAATCAGCACCTAGTATACTTTCTAAGCGTTCTATTCGTTTGTAAAGTGTTTGACGGACAATAAACAGCTGTTCTGCTGTATCATTTTTAGCTCCATTACAGGACAGATAAACAGCTAATGTTTGAAATAAATCATGGCTACTTTTTTGATCTAATACTAAAATTTCCTGTAAATAATCTTTTACAAATTGTAAGAGAGCTGTTTGATCCTGCTGTAATAACAATCGATAAACACCTAAATCCTTATAATAGATGGAGCTCGTCAATTGATGATGCTGCATTTGGATGGCTGATTTGGCTTCCTTATAGCCCAGATGAACACTTTCGATCGTTTGATAGACATTGCTAATACCACAGCTAAGGGTAAGTTGCTCAAAAAATTGTGCTGCTTTTCTTGCAATGATTTGTGAAATTGCTTGATCAAAAGCGTCGCGATTGTCTTTCATATAATCTGCGGCAATGAAAAAGGCTAAAATAATTATCTCGTGCTGTCTTACTGAAACAGTAGGGAAAAATCCAAGCTTTTTCAGAATCGAACGAACATACATGGCATTTTGTAGCTGGATTTCCTGCCATTCTTCTTCAGGTACAGTATTGGCTTCATCATGTAGATTGAACACGACGACTCGGTAAAATAAATTACGACTTTCGATTGGTAAATAGCTTTGGTAGTATTGAATATCTACTGGCTGACCTTGAATTAAGGCTAGTATGAATTCATCTTCCCGGCTTTGCTGTCGCTCCTGAAGCATGCGGTTACGCATTAAAATATGGGCAATTGACATAGTTGCTCGTTCAAGATTTAACAAGGTGTAATCACTCTGCTTTGGCAGTTCAGAATGCATACATAAATAGCCCCACACTTGTCCAAGTCCATTAACAGGAATAATGACAAAATGGTCTTTACCCAAGGATAGAAGGTGCAAGGGCTCTTGTAGTTCTAACTGCTGACAATGCTCCTCCATGACACGTAAATATTTTTTAGCCTCCATAGGATAATAAAAGCTTTTTGTATCTTCTGAAACAAATAGAAAGGGAGCATTTGTATCTTGATGGAGCACTTGTAATATTTTTAAAATACCATTTGGCATTAATGATAATTCCATAAAAGTTTTGGATAGTGTATCTAGCTGTGTAAGTGCCTGCTGGTGTTGATTAATTATGTACGTGTGCAAATCTTGCGTAATATCAATAAATCGTACAATTTCCTCAAAGATGATGATAGGGAAATGATGGGCATTTGCCATGGCAATCAATTCTACGGGAACATGGTCAAAATAGTCGCCAATTTCTATACAAAGACCAGCTGCCTCATTACGAATAAGGTTTTGTAAGTAGGCTATTTGTGTTTCTCGTTCTAGCTGTAAACCGACACCCGTGGTTAAAATTAATTCACCACCATTGATTAAGGTTTCAAAATCTTTAATTTCTAATATATGTGTCCACAATACTTGGCGATCTAGGCCGTGCTGCCCTGCAATAAGCTTCGCCGATTCAAAATGCTTGCGCTTGAGGACATCACGTACGAGTAGAGGATGTTTCGACATCAATTAGCACCTGCCCTTCGAATGTACAATGTCTATTTCATTATGTTAGAGAAATCAGAAAATTTCAATATTAACTAGCTTAATAGGGAAAATGGTGATAGACAAAAAGACACCGATGATACACGATTGGAGGTCATGA
The DNA here is from genome assembly GCF_001043675.1 of Lysinibacillus sp. LK3. Taxonomy (NCBI): domain Bacteria; kingdom Bacillati; phylum Bacillota; class Bacilli; order Caryophanales; family Bacillaceae; genus Lysinibacillus; species Lysinibacillus sp. LK3. Next base: position 354,465 of record NZ_LDUJ01000001.1, read on the forward strand.
TATGGAGCGAAACGATCAGTTTACACATACTTTACAGCAAAAAGATCATGAAAACATTTGGCATCACATGTCTATCTATAACGACAAAGCACCTCCCATTATTGAGCAGGGAGAAGGGGCATGGATTACAGATAGTTTAGGCAATCGCTTTTTAGATGGCATGTCAGGCTTATGGGCAGTGAATGTAGGGTATGGGCGTGAGCGTCTTGCTAGGGTTGCGTATGAGCAGCTAAAAAAGCTTTGCTATGCTCCTTTAACACAAAGCCATGAACCTGCCATCAGGCTCGCTGAAAAAATAAACAGCTTACTTGAGGATGACTATATGATGTTTTATTCCACTAGTGGCTCAGATGCGAATGAAGTAGCGTTTAAGTTAATACGTCAATACCATCAACAAAATGGGGAAGGGAACCGCTACAAAATCATTGCTCGTTATCGGGGCTATCATGGCAGTTCACTTGGGGCATTAGCAGCTACAGGTCAGGCATTACGTAAATTTAAGTACGAGCCGCTGACACCGGGCTTCTTACATGTTGCTCCACCTGATCACTATCGTCGTCCAAAAGGGCAGTCAATTGAGGCATACAGCCTAGCACTTGCCCGAGAAATGGAAGAAAAAATTATTTGGGAGCAAAAAGAAACCATTGCGGCTGTCATTATGGAGCCACTCATCACGGGTGGTGGAGTGCTTATTCCACATCCAACTTATGTCAAAGAAGTCGAGCGCATTTGTAGAAAGCATGGAGTATTACTCATCATGGATGAAGTCATTTGTGGCTTCGGACGGACAGGTAAGCTATTTGGCCATCAGCATTTTGATATTCGACCAGATGTCATTACCATGGCGAAAGGATTAACGAGTGCCTACCTACCACTATCCATTACAGCTATACGGAAAGACATTTATGAAAAATTTAAAGAGACGGACGGCTATAGTCATTTTCGCCATATCAATACGTTTGGGGGCAATCCAGCAGCTTGTGCAGTGGCTTTAGAAAATATAAAAATCATGGAGGAGGAAGGACTTGTGCAGCGAGCAAGAGATTTGGGTATTCAATTCCTACATGATTTGCAAGACCTATTAGAGCTGCCTTTCGTTGGCGATATTCGTGGGCTTGGGTTACTCATTGGCATCGAGCTGGTCGAAGATAAACAATCTCAAACACCTGCTAAGCCTGAGCTAATCGCGAAAATCATGGCTGATTGTCAAGCAAATGGCTTAATTATTGGAAGAAATGGTGATACAGTTGAAGGCTTCAATAATATCATTACGTTAAGTCCGCCGCTGTGCTGTACAGACGAGGACTTTGATTTTATGGTTGCTGTATTAAAACGAGTATTTGCAGCCAATGTCTAGCCTAAGGCGATTCCAAATGTGCGAAAAACACGAGGAATCGCCTTTAATACTGTCGTTTATGCCCTTTCTTCACCTCTTCCCAGTCAATTTCGATGTTATGCAACACACGTGTTAGAAGACTGTGAATGCAGTTAATCTCCTCATTAGAAAACCCCTCAAGCGCACGAGCATTGGAATATTCGCCCTCCCGTTTTAAAAAAGGGTAGATGTCCATGCTTTTAGCTGTAGGAAAAAGTAATTTATTTTTCTTATTACCTTGTTCAATTCGTTTTTCAATAAAGCCTTTGGTCTCCAATTTTTGAATAGCTCGTGAAGCCGTTGTACGGTCTACCTTCAATAGCTCTGCGACTTTCTCTTGAATAATACCTGGATGTTCACAAATACGGATGACATATAAATATTGCCCCTTTGTCAAATCCAATTCCTTGAATTCAATATTGCTTATCGAGTCTAATGCCCGTGCTATGGCACCTATTTCACGTAAGATTTCTTTCATGTTCGATCCTCCTGAGATTTTTGTTGTAATTGCAATAAAAATCATTCTATACTAATACTATCATCTTCAAAGTGAAATTGCACCTAGAGAAGATGATAAGGCAGGAGAAACTAGGAGGAATAGTAATGACTATAAAAAAAGTGACAACTGAAGCAGAATTACAAACAGCGTTTGATTTTAGACGAAGCGTTTTTATTGAAGAGCAGCAAGTCCCTGAGGAAGAAGAATATGATGAATTTGATGCACTGGATACTCCATGCGATCATATTTTGGTGTATTACAATGAGCAACCTGTTGGAACAGGGAGACTTCGAGTTGTAGAGGACTATGGCAAATTGGAGCGTATTTGTATATTAGAAGAATACCGCAAATATGGCCTTGGTAAGGAAGTTATTGTGGGCCTAGAGCAAATTGCTCGAGATAAAGGGCTAACAAAAGCAAAATTAAATGCTCAGTCCTATGCAGAAGGCTTTTATGAAAAATTAGGCTATCAGCGTGAAGGTGAAGAATTTATGGATTGTGGCATCCCCCATATTTTAATGAAGAAATACTGGTAGCAGACGAAATTCACACGATTATAGAAAATGCCAGACTTAGCGTCATACGTTGTAACTTTTTAATCGTTGCTCGGGTCTACTGCTGAAAGGGGGGATGTTGTTGAAGAAATGGATATGCCTTTGTATCATGTGTTTGTTGTTACTGACTGCTTGCGGTAGTCAAGTCATCATCGAATGGGTTGATTTAATCAAATGGGATGGTAAGCAATATGAAGCTGTATATGAAGTAGCGTTAGCCGATCGTTCATTCATTGATAAGGAAATAGGGGAAGTTGATTTTAAAGTGGCAGATCATATCAAAAGAACTTCCTATCGCTTTAAGGATGGCGATGCAGCATTCCATGAGAAGGGAACAAAGCTTTATGCGATAAAGGGTCTTGACGATGCCATTGCGGTAGAGGATCAGTCGGTTATTAATGGCTATCGAATTTATATGATAAGAGCTGAAGCTCCGCCGCGACGGAATTTTGATCAGGTTCCATTAGAAGAAGTGAAGAAAATAGAATTCTACTCATCTACGGAAGAAGGCAATCGGAAAACGGCTAGCTATACAAACCAGTCTGACATGGCAGATATAAAGGCAATTTTAGTCAATAGTAAACCAGCCCCATCCTTTGAGCCGAACGGGGATACGAACCGTTATGATGTACTCCTTTATACAGACGATGCCATTGCTTTTCAATATGGCATACAATTTGATGGTACTACTTATTTTTGGTTTCCGTCAGAAAACGCGATTTTATCGAATGATATACAGCAGTTTATTTCCAAAGATTAGCGTACTTCTCGAAAGAGGCTTATATTGAAGGATAATGCCATGCTACCTTCTATAATGGTTCAGTCGGATTAACACTTTAGCAAAATGTTCCAATTAAAGAAAGCTGCCCAAACGATAAGGCAGCTTTCCTTTATTTTTTCTTTACAACCGTACCTGCAAAGCTATCATGAGGAAGACGTTGACCGTGCTGCTGCTCGAAGGCTTGGCGATCTTTTAGATAATCGAACGTACTGATAGTGTCTCGATATGCCATGCGTTTAATAATTTGACATTCTGATAATGGACGACCATCTTCATTTTCGAGTGTCAATCCCATTGCTTTGTAGCCAATCGTTTGTCCGTTTTTACGGAGTTGTGCATATTCTAGCGCCCACAATACCACAGTTGGCGTAACGAGTGCATGAACAGCCTCATTTTTTACTTTTTTTCGTAGGAAGTATTCAACCCCAAACGTGACAGCTGTTGAAACAGCTGTATCGATTAAAAATGCAGCTGTGCGTTTTTTTGTCATCGATTCCATATAAGCCCTCCTTTAATGACCTGTCACTAGTACATACGAACAATAAGGACAAAAAGTTTCGATTTATCCTAGATTCATATCTAATGAAAGTACAGGATAGGATGGAATTGCCCCATGCTTTGTTGTTGAAATGCCCGCATATCCGTTTGCAAAAGATAACAGAGACATTGCATACTGTTCACAATGAGCTACCACTTGATCTACTGTTAGTTGATGATGAAGAAATTGACTTAAAATCGCGCCAATAAAAGCATCACCAGCCCCAGTTGTATCAACGGTTTGTACCTTGTTAGCAGGAGCCTTCACATGATGCTTTTTCGTATATAAGGTAGCCCCAGCAGCACCATGTGTAATGATAATAACTTCTACATATCCCTTGAATAACGTTTGAACAGCTTCCTGTTCATCTTCTAGAGTTGTTAAAAACAACAGTTCTTCCTCTGAAAGCTTGACAATATGGGCTTTTGGTAAAAAGGCTAAAATGGTTTCACAACACGCCGTCTTATCCTGCCATAAAGGAAGGCGCACATTCGGATCGAAGGATATAAGGCTTCCTGCTTGATGTGCCTGTTCAATAAGGGCAAGATGTGCTTGTTTCATAGGACTCTCTACAAGATTAACAGAGCAAAAGTGAACGATATCGTGCGCTGTTAATAGCTGCGAGGGGAGGTATTCCTGTTTGTATAAGAGATCTGCAGCATGTCGGCGATAAAATTGAAAATCTCGTTCGCCATGTTCATTTAATGAAACAAAGGCAAGACTTGTTTCACCATCCGTTGATTGACGAATAAACTGTGTATCTACACCTGCTTGCTGCAACGTTTTGATTAGGAAGTCACCAAAGGCATCCTGACCGACTTGTGTAAGAAGGGCCGCCTGCTGTCCTAGCTTTGCACAGACAGCGGCTACATTGGCAGGTGCCCCTCCTGCATGTTTAGTAAAATGCTCAATGTTGGCTAGGGAGCCGTGCTGCTGTGTCGGTGTAAAGTCAATTAATAATTCTCCAATTGTGAAGAGCTTGCCCATTATGAGACCTCCTGTGGTAGTCGCTTTTTCTTAGGAACATAAATGGTATAAAAAATACCAGCGAAAATGAGAAGGATCCCCATCGTTTGCGTAAAGCTTGGCATAAAATCAAGCAATAGCATATCCAGTAAAATGGCGACAACAGGGTCGACAAAAACCAATACAGAGACAAGAATCGTAGACAGGCTACGAATACTATCAAAAAATAAATAGTAAACAAATCCTGTATGAATAAAGCCTGTGCCGAGTATATAAAACCAATTGGTTGACGTTAATCCATCAAACAGCGAGAAGTCGATAAAAGGCAGTAGTATCACGATTCCAACTGTTGTTTGAATATAGGTTAACGCATACGAGCTAAGCTTCGTGATGGTTTTGCTTGTTAGCATTGTAAGGGCATAAAATACTGCTGACAGTAATGCCCAGATAAAGCCAGATTGCATAAATTCTGAGAACGACACAAAATTATTGAGACCGATGATAAAAATACTACCGATAAAGCAAGTGATTGTTGCGACAAGTGCCTGAATGGTCATTTTTTCCTTCAAAAAGATAGCGCCTAAAATTAACACAAATATGGGGGCTAAATTATAGATGGAAATGGCAATTGAAATGGACATTTCCTCAAAGGCTTTAAATAAAAATACCCAGTTTAACACAATAAAGACACCGCAAATAAGCGTTTGAAAAATTTCTTTCTTATCCCATACCTCTGTTTTATGTCCACCAGTGATGAGCCACATACCACCTAGAAAGAGGGTTGCGCAAATGCATCTAACAAAGACAAGCTCTGTAGCGGGAACACCAGTGTGAACGGTAAAAAAGCCGATGGAACCAAACAGTGCCATGGAGACTGTTAGTTTAATGATTGCTGAGATGTTCATACGAAACCTTCCTTCTATTATTTTATGAAACTATAAGAACTATTCACGAATTTGGCCGTTGCCATGAATAACATATTTTGTTGATGTTAATGCAGGCAAGCCCATTGGTCCACGGGCATGTAGCTTTTGTGTACTAATACCGATTTCTGCACCATAGCCAAATTCAAAGCCGTCTGTGAAGCGGGTGGAGGCATTATGATACACTGCTGCTGCATCAACATTGTTTAAGAACGTCTCGGCGGTTAATTGATCTTCTGTAATGATGGCCTCAGAATGATTTGTGCCAAAGTATTGAATATGCTCAATCGCTTCATAGACATTTTCCACCAATTTAACGCTTATTTTTAAATCAAGGAACTCTGTCGCATAATCTTCCGCCGTAGCTGGAAGGGCAGCTGCAAATTGCTGACATACTTGCTCATCACCGATGATGGCTACACCTGCATGATGAAGGGCCGTTAAAAGCTGGACGCCATGTTCTTGAAACCAAGTAGGATGAATGAGTAAGCTTTCTGCTGCATTACAAACAGAAGGACGCTGTGTTTTAGCATTCAGACAGATTTTTTCTGCTTTTATGTAATCCGCCATTTCATCCACGTAAATGTGACAGTTGCCTGCACCTGTTTCCAGTACAGGAACAGTCGCTTCATTGACAACTAAATCGATCAGGGCTTTGCCACCGCGAGGAATGAGCACATCTAAGTACTCTTTTAAATGGAAGAGTTCTTTGGCTGTTGCGCGGCTTGTATCCTCAATTAATTGAACAGCATCTGTAGGGATGGATGTTTTAGCAAGCGCGCGATGAATACTTGCAACAAGAGCCATATTAGAAAACTTAGCAGAGGAGCTTCCACGCAAAATAACTGCATTGCCCGTTTTTAGGGAAAGTGTTGCTGCATCGATCGTGACATTTGGTCGAGCTTCATAGATCATACCAATAACACCAAGTGGCACAATTCGTTTTTCAATGCGCAGCCCATTGTCTTTTTCAATGCGTTCAACAATTGTACCAACTGGATCGTTTAAGGAGATGAGTAAATGAATGGCATCGGCCATTGCCGCAATCCGTTCTTCATTGAGCATGATGCGATCTAACGTAGACGCAGGAATACCTTGCTGCTCACCCTGTGCCAAATCCTTTGCATTTTCAGCCATGATGTCAGGTTGATCAATTAATAGCTGTTCTGCAATTTTTTTCAGTGCCTCATTTTTCTCGCAGGTTGTTTTAATATTTAACATGTAGCTTGCGGCTTTTGCGCGTTGTCCTTTTTCTTGAATTTCACTTGTCATTTGTCATTCCTCCTTAATTCGTTTGAATTTTCAGCCATTTGTCTCGGTGAATTACCTCAATAGGGCTTTTCAGCAATGTATCAGTCCGTTTTCCCATGGCAGAGATAAGCTCTTGGGATGAGTACAGTACTTCGCCGCGTCCCAGTAAGTCCTTCTCACTATAGACTTCAACAACATCACCATTTACAAAATCACCTTCTACACGATAGACGCCAGCAGGTAATAGACTTTTCCCATTATTCATTAAAGCCTGTTCAGCACCACTATCTATAAAAATTTTACCAGAAATTTCCGTAAGTGCAATCCACTGTTTATGATTTGTTAACACAGCAAGCTCGTCATGCTCCACATAAGTGCCATCACCATGTCCTGCTAAAATATCGACGAGCTTCTGTGCACCATGACCTGTTCCGATAAATACCTTCACCCCTGCACGTAGCGCTGTTCGGGCAGCCAGAAGCTTAGAGGCCATGCCACCTGTGCCAACCTTTGATCCTGTACCATCCGCAAAGCTTAGCAAATCATCTGTAATAGCCGCTAATCGATCAATGCGCTCTGCCTGAGGGTTTTTATTGGGATTGGCATTATAAAGGCCATTGATATCTGTTAAAATGATGAGCTGATCTGCGTGGACAAGTCCACTGACGAGTGCTGAAAGCATATCGTTATCTCCAAAGGTTAATTCACTAATTGACACTGTATCGTTTTCATTAATAATCGGTAGCATGGATCGTTCTAACAATTCTTCGAAAGTCGCATAGGCATTTTTATAGCATTCTTTTTTAGAAAAATCTGTTCGTGTCAATAATATCTGTGCAGGCATGATATCGTAAATACTAAATAAGGCACTGTACGTTTGAATAAGTAGGCTCTGTCCTACAGCAGCAGCTGCCTGCTTTCCTTTCACTGTCACAGGGCGAGCAGGGTAGCCTAGTTGTTTAAAACCCGCCGCTACAGCACCTGACGAGACAAGCAACACTTCATGACCCAATTTCTTCAACTCGGCGATTGCCTGCACATGGTCCATTAAGCGAACTTTATCGATTTCACCCTTCACATTCGTTAAAGAGCTACTACCAATCTTAACAACAATTCTTTTTCTCTCCATCTCACTACCTCCATCATTGCTGAATCAAGATAAAAAAAAGCCTTTTCATCCTAAAAATTAGGACGAAAAGACTTGCCTTCCGTGGTACCACCTACATTGAATATCATGCGACATTCCACTTTTCTCATAACGCTTGAGACTGCGCCTAGTTTGGCTAGGACGTTTCACGAAGTAGGTTTCATTAGTCTTTCTTGTACAATGCCTTCCAGCCGATGGGCATCGCTCTCTTTTCAAGCAGTGGCTAACTACTGGTCTTCGTTCGTTTTCTCATCTATTGACTAAAGGATGCACTACTTCTATAAGTCTGTCAAGCTGAATGGACAAATTACTTGAAAGTTTTGATAAATTAAGAAAGGGATGCGCTAAAACGCTAAAGAGGTTGCTTATTCAATTATTTAAACCACCAAATCGCAATGAAAAGGGGAAGCATAGCCAGTACAATGACAAAGAAACTCCAAATGACTTGTTTCCCCGAAGACATATTTTTGGGTTTAATGCTCATTTGTTCATACAGCTGGTTAATGGCCCGTTGCTCTTTCGCATAAAGCATTGCTTGAAATTCTTCGTAATCTTGTATATAGCTAGAAGGGGCACGTGGACTGAAGCGTAAATTTCGAATGGAATCTGTAATCTCTTTGTCAGCCATCCAATACGTGATGACAGGTGCTAAGCCTGCGTTTTGTGTGGCCTTTACCTCAATGTCATGGGATTTCATTTTATAGTAAACCTGTCCATGCTCATCCTCATATTGCGTGACAATATCACTTACTGCCATTATCAATCACCTCTTATGGAAGTTATCTGGTTTATCATGAGTTTCTACTATTATAATGGATTAGGGAAGAAAAGTATCGCTTGAGCGAGCATAAATTGTGAAACCAAAATTTAAAAAAAGTTTTGGATAAAGTCATAAACTTACATCTAGTGAGAACAACGTCATGTAGTATAATGTATATAGTTTTTTAAAAGAAGTTGAAGGAAGGGAAAGTTTTGGACATCTCAACGTTATTTGCGTTTTTAGGGGCTGCGATGATTTTAACCATTATGCCAGGGCCCGATAATTTATTTGTGCTTGCCCAAAGTATTACACAAGATAAAAAAGCGGGTATTGCCACATCTCTTGGATTGTGTACAGGGCTACTTGTTCATATTAGTGCAGCAGTACTTGGTATTTCTGCGATAATTTATCAATCGACCATTATTTTTACCATCGTCAAATTTGCAGGAGCAGCGTATTTATTATATCTAGCTTGGCAATCATTTCGTGCTAAAGGAGACCCTTTTACGTTGCAACAGCAAAATACGCAAGCCTATATTAAATTATATAAAAAAGGAATATTAATGAATATTTTAAATCCTAAAGTATCGTTATTTTTCCTAGCGCTGTTACCACAGTTTGTTAATCCATCGCAAGGACATGTGGCGTTTCAAATGCTTATTTTGGGTATTGTATTTTTAATACAAGCGCTTGTATTATTTTCATTGTTTAGTATATTTGCAGGGAAAGTTAGACAAGTCATTATTGGTAAACCTGCGATTGCTAAACGACTAAATACAGTTCAAGGTATTCTATTCACATTTATCGGGATACAGATTGCCATCAGCAAACAGTAGGGAGGAATGGACATGGCTATTTTACATATTACCTTTAGCTTAGCAACGCAGGGTTCTATGAAACTTGCAATTCGTCAACATCGTTTGCAGCGAAATGAATCAGTTCTAAGTGTCCATGATGATCTCTCGATTGGACCTCTTCAAAACTTTGAAGAACGTAAAACTTGGTTAGCCACGCATATTTTAGATGATGATGACCAGCAATTGTATGATGAGATGTATGAAAACTGGAGGAAAAAAATCGCTAATTTACCTTGTGATGTGGATGTGTGGATTTGGTATAGTCACAACACACATGAACAGATAGGACTGCGCTATGTGATGAGTGAGTTAATTCATAAATGCAGTATGGTGTATGGTATTGATGCAACGGAGAATCTGAAGAGTATTCACCCCAATTTAGACATTCGCCATACAGGCGAGCTTTCCTCGGAAATGCTAATGAAGCTTCGCCCTAGTGCAAAACGATTCTCTGTGCAAGAATGTCAGCAACTCGCTAAGGAATGGGAAAACATTAAAGAACAGCCAAGTACATTACGGTTATGGAAAAGTGAACTATTGCATGTAGAGGAAGATGCAATGGATGCATACATTATCGCCAGTGCAAAAAATTTGCATTTACAGCAAAATGAAGAGTGGCTAATGCCTACGCATATTTTGGCACAGACATTTGAAACATTTGTCCATTATGTAGGAAATGATTTTGTAGAGTATCGCTTACTGACGCTCGTCGAACAGGGAGTATTTGCAATGAAAGGCGATACAACGGATATTTTTTCCTATCAGGTTAAATTACTGTAGCATAAAAAAGATCAGGGCTGCCAAAGCCTTGATCTTTTTTATATTATTTATTGTCATAAAAATCAAAAACAAATTGTTTAAACTGACGTGCAGATGGCGATAAATAACGATTTTCTATCCAAGCCATGCCGATAATTCGTTCACATACCATATCCTCAACATGGATTTTAACGATTTTTTTGGGGTTTAAATCCTCATCATCGGGCAGTAAGGAAACGCCAAGCCCCGCACCAACAAATCCAGCGATTGTCGATACTTCATCACCTTCATAAGAAATTTTAGGCTTAATGCCCGCAGCATTTAATAAGCGATCAGCTGAGCGGCGTAATGCATAGCCTTTTTTCATTAAGACAAAACTTTCATGCTCCAATTCTTTCATTTTGATGCTTTTACGATGGGCTAATGGATGGTCAATTGGGACCATTATAAAGAGCTCATCTCGCCATAATTCCTTCCAACAAACTGGCGGCTCTGTATCGATCGCGGCTAGTAGGCACAAGTCTAACTCACCAGCCAGTAATTGTTTTAACTGTGAATGGGAGTAGTTTTGTGTGAAATGAAAACGGATATGGGGATGTTTTTGACGGAAGGCACGAATCAAGTCGGGTACAATACTCGTTCCAAGTGTATGTAAAAAACCGAGTGATACATCTCCAAGTTCTGGATTATTAAGCTCCTGTAATTCTAAAACAGCCTTTTCATATTCTTTACGCATGCGCTGGACACGATATAAAAATAGCTCTCCATATCGGTTTAGCATAATCGAGCGCCCTTGTCTGTCGAAAAGCGGTACACCTAATTCTTCCTCCAGCTTTGAAATTGAACGACTAAGTGCTGGCTGTGAAATCGCTAATGCTTCGGCAGCCCGTGTCATATGCTCTAACTTTGCAACGGTTACAAAATATTCTAATTGTTGCCACTCCATTTTTTTCACCTCTTTTCTTGTGATTTTTAAGTTATCTGCATTATAACGGGAAACAGACGGGAAGTATAGGTAACAAAAAATTTTTAAAAGGACGTTGCAATTATTTAGCAGAAAGGAAAAGTTAAGTAGCAGAAAGTGTGATAGTACAGCCGTTAAGTTGACATCATTCATGCACAATAAACATTGATTTGATAAAAACTATAAATTGTACATTATGAATAAAGGGTGATAAGATAGACACATAAAATACACAATTATTAATTTCCGTGAAGGGGATATCATAAAATGAAGTTAACAAAGCCACAACCTCTAACAATCGAGGGAGGCAAAAAAGCCGTACTATTACTGCATGGATTCACAGGTAGCACAAAAGATGTGAAAAAGCTAGGAGAATTTTTATCTCAACGAGGTTATACTGTGCATGCACCAATTTATAGTGGGCATGGCGTAGAACCAGAAGCATTATTAGAAACAAAACCAGAAGATTGGTGGAACGATGTAGTAGAAGGTTATAACTTCCTACAAAAGAAAGGCTATGAAGAAATCGCTGTTGTTGGGATTTCACTTGGAGGCGTCTTTTCGTTAAAGGTCGCAGAGACATTCCCAGTAAAAGCATGTGTAGCGATGTGTGCACCGATTACACGTGATAATTCAAAAGGCTTATTTACACGTTTGTACCACTATGCTCGTTTATATAAACACTTTGAAAATAAATCAAAAGATCAAATTATTTCAGAATTACATGAATTACGTATTTCACCGAAGGATTCATTGGACGGCGTAACACGTTTAACAACAGAAACGCGTGAAGAATTATCAACGATCAAAGCACCAACTCTTGTGTTACAAGGCTCACTAGATGATGACCTATATCAAGAAAGCGCACCTTTTATTTTAAATACTGTGGAAACAGACGACAAAGAAATCATTTGGTATGAAAACTCTGGCCACATTATTACATTGGACAAAGAACGCGATAAAGTGTATGAAGATGTTTATAAATTTTTAGATCATATTGAATGGTCAGTTGCAAACTAAGAAGGGGCTGTCAGTAGACAGCTCTTTTTTTGTTGAATCTCACTGGATAAACGAAAAAACTATTGTAATTATAATAAATGCTTGATAACATGATGAAATTGTAGTGAAAAATCATTCGATTAAAATAATTTGCTATAGTCTAAAACTTCTAAGGAGCACATCAATTATGCAACAAAAAATACCTTTTTCAACTTACGCAGTCATTGGTACCATGTTATTTGGACTGTATTTTGGAGCAGGGAACCTAATTTTTCCTATTCAAATGGGTCAATTTGCTGGGACTAATTTTTGGTTTGGATTAATCGGATTTTTAGTGACTGCTATCGGCTTACCATTCCTCGGAATTTTGGCAATTGGCTTATCAGGTAGTAATGGTTTACGTGATCTAGCCAATCGTGTTCATCCTATATTTGGTATTATTTTTTCATTGGCACTGTACTTAACAATCGGACCATTCTTTGCCATCCCACGTACAGCAACTGTACCTTTTGTAGTAGGGTTTGAGCCATATATTCAAGCACAGCATGCAACGCTACTACTAGCTGTATTTAGCTTTGTATTTTTCGCGATTGTCTACTATTTTTCTTTAAATCCAGCGAAAATAATGGATTATATCGGTAAATATTTAACGCCTGCATTTTTAGTTGTTTTATTTATTTTAATTATTACAAGCATTACGAAGCCAATGGGCCATTTCCAGCAGCCAATTGGTGAATATATGGATGCCGCCTTTATGACAGGCTTTAAAGAAGGCTATAATACGATGGACGCCCTTGCCTCACTAGCCTTCGGGATTGTTGTCATTAATGCAATTAAAAGTGCAGGGATTACAGATCGTAAGGAAATTGCCAAGGCTACATGGACATCAGGTATTTTTGCGATGGCTTTAATGACGCTGATTTATGGTCTCATAACATATATGGGCGCTTCCAGTATTAATGCTGTCGGGACTTTTGATAATGGTGGTTTAATCTTTGCGGCAGTGGCCGATCATTATTTCGGCTCATTTGGAGCTATTTTATTGGCGGTCATCATCGTGCTCGCTTGCTTAAAAACAAGTATCGGCTTAATTACATCTTGTAGTGAGTTTTTTCATGAGGTATTTCCAAAAATTAGTTACAAATGGTTTGTGTTTCTGTTGTGTGCTGTATCCTTTACGATTGCGAATTTTGGTTTAAACAATATTATCAAATATGCTATTCCAGTTTTAATGTTCTTATATCCATTAGCAATCGTCCTAATCTTGCTCGCTCTAAGCTCATCCTTCTTTAAGAATAAGCAAACAGTGTATGCCATAGCGATGATTTTTACATTTTTCATTAGCCTGATTGATGGCTATAAAGCTCTGGTAGAAAGTGTGCCAGATGCGAAGTTAGGTATATTGGATGCAGTAGAGAAATACTATTCTGCGATGCTACCTTTTTATGATATTGGCTTAGGATGGATACTGCCAGCGTTAATAGGGGCAGTAATTGGAAGCATGATTCCGTCTCGAAAAGTTATATAATGAAAGAAACACGCACAGAAAATGTCTCTGTGCGTGTTTCCTTATGGATTAGTAAGCTGTCCAGCCACCATCAACAGCAATAACTTGTCCATTCACAAAGCTAGCCTCATCTGAGCCTAGGAAGATCGCTAATTGAGCGATTTCTTCTGGCTGACCAGCCCGCGGATTGATGGATAGTCCTAATGCTTGTCGTGCAGCACCTGTTTGGCTCATATTTGTCATAGAAGAGGCGATATTGGTCATCACTGCTCCTGGAGCAATACCATTACAGCGAATATTTTTATCAGCATACATAAAGGCTGTATTTTTTGTTAAACCAACTACCGCATGTTTTGAAGCTGTATAAGCAGCCCCAGCCCGTGCACCATATAAGCCACCTGCAGAAATATTATTGACAAAGACACCATGACCTTGTGCAAGGAAAATTTCGGTAGCCATACGCATAGAGCGCATAACAGCTGTTGTATTCACTGCAAATACTTTTTCCCATCGTTCATCAGAAATTTCTCCAACTGGCTCCATACCATCCATAATACCTGCATTGTTGACTAATATATCTAATTGACCATAGTTCGTTTTTGTTTCATCAAATAAGCGTTGTAAGTCTTCTGTTGATGCGACATTGGTTTGAATGGCAAATGCTGTTCCTCCAGCAGCTTGAATACCTTCCACAACCGCTTGGGCACCCTCTAAATTTAAGTCTGAAACGGCAACCTTAGCGCCTTCTTTTGCATATCCTTCTGCAATGGCTTTCCCCATACCTGAAGCTGCACCTGTCACAATGGCTACTTTACCTTCTAATCTCATCTCAAAGACCTCCTCATAGTAATATCTTTACTTATTGAACATCTGTTCATTAAAATCATATAATAAAGATGAAAGCGATTTCAATATGCAAAAAAATGGGATGTGTTGAGTAATCAACACATTTGGACAATCTGTTTATTAAGGAGTTGAAAAAATTGCGTACTACGGATTTAAGGATTATTAAAACGAAGCAAGCTCTCCACGATGCTTTATTGACATTGCTTAGCCAAAAACCATTGGAGCAAATCTCCATTGCTGAAATTTGTAGAGAAGCAAAGGTCAATAGAGGAACCTTCTATTTACACTACGAGCAAAAAGAGGGGCTCTTTGAAGAATATTTTCAGGAGATAATGGAGGATTTATATCAATCCTATGAAGAACCCTATCGTGCCGTCACGACATTGGACACAAATCAATTAGATCCCAATACTATCCGTATTTTTCATCATATTGAACGCTTTAAAATGTTTTACCGTATCGTCTTTTCTAAAAATGTCCCGCTGACCTACTATTACATGCTATTTGATGGGATTTATTCCCTGCTAAAACGCGATATTACCACACAGCACATACATCAAATGGAGGATCATATCTCGATCGACTATTATAGTGCCTATCAAGCAAACGCCATCATCGGGCTTATCATCCAATGGTATCGCGGCGATTTCAGCGATAGCGTGACCATGTTAAATCAACAGCTAGCAGCTATTTTAAAGAATGTGAGGAGTGGGGGATAGAACGCTTGAATTGAAGGATAGAAGAGAAAAAGTGGCGGATAGAACGCTCAATTTGAAGGATAGAGAGAGAAGTGGCGGATAGGACGCCAGAATTGAAGGATAGAAGAGAAAAAGTAGCGGATAGCCAGCTCAAAGTGAAGGATAGAAGAGAAAAAGTAGCGGATAACCACTCAAAGAGAAGGTCTACATCATCTTGTAGACCTTCTCTTTTCTATTAAATCATCGGACTGGAGCAGGCTTAAATGTGACGATCAACGTAGCAATGGCTAGTGTCACGAAGATGATGATGCCTAAGGAGCTACTGTTTTGCAGGAGATTATCAGAACTACCACCAAAGATGATTGTGTAGTAGCCATCTGCTCCATACGTGGCTGGTAGCATGGCAGCGACCTGTTTGTATCCTTCAGATAGCATTGTTTTTGGAACAAGTACACCTGATGTTACTAATTGGAGTGAGAGAGCACAAATATTAAATATCATCCCCATATTCCCAAAGGCAATCACAAATACTTGGGCCAAGCTAAGGAAAGCAAGGTACATTACAGATTGGAAGAGATAAATCGACAACAGGCTTTCTTGACTATCGATATTAAAAAGGTACATCAAGCCAATTGTTATGAATGGCAATGTAAAGGCTACGCCCACATTGAGTAGCTGTCGTGCGAGAAACAATTGCCATTTTGATAGGCTGTCTTGAACGAGTTGTGCTGCTTGCTGGTGTTGCATAATCATAACCATCGCTCCCACAAAGGAGGAGATGATGACCATAAGTGGGACAAAGTTTGCAGCAAATCCCTTTACATCATTGGTTTTTACAATCGTACCATCGACGGGGTGGTCTTTGACATTCATTACAGTCGTTTTGACAGAAGTGGTAATTTGTTGGGCAGTGTGTTGCTCGAAGGGAAGCTGAGCAAATTGTTGAGCAAAGACTGCAACGGCTTGATTTTGTTGCATTGGATAGAGGGCTTGATTGATTTCTACTGTTAATTGCTTTGCTACACCCTCCATCATATTTTTCGCTACACTTGCATTGGCTTGATTAATCGCATAAATAATTTCAGCCTCTTTCCCTGCTTGAATTTGATTTGTAAAATCGGCTGGAATTTGCATAATCATATTAATTTGTCGTTCGTTTAATGCGCTCTCAGCTTCCTCCATCGAAGAATAGTCCTCCATTGCAAAGGGGATGGAGCCTTTGATGTTCTGTGCTACCTGTTGACCCATTACAGAATCTTCCACAACAATACCAATGCTTAACTGTTCCGCTCTTTCATTGACACCATCATAGGCAGTCATCCAAATTGTAAAGAATATTAATTGGAAGGCAATGGTTGCAACAATGCCGATATAGGTTTCACGAACTCGCAATAGTGCTTGTAAACCTGTCATTTTTTATTCCCCCTAAAATTAAGTAAGTACTTACTTGCATTGATTAGAAAAATTTTTTCTAGGAAACGAGTCCCCTAGAAAAAATAGCAACACTAGTTTGTAAAAGTTCTTCAGTTGGTAAGTCAGACACGATAGTTCCAAGACGAGCACGTGACATAAAATGACCAAAATTCAAAGCTATAAGCGATAACGCTGCTGCTTCAAAATCAACTTCTCTTATTTTTCCTTGTTGATGCATCTCTTGAAAATAGTGAATGAGCTCCTTTTTTATGAGGAGCGGGAGATTGGCGATTTCCTCACTAATTTCAGGAAATTGAATAGATTCCTTAAAGCCGATCATGACAAAATCTTTAATCGACATTAAAAAATGAAAATGCTTCAGTGAGAAATTCAATAAATCCTTTTCTAATTCCCACGTTACATTTTGATTGATCTCCTGCTGTAGAAGAGGATAATAAGAAAATTGCTCAATAATGGCTTTTAATAAACCACGTTTGTTGCCAAAGTGACGAAAAAGAGTGACCTCATTGACACCTGCTAATTCTGCAATGGTTTTGGTAGTTGCAGCTGTATAGCCTTTTTCACTAATCAATTGTAGAGCAGCTTCGATAATTCGTTGCGCAGTTCCTTTCGTTGTCAAGAACATACTTCCTTCCATGCAAGTAATTACTTACATCCTAGCATAGTATACAAGGATCTGCAACACTGTGAATGAGCGTTGACAATTATATCGACTGCTGATATATTTTGAATATATCGACTGGCGATATATTGGTCGACGATATAAAGGAGGATTTGTATGACACAGGAGCATCCGCCATTAACAGAGGGCGTTTATTATATTTTATTAGCATTATATGAGGCGAGGCATGGCTATGGCATTATGCAATTGGTGGAAGAAATGAGCAATGGAAGAGTGCGCTTAGGGGCCGGAACCATATATGGTGCGATTAAAACATTGTTGGAACGAGGATGGATAGAGGCACTTGATGGAGATGGCAGAAAGAAAGAATATATTATTACTGAAACTGGAAAAACAGTGGTGGAATATGAAATTTTACGATTAAGGGAACTTTTTGACAATGGTATCCGTATAACGAGAGGAGTTGAATAATATGCATAAATATCGATTGATGATTAATCCCTATGCAATAGAGAAGTGGGTCAATGACATGGCTAGTAAGGGCTGGCACTTAAAAAAATTTACATGGATTCGTTTTACGTTTGAGCGTGGAGAACCAAATAGCTATATTTATCGCCATGATGAATTAGAGCGATTCGGTACGCACTATGAAGAGGAATTTCTCGAATTTCTCAAATCCTCTGACATTGAACAAGTAGACCGCTCTGGAAATTTTATATTTTTTAGAAAAGCAGCACAGGAAGGTCCATTTGAGCTGTATACAGATAAAAAAACGAAAATTGGTAACCTGTCAAAAAAGATGAGGATCCTGCTTTCTCTTATTCTACTTAATTTGTTTATTGGACTAATCGGTTTAATTGGCGATTTTTCGGAGCAAACAACAGACTGGGTTGGTTTCTCGTTAAATACGCTGAATCTTGTGGTTGTTGTATTATTTGCCCTCCCATTCTATAAGCTTATGCGTATACGTAATCGATTAAAGAGAGAATTAAATGTATTTTCGGATTAACGAAGCATCTATTATTTTCCGGGAAATCAGAAAATAATGAAAAAGGAAGCATGAATTATAGTAGGAGTGATGCAAAATGAAAAAAAGAATGTATCGTTTTTTTATTGATTACGAAAAGGAAGAGCGATGGGTCAATGACATGGCAGATCGGGGGTGGAATCTTAAAAAGACGGTAGTAGGCTACTTTGTTTTTGAAAAAGGGACACCAGGTCAATATATTTATCGAAATGAATTTATCAATAGAAAGTCGAAGGATTATTTTGAGTTTCTAGACGAAATGAATATCGAGTGTGTGTCTAAGTTTGGTGGGTGGGCCTATTATCGAAAACCAAAATCGGAGGGCCCTTTTGAGATATTTTCAGATGCTTCCTCGAAAATAAACTATATTAAATCCATGAATCGCATTTTTATATTCGTGCTACTGTTAAATTTAATCATTGGTATTTATAATCTATCGCTAGGTTTACGGGAATTCGTTGTAGGATCTATGAATACAAGTGTGGGGTGCATGAATTTGATTGTCGCCTTACTGCTATTCATTCCTATAGTAAAAAATGAAAATCGTAAAAAGGGCTTGAAACAAGACTTACATATATTTGAAGGATAAGGAGGAAGACAACATGACATTACAGTTACAGCATGTCACAAAGAAGTACAAGGATTTTACAGCTGTAGATGATTTAAATTTTACCATTGAAAAAGGGGAAATTTTCGGTCTAATTGGTCAAAATGGTGCCGGAAAAACAACGACATTCCGAATGATTTTAGATTTACAGGAGACGACAGCGGGGACGATTACTTGGGATGGGCAGCCAGTTAATGCCATTAACCGAGATGTCCTTGGTTATTTACCAGAGGAGCGTGGTATTTTCCCAACAATGAAGGTAGAGGAGCAGCTTTACTTTTTTGGTGAGCTACGTGGCATGAAACGAGCAGAGCTGAAAAAGGAAATAGATTTTTGGATTCAACGTTTTGAACTGGAGGAAAAACGCAAGGATAAGGCAGAAACACTGTCAAAGGGGAATCAGCAAAAGGTACAGCTAATTGCAAGCTTTATCCATAAACCTGCGTTTTTAATTTTAGATGAGCCGTTCAGTGGGCTAGATCCCGTCAATAAAGATTTACTAAAGGATGCTATTTTACTATTGAAAGAGCAAGGCACGACGATTTTGTTCTCCAGTCACCAAATGGACAATGTCGAGGAGCTTTGTGATCATTTGTGTTTATTAAAACGAGGTGTTTCTTTATTTTCTGGAAGCTTACTAGATTTAAAGAAACAATATGGTAAAACAAAGCTTGCTGTCCGTACGGATTGGTCAACAACACAATTATTGGCACTTGAGGGTGTCAAGGATGTGCGTGTAGAGAAGGAGCAAACAGTGCTTACATTAGTGGACGAAAGCTTTGCTCAAGGTATCTTTGAGCAGCTATCCAATGGGAAGTATATTGAAAAATTCAGCTTAGATTATTTATCGTTAGATGAAATCTTTAAAGATAAGGTAGGTGGCCATGTTGTCGAAGTTTAGTTTATTAATGAAGCAATTATATAAAGCTAAAATTAAATCAAAATCCTTTATCTTAATGACTTGTTTATATGTAATTGTCATGTCAGTGGCTGTCTTCTGGTCAGAAATTAAGGAATTATTCACAGGTGATGATGAAGCACAGCAAATCGCGATTATTAATAAAACCTCTGCTGATCTAAGTGGTATTTTTGTCTCGAATGGAGATATGAATTTTATTCAAGATGAGCAAGATGTATCGACCCTTGAAAAAAGAGTAAAGGACGGCAAGCTGGATGCGATTGTGACGATTAACGACCAAAATGGTCAATTACATGCGGAAATTGCTACGTTTACACCACTGAAATTAAACGATCAATCTACATTATCATCCTTATTACAATATGCAGGACAACACTATGCCGTACAACAATTATCGCTTTCACCTGAGCAAGCGGCACAAATCATGGCAGCTCAAACAACAATTTCCACGAAAAACTTAAATGAGGCATCAACAGGTGGAAAAAGTGAAGAAGAAAAGCAATCAGGGCTAGTAGTTTCCTATGCGGTAGGGATTTTAATCTATTTCTTCATTTCTACATTCCTATCGATGATTACGACTGAAATAGCCTCTGAAAAAGGCTCACGCGCAATGGAAATGCTTTTAGTTAGTGTCAAACCTGGGACACATTTTAAAGCAAAAATCGCTGGAGTTTTATTGCTCGCTTTAACACAGATGGGTATTATTGCGATCGTGTTCCTTATCTATGCGAAGTTTATCAAAGGTGGAATGGTTTGGGATGCAGCTGCTAGCATTGTCAAGGAATTGTCCGTTGGCTATGTCATCTATGCTATCGTATTCCTACTGTTAACAGTTATCCTTTATCTTATTATCGGTGCATTATTTGGCTCTTTAGTATCGAAAGTAGAAGAGGCGGGTCAAGTATTAATGCCTGCGATGATTATTACGATTATTGGCTTCTATGTTATGCTGACAGGCATGGGGAATCCAGATACAATTATCATTAAAATATTCTCTTATATCCCACTAACTTCTGGAATGATCATGCCAATGCGTATTGGCGCTACAGATATCGGTGGCATTGTACCATTACTTTCTTTAGGAATTTTAGTCGTAACGATTGTTGTCGTATACCTATTCAGTTTATCGTTCTATAAACGTAGTGTATTGACATATAGCTCTGGCGGCGTCATTCAAAAAATTAAAACGGTATTAAAGGTAACAACATAACATAATGGCAGCTACATGGACAATGTAGCTGCTTTTTTGGTGTCATGGTGCCATTGTTAGCAAACAATGTAAAGGAATTTACGGAATCAGTCGAATTTTGGCTAGAAAGAAGCTATAATTTATAAAAGGGGATGGGATGATGTTAGCTAAATCAGAGGTGGAGGCAATTCTTGACCGATCATCAAATCAGCGTTTAGCAACAATCGAAGAAAAAGCGCAGCTCTTTCAAAAGCTTCAACAGCTGTGTCCTACTAGTAAAGAAATAGCAGAAATTCTTCACTATTGCACTGAAGTGGAAATTTTTGTTGATAATGCTCACCCTAATCAATATAGTTTGCAATATAAGGTACATCAGAATGGCTATTGTATAGCAGATTCGTATTTTTTCATCCTATAGAAAATGAAACTTTTTTACATGGTAATCGTAAGTAATTAGTAGAGATAAATTGCAGGGGGTAAAACATATGTCTGAATTCAACAATGATCTTTTAAAATCCAAGGACCCATTCGCTTCAGAAAATCCTTTATTACAGCCAAATCCACTTTTACAGCAAACGGCTGAGCAAAAGCCAGTACTTGTATCTGAGCAGGAACTATCACAAATCGCTCAAAACCAGCTAATGTTAAAGCAGGATCCAGAGGTTCATACACTTGCACAAAAAATTGATGTCAAAGATCAAATTGCCATGCTAGAGCTCGGTAAAGAAACGGCAAGTGGCATTTCAACCTTTTCTGATAAAATGCTCGCAACGATGAAAGCTAGTAAGCTGGAAGAATCGAGTGTGCTTTTAAATAACCTGAATAAAATTATGGATAAATTTGATCCACAGGATTTTGCGGAAGAGAAAAAGGGCGGTTTCATCTCCAAGCTCTTTAACAAAGGAAAAGAACAATTGGAAAGGTTCTTATCTAAGTATGACAGCATGAATAAAGAAGTGGATGTCATTTACCGTGAAATCCAAAAATATGAAGGGGAAATGAAGCGTAATACCATTGACCTTGAAAATTTGTATGATCAGAACTTAAACTACTTCCAATCATTAAGTAAATTTGTTGCAGCTATTGAAGTGAAAACAGAAGAGGTTCGTGCGTCTTTACCAGCACTTGAACAAAAGGCTCAAAGTGGTGATCAATTGGCAGCTATGGAATATGAAACAATGCTACGCGCTGTGGAATTATTAGAGCAACGTCGCTATGATTTAGAAATGGCACAACAAGTATCATTCCAATCAGCACCACAAATTCGCTTAATGCAGCAAGGGAACAATCATCTAATTGCCAAGATTAATTCTGCCTTTGTCACAACGATTCCGATCTTTAAGCAGGGGCTTATTCACGCAGTGACATTGAAGCGTCAAAAGTTGATTTCTGATTCTATGGTGGAACTAGATCGCCGTACGAATGAAATGCTTGTGCGTAATGCAGAAAATATTAGTAAGAACAGTGTGAATATCGCTCGTCAAGCTGGTAGCCCAAGCATTAAAATCGAAACCATTGAAACAACATGGCAAACAATTATGGCTGGTATTCAAGAAACAAAGCAAATTCAAGCAGAAACAGCAAGAAACCGTGAAGAAGGTCGTAAACGTATTGAGCGTTTGCAATTGGAGTATGAGAAACTGAAAAAAATGTAAGGCTAAAGCTTCTTGCAGCTATTGTTGCAAGAGGCTTTTTTTATGGAAAGGGTAGGCAGGTAGAGGCTCCTTCCACACAAGGGAAATGATCTTTGACAAAAAGCAAAATAGTGATTATGATAATGTTAAATGAGAATGATTATCAAATAGAAAAGGAAGCGGAAAGATGCTGCACAAAGGTATTCGATTACATGTAATTATTCGTGGAGGTGTGAAAAAATAAATGGCAAATAAAATAAATCCCTCTACATTGTCGTATGAGCCGTTTAAAGATGGAACGCTTGCTCTATACACGACAGATAGCTTAATGATTGTACCGCAAAGTCGCTATCTAGAGCTTTTGCATATGGAAGAGTTATATAATGCTATGTATAAGGATTTAGATAACAAGCAAAATGGTTTAGAACGAGAACGAAAAATGCTAAAAAAACAAAATGCACAGCTAACAGAGGATCTACAAAAGTTAAAGCAGCAAAACACGGTCTTGCAGAAAAAGGTCACTGAATATAATTGTGTGGTGGAGGAGATGAAGGTGCTCCGTCAACAAAATACAGATCTTCTCATTGAACTGAGTAAATATACAGCGATGTCAAGAGAGTCATTGACGGGGCCCTTGAAGTCGATGATTCGAGATATGCGTGAGCAAGGGGTTGGAATTAAAGAAATCCATATTCGCATCAAGCGCCAAATCAATCCAGAGATTAGCTATAGTACTGTACGCAAGTATATTTCTGAGCTAGAGTCGGAACAAAAAGGTTAACAGCTTTTAAAAGGAACTAGAAATTTGGCATTTACAGCAGCTACTCAAAGTCCTATAATGAGTCTATTCTTTAACTAGTTTAAGATTATAGGAAATCGTTAACCGATTTCAGTAAGAGTAGGAGCGTTAATATCATGTCAAATGAGAAAAAAGGAGTTTTGGCAGCCTTTTTTGCCTATGCCTTTTGGGGAGCATTCCCTCTATATTGGAAATTACTTGAGCATGTACCAAGTATGGAGATTTTATTATCCCGTGTCATTTGGTCCTTTGTCTTTACGGTGCTGGCAGTACTCGTATTTCGAATGCGTCAGGATCTCGTAGCAGATTTAAAATATTTATGGTCACATCAAAAGCATTTCTGGCAGCTTGCGGGTGCATCCTTTGTCATTTCAATGAACTGGTATTTATATATTTGGGCAGTGACGCATAATCATCTCATTGAAACGAGCTTAGGTTATTATATTAATCCGCTATTGTCTGTAATTTTCGGGGTGATTTTCTTTAAAGAATCGCTGAGTCGTGCACAATGGGTAGCAACAGGAATTGCTTTTATTGCGGTGATTATTTTAACGATCAATTACGGCTCAGTACCTTGGGTAGCTTTATTGATTGCCCTATCTTTTGCTATTTATGGTGTGCTGAAAAAGAAAATTACACTGGATGCTACAAGAGGCCTAGCCATTGAAACGTTATTGATTTTACCCTTTGCATTAGGCTATTATGTCTATCTTTTTGCTACACATCAAGCCTCGTTTTTACATGTCGATGTTAAAACAGATATTTTGATGATCTTTAGTGGTTTAGTAACAGCCGTCCCGCTTATTTTATTTGCGAAGGGGGCACAAAATATTCCTTTATATTTACTAGGATTTATCCAATATGTATCGCCAACGATTGTCTTGATTTTAGGCATTGTGCTTTACAAAGAGCCATTTAGTCAGGTTGAGCTCCTTGCATTCAGCATTATTTGGGCAGCTTTACTTTTATTTTCGGGTTCGAAAATTATAGAAACAAGAAAAGCCCATCATAAATCAGTTTCGTAAAAGACTTGTAGATTTTTCTACAGGTCTTTTTTATGTAACTTTTACAACTTCGCTTTGTAATGGACAAAACTTTTTTATTTCTTATCGATTGGGCTGCTGGATTGTCTGCTATTTTGTTTAATAGTATCTTAAAGATCGATGAGGCTAACAATGAATAACTCATTCACGGCAGCTTTATACTACGCTAAATGCAAGACTGCATAATGAAAGCCCATAGCATTTATTTCACCACTCACAGTTGATGTGGCAGAGACTGTAGGGATTATAAAAATAAATAAGAAAATGAAGGTAAACAGGCAATGGGTAGTCTTTTGTTGTATTTGGGTACTCCCTCCAAATATAGGAGAACACTTTTTGAAGGTAGGTACCTTTACTTTCCTGTTAGCATATAGTAAAATGTCAATAATTAGATAACAATGATCAATTAATGAGAGGTGCTTTTTGTGAGTGCGGTAGGTTCTAACTAGGTAAAAATTGAATGAAATAGTGGCGATGACGACAGCAGGGGATACATGTTATAAACACCCCTTATTTTGTCATGGATCTATTTCAACAACCTATGTAGATACCTACAATACTTTATTAAGCGTGGCAGATAGGATAGAAACTTCAATTAGCTGAAGTTTTATTTGTGATGCCAGGAAAACGCGCATTTTAAAGATAGAGCTGTGGGGATTCCTCACAGCTTTTTTATTTTGTTTAAACCATCATTGCTATCTATTATTGGGTAGGTATCTTCATGTATGATAAAACATTACAATGAGGAGCAAAAAGAAATGAATAATACTACACTTGAAAAATTACAATATCATGAATTAAAGGACATCGTTAAATCCTATTGTGTCAGCGGGTTAGGAAAACAGCTTTTAGATAAATTAATGCCAAGCTCAAACTTAGCAGTGGTAAAAAATCGGTTGAATGAAACAACAGAAGCTCGTGCAATATTGGATGCAGAGGGGCATGTTCCGTTTTTAGGGGTATCGAATATTGAGCATATTATGACAAAGCTTGAAAAGGGAATGCTTCTAGATCCCAGTGAGCTAGTGAGTATCTCTGATTTTTTAAGAGGCTGCCGCAACATCAAAAAATTTATGTTAGATAAGGCATTTTTTGCGCCTGTTCTTTCCTCTTACGCTCATTCTATGGCTGAATTTAAAAGCGTGGAGGAGGAAATTAATTTTGCGATCAAAGCCAATCGTGTAGATTCGGCCGCTAGTCGTGAATTAAAACGCATCCGACATCATATGGAAACGACAGAGGAAAAAATTAAAGAACGTTTAACGAAATTTTTAAATAACAGTGCTAATAAACCGTATATTCAGGAATTTTTTATTAGTCAAAAGGATGATCGCTATACGATTCCGATTAAGGCGACCTATAAAAATCATGTACAGGGTACGGTCGTTGAAATTTCCTCAAAAGGGGCAACCGTTTTTATGGAGCCAAGTGTTGTCGCTAAATTAAATGTAGAATTAGCTACCTTAAAGGCAGAGGAAGCCGTGGAGGAATACCAGATTTTAGCGTCTTTATCAGGGCTATTGATGGAACATCTTCATGCCATCTCCATTAACATGGAGTTGATTAGTCAATACGATATGGTTTTTGCCAAAGCGAAGTTCAGTAGACAAATTGGTGGTAGGGAGCCACGTATAAATGATTACGGTTATATTCAACTAATCAATGGTAAGCATCCATTACTACCAGGAAATGCGGTACCTCTTCAATTTTCCATCGCGAAAGACTACCGTAGCTTAATTATTACAGGTCCAAACGCTGGTGGGAAAACAGTTGTGTTGAAAACCATTGGCCTTTTAACATTAGCTACGATGTCGGGCTTCCATATTGTAGCGGACGAAGGAACGGAAATGGCTGTATTTGATCATATCTTTGTTGATATTGGCGATAATCAAAGTATAGAGAATGCACTTAGTACGTTTTCTTCTCATATGAAAAATCTTTCCGATATTATGAGAGCTGCTAATAATCATACACTCTTACTGTTTGATGAAATTGGCAGTGGAACAGAGCCAAATGAAGGAGCTGCACTAGCCATTGCAATATTAGAAGAATTTTATCAAATGGGCTGTATAACTGTGGCAACTACACATTATGGTGAAATTAAACGATTTTCTGAAATGCATCCTGATTTTATGAATGCGGCAATGCGCTTCCATGCTGAAACATTAGAGCCTTTGTACCAATTACTCATCGGCACCTCTGGAGAAAGCAATGCCTTATGGATTTCTAAAAAAATGAATGTCCGAGAAGCTGTTTTACAAAGAGCAAAGGATTATATAAATAATAAACAATATCAACTGACGATCGTTCAGGACAGTAAAATTCGAAAGCCTAAAGAAGAGAAAAAAAGCTTGGCAGCAGCTTATACATTTGCAAAGGGGGATCGTGTGAAATTATTGGACTATGATGATGTGGGATTGGTATATGAAGAAATGAATCCGTACAATAATGTCAGCGTATTCTATCAGGGGCAAATACTAGAGGTGAATGTAAAGCGGCTTGCCCTTGAATTACCTGCAACAGAGTTATACCCTGAAGGCTATGATTTAGAGACATTATTTGTAGACTATCAGGATCGGAAGCTTCAGCACGATATCGAACGTGGGTCGAAAAAAGCGTTACGCAAGATCCATAAACAAATAAAGAGTGATCGTCAGCAATAAAAACAAGGGATTGCACAGCCTCGTGCAATCCCTTTACTAATTAAGTTATGGAATCAATCTGTGCCTTAATCGTTCGATAGACTTCCTCAATTTTTCGTTTATAGGGCAAATCCACTAAATCCAGTGAATCTGTATAGGCCATTTTTGCAATTTCATAGGCTGTTGTTAGCTCACCAAAATGTGCATAGCAAAGGGCTTTATAGGAAAAGCATTCATTTAAGCTTAAAATATCATATGGATGATTAATATAGATCGGTCTGTGTTTATACTGTTCGAATGCAGCCTTCGCCTCCTCATATTGTCCAAGTAAATATAAGGATTTTCCTTTTTCAGCATAGTAAAAGTTTGGATCTAGCTTGTCTAAATAATCATCGTGTCTAAGCTGATAAAAACGTTCTATTTCAATCAGAGCCTGCTCATAATTATTGCTGTAATTATTACAATAATGTGCCTTCAATACAAAAATAAAAGCATCAACCTCAACACGTTCAGCAAATGCCTGATATTGCTCCAGTTTCATAAACATATGATTGGTTTGTTCAAAATCACGATCAATCATGGCACAATAGGCACCAATTCTGTACATATTATCAATCTGATAGAACAGTTGGTTTTTATGAGCATTGGCAATCGTCTCTTGAATTAATTTTTTCCCTTCCTCATGCTCACCAATTGCAAGTTGGAAAATACTTGTATAATAAGTCATTAATAAGGCATCACGAGAATCGAGCTGATAGTCCTCTTGTTCGATAATTTCCTTTGCCTGTAAGATACGATCGTACGCCAATGTATATTGACGTTTTGCTGCTAAAATAGCCATCTCGAGGATAAAGGTTTTGAACCAATGGCTGAGTAAATTAATTTCCTTAAAAATAGTGCGGGCTTGCTGAAGCGGGACTTCCCATGTTGTTAATCCAGCTTCATACTGGGCATCTGCGTAAATATACAATAAACGGCCAGCTTCATAACTTTGAGGCAGGCCCTCCACAGACGGCTTAATTAAATCGACAATTTCTTGATGATGATGAGCATCACCACGTTTTACTTCTGCAAATAAACTTTCCACCTGCTCTAATAGCTGGCGTATGGAGGATGGGGTTACTTCTTCCAGTAATTCACTAGCTTTTACACCTAAACGTTCAGCAATATAGTCAAGGCTTTCCATAGAAGGCTTAGCCTTATCATTTTCTATTTGGCTTAACATTCCTTTAGTTAGACGATCACCGGCAAGTGCCTCTAATGTTAATTTTTGTTCTTTCCTTAATTTGCGAATTCGTGTGCCTAAAGAGTCCACTGCCTCGCCTCCTTTTGTTTAATTATATTAAACTTTTGCTTGCATGAAAAGAGGAAGCTGTGGTATATTTTGTTTAACATAATTAAACTTTTTAATTTAGTTAAATAATGGAGGGATTTAGATGAATGAAGCGGAAAAATTAAAAAAGGCGACCTATCACTTATGGACGTTCACGGCGAGTAAAATGATTGCCATGTTGGGTGCAAACGTCATGGCATTCGGTATTAGCTTGTATATTTTAGCGATGACTGGGTCGGCAATGAGCTTCGCTACCAATATGATTTGTTCAGTATTACCCCGCGCCCTTGTGGCACCCTTAGCGGGCTATGTCGCAGATAATTTTTCAAAAAAACGCACAATATTAATAGCACAGGCAGGAACCATTTTGACAGTAGGGGGATTACTGCTTTATACAGAAACAGTAGGAATGTCCGTTTATGCTATATACATAGCTACTGTTTTTAATACGATTTGCTCAGCCTTTTCTGGTGTAACGTTTTCATCAGCAATTGCCACACTTGTCAATCCAGAGAGATTACAACGTGCGATGTCATTTAACCAAATGTCAATGTCCGTAGCTGCAATTGGAGGACCAGTCATTGGTGGTATGATGTATGGATTTTTTAATATGGATGTATTTTTAATGGTGAATATGGTGGCCTATGCGATTGCCTTTTGTTTAGAGGCAACAATGGATTTTAACCTTTATAGTACAAGAGGGGAAGATACGAAAAAAGAAAAGATGTGGGAAGGGCTGAAAAGTGGTTTTCATTATATCAAGCAACGTAACGTCATTAAGACCATTATGTGGGTAGCATTGTGGATCAACCTATTCTTTTCTGCCATCGCTGTTGGAGGAACGTACATCATTATTGAATTGCTAAAAGTAGAATCCACACACTTTGGCTTTATTGAAGCGTCTGGTGCATTAGGTATGCTCTTAGCATCCCTTTATTTCGCAACAAGATCTGAAGTAAAGGTACCTTTACGCTTTTCGAAAATCAGCTTATTACTATTGGCGGGAAGTGTTGGCTTAGCAGTCATCCCTTTAGTTACTGATTTTTCCTATATAGCTATTGTGATCTTCTATCTCATCATTTACTTTATTTTCGCAATTTTCGAAATGGGGATAAATATGCCCATCGGGGTGTATATGCAAAAAATCATTGCGGAAGAGTACCGTGGGCGTGTTTTTGGGCTAATGGAGACGATGGCGATGTCCATGATGCCGATTGGTATGGTAGTCTATGGCATGTTATATGATACATTACCAGCAACTATTATTTTACCAGTAACGAGTGTCATTATTATTATCATTTCACTTGTGATGCTGCGCTCATCTATTTTAAAAGAGGCACATCCAGAGTATTATGAAAAAGCAGCTCTCCCAGAAGGTGTTGCGAACACAACAACTTAAAATAACGAGGCTGGGACAGAACTCGATTATATTGAAAAACAATAAAAATGGATATTAGCTTTTTCACTTTAAGAAGTTAAATATGCCTTCCTAAATCAAAAAAATGTTAGACTAATTATATCTTGGTCTAACATTTTTTCTTTTTGTCCCAGCCTCGTTCTTAGTGTTGAAAAACAAAACATTCAATTGAAAGGTAGAAATGGATTTCCGTTGCAGGCTACTTGCTTTCCTGTGGGCGAGCGCCGAATCGCTTCCTCCGCTACGGCTCCGTGCAGGGTTTCGCCTGTCTCGCTATCCCACGGGAGTCAAGTAGCCTTCCACTTCAACCCACTAACTTTTTAGCAAAGGTTTTCAAATAAAGTGAAGGTCTTCACTACCCATTTTATGGAGGGCTTTTGACACTCATTACTTCTTCGCAATGAAATTAAGAGTCTATCCTTTCTCTAATCATACAAATAATAGGCTAATTTGATTACTACGGCTAGCTAGTATGAAAGATAAGGAAAAGCCCCTTTTGCAGAATGGTTGATTGGAGTGGAGCCAGCGTCACTCCTAGGGGATTGAGCGTCACAGAGGAGACCCTGGAGCGAACGGAAGTGAGTGAAGCGGCTCATCGGACGCCCCCTGGAAAGGACGCTGGCGGAACGGAAATCAACCCCTCACCTTGCAAAGTTGCTTTTTCTGCAGTTGACATCATCTTTTTCAACAACAAGAACAGGCATGCGGTGAAATGCATGCCTGTTCTTTTACTGATCATCAATAACAATATAGGTTGCTTGAATAGGGCCATGGACACCAACGATAAGAATCATTTCGATATCGGCTGAGTTACTTGGTCCCGTAACAAAGTTGATACAGGAAGCAATTTTTTCACCCTGACGGATTTTTTCACTAATCCAACGAGCTGCCTGTGTCATACGAGGCACAATTGTACTTTTAGGAATGATAATGATCGACTTTTCAGGTAAAAAGCTAATGCTTCTCCCTCTATCTTTGCTACTAAAAAGCACGGCAGTCCCCGATTCTGCTAACGTCATTTCACTAATTGTCACGCCAATATTTGCTTTTTCAGCTTGACGGATATTTTCCTCAGGTTGCTGTGAATCCCATTCATAAAGCTGAATATTGGCTTGTGGCCATCGTTCGTTCATAAGTGCAGATAATCCGTAGTCCTGGAACCGTTTATCCTTCCATGTAATAACAGACTGACCTCCATACTTGTCAACAACGTCCTGTAAATCCTCTGGAAGTGTCGCAGTATTAGAAATGACAATATTGGTATGGATGTTGGCACACTGCTTAATTAATATTTCCACCAATTCATCCTTTGTCGCATCTTTGAGCACACGATCTTGTGGCTGATACTGCCAAGTTGGTCGTGGTAGTTTTGTCTTAGGCGAACGTCCGAGCTGCTTCGCAATATTTGCTAAAAAGGTTTCTCGACGCTGAATCATACCAGTCATTATTGCCCGCCTCCTTTTGGACGATGCTTCATCCAGTCTCTAAAGCTGTCTTTACTTGGTGCAGGGAAATCCCTTGCCTCAGTCCATGCTTTTAATGGGCCTGGACCATTAGAAATAGTCTTGTTTTTGATAAATGGAGACATGGCAGGTGCAGCCATTTTTGTCGCCATTTTATAAAGGGTAGGGGAGGAAGCCCCTAGACCAAATGCCTTCATTAAAAGCTTTTCAGAGATAGGTGCCTTGCCCTCATTTTCAACAATGACCTGACGATGGCGATGAATGAGCTGATGTAATGGAATTTTAACAGGGCAAGCATCTGTACAAGCACCGCACAATGTAGAAGCATAGGGCAGTTCTTTAAAATCATCGTAGCCTCCTAAAAGTGGAGAGAGCACAACACCTACAGGTCCAGAGTAGATAGAGCCATACGTATGCCCACCAACATGACGATAGACAGGGCAAGCATTAACACAGGCAGCACAGCGAATGCATTGTAAAATAGGCTGGAATTCACTACCTAAAATAGCCGAGCGTCCATTATCAACAATAACTAAATGAAATTCCTCTGGTCCATCCGTATCCTCTTCGTCCTTTACGCCTGTTAATGTTGTAATATAGCTCGTTAGCTTTTGACCGACAGCACTTCTTGTTAATAAACTAACAAGGACCTCCATTTCTTCAAATGTAGGAACTATTCTTTCCATTCCCATAACTGTGATTTGTGTTTTTGGTAGCGCTGTTACTAAATCAGCATTGCCCTCATTCGTAACGAGTGTAATCGATCCACTTTCAGCAATAGCAAAATTACAGCCTGTAATACCAATATCGGCTGTTAAATATTCCTGTCTTAATTTTTCACGTACATAAAGGGCAAGTTCCTCTGGCTTTTCTGTTTGGCTGTAGCCTTGTTTTTCCTTAAAAACATCTCGAATTTGCTCCTTATTTTTATGCAAGGCTGGCGCCACAATATGCGAAGGGGGCTCGTGATCTGCCACCTGCAAAATATATTCACCTAGGTCTGTCTCAATCACTTCACAACCAAGCGCTTCTAAAGCCGTATTTAAGTTAATTTCTTCTGTCACCATTGATTTGGATTTCACAATTTTTGCCGCATTTTTCTTTTTAGCAATGCTTTGAATATAGTCGGTTGCTTCCTGTGCAGTTTGCGCAAAGAACACATGCCCACCTCGTTTGGCAACATTTTCACTTAATTGATAAAGATAATAATCAAGATTTGCTAAAACATGCTTGCGAATTTCCTCTCCATGAGAACGCCATTCTTCCCAATGTCCTAATTCCTCTGCTTGTTGAAGGCGACGTGTTTGAAAACGTTCTTGGGCACTCGAAACCGCACGACGCATAAACTGATTATCTAGCTCTTTCGTGACACGTTGTTGAAACCGTTCATCACTTGTTTTCATGGCCATGTTTATTTCCCCCTTTTATCGGCAATTTAACACTTCTGCAATATGCATCACTTTAATTGGCTTACCCTGACGTTGAATGCGGCCACCGATATTCAATAAGCAGCCTGCGTCAGCTCCTATCAAAATGTCAGCGCCTGTTTCTTCCACATTCAGTACTTTTTCATTGACCATTTCTCCAGAAATATTGCCCATTTTAACAGAAAATGTACCACCAAATCCGCAGCATCGATCCTTACCAGGGAGATCCACATAATGCAAGCCCTTGACGTTCTTTAATAATCGGAAGGGTGCCTCTGTTACACCAAGTAATCTTGTCATATGGCATGACGTATGATAAGTAGCTTTACCTTCTAGATACGCTCCTACATCTTCTATCTTTAATACGTTGACAATAAACTCTGTGAATTCATAGGTTTTACCTGCTAATGCTTGCGCTTTTGGCTCCCATATGGGGTCTCCTTTAAAAACTTCTGGATATTCCTTCAACATATAAGCGCAGGAACCAGAGGGAGAGACTACATATTCAGCATGCTCAAAGGCTGTGATCATTTTTTTTATCGCATTTTTCGATTCTTCGACATAGCCGCTATTGTAAGCAGGCTGTCCACAGCAAATTTGATCCTCTGGAAAGTCGATGTCACAGCCAAGTCTTTCTAATACTTCAACAACTGCTTTTCCCACATCCCCTTGAAACATATCCACTAAGCAAGTGGCGAATAGTGTGACTTTCATATTTCATCGCTCCTTTTATAAACAACTGGTCATCAGATGACTTTTTGATAATTTAATCTTACAACAAATTTGAAAAAGTGAAAACGTTTTTTTATGAATTTTCAGAAAAGAAAAACTACCTAGCTTGTACTAGGTAGTTTTTAGTGTGAATTGGATTCTGTTGTTTCGAAATATTGTAATAGCACTTTTTCAACGTTGCTTAAATGAGATGCCATTGCATGTTTGGCTAGCTCTTCGTTTTGCTGTTTAATCGCGAGGAAAATCTGCATATGTTCATCATATAATTGTTCGCTCGTTGTTTTTTGTGAATACAACCAAATTCGCCGTGTCTCTTTCATCGTTTCGATCATTAAACCAGAAATTTGATCTAAAATTGTAGTGAGTAGGGGGTTTTGAGAGGCATTGGAAATAGCTGCATGAAATTGATAATCTGCTTTTTCACCAAGCTCGCCATCACCATGTGCCTGCTTCATATCCTCTAAAATTTGTACCATTGCCTGAATATCCTGATCTGTACGTTGGAGGGCTGCACGTCCTGCTGCTCCCACTTCAATAATTTTGCGCACTTCTAGTAAATGAGCAATATCCTGTTTATTCGTTAACATAGCGGTGGATAAAGGAAAGTCAAGCTGATGGGCTGGCACACTTTTGACAAACGTTCCAGAGCCTTGTTTGATTTCAATCAATCCCATTGCTTTTAACGCAGATAATGCCTCCCGTACAGCGGAACGACTCACTTGTAATTGCTCGGCAAGCTGCTCAACTGAGTCAAGCCGATCACCTGGCTTTAGGACACCAGCTCGTATTTTTTCATGCAAGATTTCGGATACTTCTTCATAGATCTTTTTTGGTCGAATCTTTCTTAATTCCAAGGGCTACACCTCTTTTTTTCGCTCATTTGCTATCATCATTATACATGAAAATAAGTCATTTACTCATGGTTTACCATGAACACTTTGTGTAGAGTAGAGGACTGTCGAAATTTAAAGAAAAAATAATGAAACATATAAACATATAATAAGGTCATCAGATGACTGTATTTCCAGATGATTTAAAAGATGAGTATAAAATAAATAGTTTCTTACTATAACATGGGCGTGATAGTGTCTATGAAAAACAGAAGCTTCTTTCAACATTAATGACAAGTAATCGACACTGTCAAGAAAAAGGTAGAAAAATTAGCTATGCTCCTTTTGGAAAAGGGGGAAGATTGGCGGATTTTGTTGACAGAAAATCAACAGGAGCGCATAATGCAGAAGTAGCTTGGTGGGACTTCTCAGAAATCTCATCATTTTGCCATGAAACGTTCACAAACTAGAAGGGCGCTTTTTATTTTGTTTTTTGGTACGATGGATGCAGTAACTGTAAGGAGCGAATAAAAAATATGGGATCTGATATTAACGTATTTTTAGCTTTTGGTGCAGGGTTCTTAAGTTTTATTTCACCATGTACTCTTCCACTATATCCAGCATTTTTATCGTACATAACGGGTATGACATTAGATGAGCTAAAATCAGAAAAAGGTATGCTACAAAAACGTGCCATTTTCCACACACTATTCTTTTTACTAGGCTTTTCCATTATCTTTATCATTATTGGACTAAGTGCTTCATATGCAGCAGAATTCTTCCTAAATTATCAAACATTATTACGACAGGTTGGGGCTATTTTAATCGTCGTATTCGGTTTAATGATTGTGGGATTATTGCAGATAGACTTCTTAATGAAGGATCGAAAGTTCCAATTTAAAAATAGACCATCTGGCTATTTTGGGTCTGTCTTAATTGGTATTGCCTTTGCGGCAGGCTGGACACCATGTACAGGACCAATCCTTGCATCGATTATCATGTTAGCAAGTACAAACCCAGGTGCGGGCTTTAGCTATATGTTTGCGTATTATTTAGGATTCGCCATTCCATTCTTCGTGCTATCTTTCTTCATTTCACGAATGACTTGGATTCGTACACACAGCCAGAAAATTGTAAAAATCGGCGGTTACATCATGATTGCCGTTGGGATTTTATTATTCTTTGATGGCTTAACGTATATTACACGCGTTTTACAGCCTATTTTCGGTGGATTTACAGGGTTTTAATTTGTTAAACTAAAGAGGCATACCGAACTTTAACGTGGAGGGAGATGAACATGTGCCTACAGTTTTAGTAGTAGATGATACGCTATTTATGCGTGTTGCAATCAGTAATATGTTTACAGAATGGGGCTATGAGGTAGTCGGTAAGGCAGTAAATGGTAAGGAAGCTGTGGCGATGTATCGTGAGTTACAACCAGATTTAGTCACAATGGATGTAACGATGCCCGTTATGACAGGTATTGCAGCCGTAAAAAAAATCATCCCAGAATTTCCAGATGCAAAAATCATTATGGTAACAGCATTAGGGCAGCAAAAATTAATCGTAGAAGCGATTGAGAGTGGGGCAAAGGATTTTATTACAAAGCCTTTCGAGCCAGAACGATTAAAGGCTGTTGCTGATCAATTACTTGGACAAAATTGTTAATTAGACATTAGAGGAGGATTTTTTTATGTTAAGCAGCATCCCTTCTCACTATTATGTTATAGGGTCGACCATTATGGCCATTCTTATGGGGAGCTTTGTGATGGTCATACGAATGAGAGCTTCAAAAATGCCGACAAATGAGAAGAAAATTATTATTCCACCAATAGCGATGTCCTCAGGTGCACTGATGTTTTTATTCGAGCAATTCCGTGTACCACCGATGCAAATCTTAGAGGCGGCAGCTGTAGGAATGGTATTCTCGACAATATTAATTGCTACTTCTAAATTTGAAGTAAAGGGTCGAGATATTTATTTAAAACGTTCAAAAGCATTCGCTTTTATATTAATCGGATTGTTAATATTCCGAGTGGTGGCGAAAATGATTTTAAGTAGCTCCATCGATGTCGGTGAATTAGCAGGTATGTTCTGGATATTAGCCTTTGCCATGTTGGTACCTTGGCGTATCGCAATGCTTATCCAGTTTAAACGCGTCAAAAAAACAATTCCAAAACTACACTAGTGCTGAAGCTAGTGTAGTTTTTTTATGCATTTAAGCGCTGGAGGAACTGGATAGCCTCATAAAAGTGGCGGATAGAATCTCAAAAGTAGAGGATAGAGCAGCAAAGCGCGGTTAGAAGTCCAAAAAAAGAGGATAAAGCTATCAAAGTGCAGGATAACTTCTTAAAAGTGGCGGATAAAAACTCAAAAGTAGAGGATAGAGCAGCAATGCGCGATTAGAAGTCCAAAAAAAGAGGATAAAGCTAGCAAAGTGCAGGATAGCCTCATAAAAGTGGCGGATAGAACCTCAAAAGTAGAGGATAGAGCAGCAAAGCGCGGTTAGAAGTCCAACTAAAGAGGATAAAGCTAGGAAAGTGCAGGATAGCTTCTTAAAAACACAGGTTAGGACAATAATCCCATAGCTAAGTAAAAACGCTGCACAAAGATTTGTGCAGCGTTTACTCATTCGAATAGATGTTCATAGGGGGAGATGTCAATTTGCATTTGCTCTAATTTTTTGCGTAAAAATTTGTGATCGCGTTTTGGTGTTGCTTGGATATAGCCGCGAATAATGAGGTCATTGTTAATGGCAGCTGCTTTTTCTTCTAATGCGAGCTCGCCAATTTTTCCTGCAATTTTTTCCTTCGCCACTTGTCTAAAAAGCTCAGGGACGGGGCTTACGAGTTCATAGAGTAATTCTTTTTCAGCTTGTCCCCACAAGTGAACAGTTTTATCTAAATAATATTCTTGCCAATCTAAATCAGATTTTCCATCCTGCTTTGGGAGTGCCTTTAAAAATTTGCGGAACATGAAGAATCCGCCAATAGCCATCAATGAAATGAGGACGACAACCCAAAATAAAATAAACCATAAAAACCAACCTTGTAACAAATCGTTCACCTCTTTGCCTTCTCTCACTCTATTATAAAAGCTTCCGAAAAAAAATTCATCCTTAATGTCCCTTTTTTAGCAATTCGCCTTTATATAGTGTGCAGAAGGGAGGTGATGCTACATGGCTAATGTTAACTTTGTAAATGCTACACTGCGTCTCAAGTATGTGGATGGCTACGATGAGAACAATGAACCTACGTTCACCACGAAATCGTATCTAAATATTAACAACACACATAGCGCGGACGATTTGTTAGCTGTTGCTTATGCTATTGCTAGTCTTTCATCACAATCACTGGCTGGCATTGCGAAACAGGAAACACACGATTTATCTTAAGGAGGGATCACAGAATGACACAAGTTCTAGAATTACAATTTGCCACAACTGATGGGAAAACGACAACCCTTTCGATTGATGCACCAAAGCCGAATATCACGGTGACTGACATTCAGCAGGCAATGGCAACGATTATGGCTAAAAATGTTTTTACTGGGCAAGGTGGTGCACTGTCAGCCATCAAGGGAGCTCGTATTGTAGATCGTCAAGTCACAGAATTTGAAGTAGTAACAGAATAATTCAACAATGGTCTTTGCTACGAGAAGTGCAAAGACCATTTTTAACGTGAGAGAGGAGGAGAAGGATGGAACAGTGGTTGAACATGATATCCGATATCGGTTTTCCGATTTTAGTGTCATTTTATTTATTGCACCGCGTCGAAGTAAAGCTTGATGCGATTCATGCTGCACTCGTTTCATTAAAATGAAATGGATTTCACAAAGATGTACGAAAGCTGTCACTTAGAAGTTCTTGTCAACGCTTACAACCTACGTTAGGATGGGGATAGTGTAGGTTAGGGAGAGTGTTGACATGAAACGTAAAATAATAGGGCTAGTGCTGCTGTTAGCCTGTGCATCTGTGCTAGGCGCATGTGGAA
Source organism: Lysinibacillus sp. LK3 (assembly GCF_001043675.1). NCBI lineage: Bacteria > Bacillati > Bacillota > Bacilli > Caryophanales > Bacillaceae > Lysinibacillus > Lysinibacillus sp. LK3. The sequence continues at coordinate 392,999 of NZ_LDUJ01000001.1, forward strand.
ACTCAAAATTTAAAGCAGATTATAGTCTAGAAATACCCGATTTTGAACATGTTAATCAACGTGGTGAAACGGTTTCGCTTGAAAGCTTAAAAGGTAAGCCTTGGATTGGTATGTATATTTTCACAAACTGTGTGTCCATCTGCCCGCCCATGTCATTAAACATGGCACAAGTCCAAGAAAAGCTTCAGAAAAAAGGAGTAGAGGACTATAACATCGTTGCCTTTTCAGTAGATCCAGATGTTGATCAACCAGATGTGTTAGCGGATTATCTTAGTAAATACAATGTTCCAGATGAATCTAAATGGAACCTTCTTACAGGGTATTCACAGAAATATATCGAACAATTTGCGGTGAAAAATACAAAGATTTTAGTGAAAAACGACCCTAACAGTGACCAAGTCATTCATGGCAATCAATTTTTCTTAGTCGATAAAGATGGTGTCCTCGTCAAAATGTATAATGGTTATGCTGAAAACATTGAAGATGTACCGATTGATACGATAGCTTCTGATATCGAAACATATATTGATGAAAATTTATAAAGTAACAGTAAACCGTCTCAAATGCTTGAGGCGGTTTTTTTATGTATTTTTCTATCTGGAAAAATAATCTTTTTCTGGTTGTGAGTCGTTTATAGTGTAGAAGGAGGATGATGGTGTGTCTGATCATGAAAAATTCGAGCAGTTAATGGCTATACATACGGAGCAATTGTTTCGAATTGCTTATTACTATACAAAGGATTTACAAATAGCCGAGGATATTGTACAGGATGTGTTTATTAAGTTCTATCATCAAAAACAATATGAGGAACGAGGAGAGATGAAGGCATACTTAGCTCGCATGACAATCAATAAATGCAAAGATTATTTAAAAAGCTGGGCATACAGAAAAATAACATTTCAGCATAAATTTTTTACCAAACAAAAATCAACATTGCCGGACACACTGATTCGTCAAGATGAACAAGCGCTGTTAGATGATGCCATTTTAAGCTTACCTCTCAAACCACGAGAAGCAATTGTCTATTTTTACTTGGAGGAGATGACGATTAAAGAGATTGCGGAGCTACTTGCGATTCCTGAAGGTACTGTGAAATCACGTTTAAAGAAAGGAAAGGAGCTATTAAAAATAGAGTTACAACATATTGAATGGGAGGTGCTTTTCCATGGATAAGCATACAATGCAGGTACTACAAGATGTTTCAGCACACAAGGGAGCCATTATTCATAAGGTTCGACAACAAATTCAGCAAGAGCCTGTTATGCCCAAGCCAAGATGGACATATCGTGCCGTTACGATAATGATTACCTGCTCTATTTTATTATTCATTGCCTGGCAAGCTGCAAAACCGATGGGCGAGTTGGCTACACAGGATGAAGGAGAAACACCTACATTCACGGATTTATTTCAAACAGAAGTGGAGGGAAAAGCCACAGCATACAGTAATTTTCTTCCACTTGCTAATTATTTAAGTCAGGCAAAACATATCCAATATTATGCACCACTTCAAGGTTTAGAGGCGATGCAATCAGTAGCAACATCACTGGAGGATGTCGTTCATCTCACTGATCCTGAAAATTTACCATTTCAACCAAATATACATGAGGTCTATGCAATTTCAGCAAAAATGGAGGATGGTAGCCAACAAACGCAATTTCAATTTAGCTATAAAGAAAAATCCTCTACTGGGGTGGATTTACAATTTATTAATTTTACCGTGACAAATGTAAAGTATAATCCTTTAGCGAGCTATGTGAAGTCTAAAAATATGGAAGAAACTTTAGGGATGAAAGTTTCGAATATAGGCTTAAATTTTATGAATCCCCTGTTTTATCGGGAGATGTCACCAGAACGAGGTTATGTATATACTTATTATAATTATGATGAGACGGATAAGCGAATCTTTCAAATGACTACTAGAGCCAATGAGTTTTATTCTTACTATAACGGCTATGTCTATCATATCGGGTATCAACTTGATGGAGAACCACAGGAGGTTCAAGAAAAAATGGCAATCCTTGCAAGAGATTTTATTCTTGGCGAATAAGTCATGAGACATTTCAATTGAGCTATAATAGAATGATAGAAAAGAGGGGATGGAGGTTCGACTATGACAATTGCACAAACCTATTTACAAGTTGTTCAGAAAAGATTTCAAAGTGTGAAAGAGCTAGGGGATAAAACACTTGCCCAAATGGAAGAGGCACAATTGCACTGGGCATACAATGAAGAATCCAATAGTATTGCAGTGATTGTAAAGCATATAAGTGGAAATATGGTTTCCCGCTGGACAGATTTTTTAACGACAGATGGAGAAAAGCCAACGAGAAATCGAGATGATGAGTTTGAGGATAGTCTTCACACCAAAGAAGCAATCATCTCAGCTTGGGACAAGGGGTGGCAAGTGTTTTTAGAGGCCTTGGCGAGTTTAACAGAATCCGATTTACAGGGACATGTCACGATTAGAGGGGAGCGGCTAGCAGTCATTGATGCTATTGAAAGACAAATGGCACACTATGCACAGCACGTCGGTCAAATCATTTATATCGCCAAATTGGTAAAGGGCTCTGATTGGCAAACACTCAGTATTCCTAAAGGACAGTCACAAGCTTTTACTGAAGCCATGCTAGATAAACATCAACGCTAAAGAAGAAAGATCGTAGTCAAGTAGTAGGTGCTACGATCTTTTTTCTGCTAAATAGAGCTTGTATAAGGCTGTTTCTAGGTCGGTCGCTTGAGCGAGTTCAAATGCCTCCTGCTGACTTCTATGATTTGTGATTATCTCATAGAAAAAGTGAATTAGAAACATGAGATTAGCATTACCCTCAATATAATCATCAGGAGCTAGGTAGGAATGACAGCCACTCTCTAAAAAGGCTGTCGCTAGCTGCTGCCAGCCTAATGTACAGCCTGCCGCAATGACCTTGACACCCTGTAGCTGACAATAGGTTAAGACATCTTGAGGGTCAAAATAGATACTCCTTGGTTCATTTTCTTCATATACCTCTTCTCCTAGCTCAGGCAGACAAAATCGCCCCTCATCGCCGTGAAAGTTTAATAGCAAATAATCCATTTTGTGAGGAAGATCATTTCCAGATAAAATATCAATTAAATCATTTGGTCTGCCAATTAAATCGAGTGTCACTCCTGCACCAAAAGATTCCAGTGCTGCTCGAATGGCCATGGATTCAAAATCACAGTCAGGACCAACTACTAAATGTACGTATAATTCTGGTCTACTCATACATCATCACCTCTATTTAAGTATAGCTGAAACTTATTAGAGTAGTAAATCGTATATGACAATAATTACTATAAATGTAAAGTGGTAAAGGAGGTGATAAAGTGTACAAGAGTGGTTATATTCATACACTTATTCTGGGCATTGTTCTAAGTATAAGCACACTACTACTCTTCATTTACAATGAAAGGCAGCGGGAGGAGCTAGTGCCGCTGTATACTCCCATTCAATCAATTAAAGAGGCTTGGTATTTGTCTGGAAGTAATGGCAAAGAGCAATATTTATATCCATTAAAGCAAGTATTCTACGTCGACCGCTATGAGGTGAAAGATACAGATCGCCTTCAGCAAGTTTTACAAACTAAAAAGGACCTTAGCAGTCGACCAGCAGACCATGAAGCAGTAAGTGATTTATACATACACTTCCATAATGGCAAGGAAACGGCCTTGAAAGTAATAGTCGAGGATGAACGATTCTTCCTAATGGATCAAAAAACAGGATTGTATTATGTACTGCAAGCACAAGAAGCTGAGGATTATTTTCATTTGTTAAATGAGAAAAGCAAAATGTCGTGGCTATTATTTATTGTTTATACAATTTTATTTTTTGGTCTTGTCTATATGCTTGTAAAGAAACTAATAGCCGCTAAATCCACAGAGAAAGAAAGCATTCCCTCCGATACGAGGGAAAAAAGATCACTAGCAGATTCTATTTATCCAGCCATCCTGCCCTTGGTCATCACATTCTCTATGCAGATTTATGGGGCTCAACATAGCTTACTATTACTGAGTGCGATGATGCTAACTTCAGGCATTCGAGAGTTTTTAGAAAAAAGAGGTCATTTTCTGAAAATGCTCCTACTTCTTCCGCTCTTTTGGTGCTATCTCTATGGTTTCCAAATGATTACTTCCTATTTCAACTAGTAAAATAGTGGATATTATTGTCAATAGATTAGATGCGAAATTCTCATTATTGTTAAATTTTAGCGATAGTTTAGGAGGAGGAGCATAGATTTTATAGGCTAATAGGTTTAGGTAGGCTATACTCAAGTGGATTATAGAAGAATAGAGGGAATCATATGAAACTAACTGTGGAACGGAAATTGCAATTTGCTTTTGGTATTGTCCTCATCTTTTTACTGCTTATATCAGGGATTGCTATGTACTACTTGAATAATAATAATCAGACATTAGCAGAAATCGAAGACAATACGGAATTAATCCATTTATATCAAGATATCTCGTTCCAAACCGTACGAGCGAATGCGGCTATTCGTGGGTATATGTTATATGGCAAGGAAGAAATGCTCAACAATCATCATGAAATCCGAAATACCTTACATACGTCGATTAATCGACTTCAAGAAGTAGGCGATAGTAATCAAGATTTTGATCAATTTTTATCGCAGCTTGACGACTGGGAAAAGGCTATAGATGGGCAGATAGTGCCTCTTTATCAGCGAGGGGATCATCAGCAGGCACAACAAATGGCTTTACCGATTTTAGGTGAGGGCTCTCAGAAATTGGTTGTCTTTGGAAAAACGATGGCAACAGCTCAGCAAGAAGATATGCAGGCTCATATTGAGGCTACCAAGCAAAAAGGAGAAAGAAGTGGCCTGGAAATTATGATTCTAGTGGCTATTTCTCTACTTATAAGCATTATCATCGCAACACTATTTGGTAGACGGATCGCAAAAAATATTCAACAAACAGTAGTTGAAATGGATAAGTTTTCGGAAGGGAATTTGCATACGCATTTACAATTTAAAACCAAGGATGAGTTTGCACACTTAGCCGATTCCTTCAATAGTATGTCAGAAAAGCTTCGACTGATGATGAAACAAGTCGGAAACTCCTCTGAGCAAGTTGCCGCAACATCCGAACAGCTAACAGCAAGTAGCATGGAGGTTACACAGGCGACAGAGGTGGTAACAGAATCTATTCATGATATTGCACAAGGGATTGATCAGCAGGATACATTAACAAGTGATGTACGAAATTTATCTGCCCATATCTTGAAGAAAATGAATGATATTTCTACAAGCATACAAAGCGTGAATCAAGCAACAGTCAACACGAAAAATATGGCACAAACAGGTCGTTCTTCGGTACATGATGTTACAGCGCAAATGAATGAAATCTCTACTAACACAAGTGAGCTAAATACACGTGTGCAAGATTTAGATGACAATACAGCGGCGATTGTATCAGCAGTAAATGTCATTAAGAGTATAGCGACACAGACCAATTTACTAGCAATCAATGCCTCTATTGAAGCCGCAAGGAGCGGGGAGCATGGGAAAGGTTTTGCGGTAGTGGCAGAGGAAGTCCGCAAGCTAGCAGATGAGTCAAATCTTGCTGCAGTCGATATTGAAAAAGTAGTGGCCCAAATTACAGATAGCACGAGGATTATCGAGGAAGATATGGTTAATAGTAATGATTCTGTCCATGTAGGTCGTGAAAAGGTTAATGTGGCAAGGGATAACTTTATACAAATTGATGATGCCATTAATGATGTACAAGCACAGACCGAGCTAGTAACGGCAGCCATTCAAGCAATTCATCAAGATATTGAAAAGTTAGTGCAGGAAATGGACTATATGAGTGAAGTGTCGGTAAAATCAAGCCATCATGTGCAAAGTGTTGCAGCCTCTTCAGAGGAACAAAATGCAGCTATGGAGGAGGTAGCAGCAGCCTCTACCCATCTAGCAAAGATGGCAATAGACCTGCAAGAATCCATTCAATCGTTTAAATACTAAATTCAATTGACCCCTGTCTAGTTACAGGGGTTTTATTTGTCGGTAAAGCCTGAATAATATGAAAATCGTAAAAATGTTAGAAAAAATTTTTTTCGTCCGATAAAAGCTTTGGGAGAAATGTTAAGCAGATAAAGAGAGGGAGAGGTTTAGAAAAAATCAAAAGGAGATTGATATATGAAGAAACTATTTAGCAGTTTTAAGGGCAAGCTTTATACGCTATTCGCGCTAGTATTACTGATCCCTGTCATATCTGTTGGGAGTTTGTCTTATTTATCTGCAAAAGACTCGATTGAAGAGGAAATTTTATTTAGTGCCAATGAAAGTGTAGGCATTTTAAATAAGCTCATTGACAAAACGATTAGTGAGAAAATGAGTGACATCAATGTATTTAGTAGTGAAATAGATGCGCGTCAATATGAAGAAGCACAAGCTTCGATTGTGGCTAAATTTCAGCAATATACAAAGCTTAATGCAGATGTATTGAGTGTTTATATTGGCATGAATGACGGTCGATTTACACAGGAGCCAAAATTGAATGGTGCAGACTATAATCCATTAGATCGAGATTGGTATAAAGAGGCCACAGCTTTAAAAGGTGAAACCTTAATCACCAACCCTTACAAGGATGCGGGGACGGGTGATATGGTGGTAACAGTTGCTAAGCAGACGAAGGATCATGCTGGAGTTGTGGCAATCGATATTAAATTAACCGATCTTCAAAAAATTGCTGATTCAATTCGAATCGGAAAAAATGGGTATCCTTCAATTTTTGGAGAAGACAAGATGGTCATTTCACATCCTACACTTGAAGCGGGAGGGGAGCTGAAAGAAAGTTTCCTTGATAAAATGTACGAAAGTCCATCAGGTACGTATGAATATGTCTTTAATGGTGATGATCGTCTATTATTCTATACGACAAATGAACTGACAAATTGGAAAATAACAGGAACGATTTTTGCTGAAGAAATTGATGAGTCTGCTTCCTCGATTTTATACCATACGATTCTAGTCCTCATAGCAGCAATTATCATCAGTTCCATCATTTTTTATTTTGTAATGAGGGCTGTCATTAAACCAATTAAAGCCTTAAAGGATAGTGCGGTTACGATCAGCAAAGGGGATCTCACGGAAATGGTAACGATTACGTCAAAAGATGAGATTGGCCAATTAGGACAAGCCTTTAATGATATGCAAGAAAGCTTACGGACACTAATACAAAAAATTGAACAAAATGCAGAGGAGGTTGCTTCTTCAGCAGAAGAGCTAACTGCCAATGCCAATCAGACAAGCATTGCAACAGAAAAAGTGGCGATTTCCATTCAGGATGTTGCAACAAGTGCTGATTCTCAAACGATTAGTGCCAATAAAAATGCAGCTTCTTTACACGAGCTTTCTACTGCCATTCTGCATATTGCTGAAATCTCCTCCGCTGTGACGGACCTTTCACAGCATGCGACATTACAGGCGGATGAAGGCGGACAAGCTGTTCAAAATACAAAGAATCAAATGCAATCCATTCATTTATCCGTAGCAGACTCCAATGCGAAAATCCAGACATTGCATGAACGCTCTCAGCAAATTACATCCATTTTAGATGTGATTACAAGCATTGCAGATCAAACAAATTTACTAGCTTTAAATGCAGCTATCGAAGCAGCGAGAGCAGGAGAGCATGGGAAAGGCTTTGCAGTCGTAGCAGACGAAGTGCGTAAGCTTGCAGAGCAATCACAGGAATCAGCTAAACAAATATTTGAGCTTATCCGAGGGATTCAGCAAGAAACGGAGCAATCTGTCAGTATTATGGCGAAGGTTACAGAGGATGTGCAAAGTGGATTGCATATTTCCGATGAAGCCATTGCAAAATTCCAAGTCATTATGACAAGTATGAATGAGATTACCCCTAAAATGGAGGAGGTCTCCTCAGCCTCTGAACAGATGTCTGCAGGTGTTCAAGAGGTAGCGGCAGTAACAGAAGATTTGGCATTCTCCGCGAAAGGCAATGCAGCGGCGTCTGAGGATGTAGCGGCATCAACAGAGGAGCAATTAGCCTCAATGGAGGAAATCAATGCCTCTGCGCAAGCACTCGCACATATGGCGGATGAATTAAAGCTACTGATTAGTCAGTTTAAATATTAAAGCACAACGCCACTCCAAAATTTTGGGGTGGCGTTAAGTGTTGATTACTAGTAGAGCAAAGTAACCGTTTTTTATAAAATTACCATTTATTTAAATATCGAAAAAACGCCACTCTAATTTTAGAAGTGGCGTTCAGTATTTTATCGATCTTCTTCTTCCCAACAGTCTGTATTTTTTAAGGTTGGGATTGATTTTGCATAGAAGACAGGATTTTTTCCTGCTCTACGTTGCTCAGTAAAGTCGTCTAGCACAAGGAAGGCAATTTTACCGAGCATCATAATGATGGCGATATTGATAAGTGCCATCAGCCCCATAAAGAGGTCAGCGAGATTCCATACAAGCTGTACCTGTGCGATGGAGCCGAACATGACCATAACTAACACTAAAATTCGATAGCAAAACATCCAAGCTTTATGGGCATCCATAAATTCAATATTGGATTCACCATAATAATAATTACCAATAATCGAACTAAAAGCGAAGAAAATGATGGAGATGGCAATAAAATAAGGAGCCCAATCACCAACATGAACAGCTAAAGAATTTTGCGTCAAAATAATACCATCACTCTCACCTTTATCATATAAGCCCGCTAAAATAATGATAAAGGCAGTGGCTGTACAAATCATAATCGTATCAAAAAAGACACCTAAGCTTTGTACAAGTCCTTGCTTAGCAGGATGCGAAGTATTAGCAGTCGCAGCAGCATTCGGTACACTTCCCATCCCTGCTTCATTGGAAAATAAACCGCGACGTACGCCCTGCATGATTGCTGCCCCAATTGCGCCACCAGCAGCTTCCTGTAGGCCAAATGCATGAGTGAAAATTAATGAAAAAACATGTGGGATTTCCGATAAATTAGTCACCACTACAAAAAGAGCTACAAGTAAATAGAAGATGGCCATAACTGGAACAAGAACTTGTGTCACCTTTACAATTCGATGGACACCACCAAAAATAATTAATCCAGTTAAAATGACAAGTATAGCCCCGATTATCTTTGGATTTACATCGAAGGCTTCGCCGACTGAAGTGGCAATTGTGTTGGATTGCACAGCATTAAAAATAAAGCCAAAGCTTAATGTTAATAGAATACTAAAAATAATGCCAAGCTTTCGCTGACCTAATGCTTTCTCCATATAGTAGGCGGGCCCACCACGGAATGTATCGCCATCCTTCACTTTATAGACCTGTGCTAAGGTACTTTCAATGAAGGCAGTGGCCATCCCTAAAATCGCGATTATCCACATCCAAAATACTGCACCAGGACCGCCTACACCAATGGCTAAGGCTACCCCTGTAATATTTCCTGTGCCGACACGTGAAGCAGCACTAATGGTAAAGGCTTGGAACGGAGAAACCCCCGAATCGCCCTCTCTTTTTTCTACAATTAAACGAAACATTTCTGGAAAAAGACGAATTTGTACAAACTTCGTACCGAATGAAAAATATAGTCCTGCTGCTAAAAGTAAGATAATGAGGATATATGTCCATAAAATATTATTTCCACTGTCAACTATTGTTGAGATCCATTCCATAAGTTGTCCTCCTTTCACAATACGCTTTAGTCTACACTGTTTTTTTATTAAAAATCAACTTTTCTAAAATAATGAATTATACTAAAATTTTGATATTTATAATTTATTAATTGAGAAAACTCATTTTATCTACTATTTTCCAATCCTTATATATTATTTTTGGAAAATTCCCTTATTTTTGTGTGAGGGAGGCGTATAATAATAGAAAAAGGAGTGATGTAGACATGAAAACAATCGGCTTAATCGGTGGGATGAGCTGGGAGTCATCTGCTGAATATTACAGACTTATCAATGAACAGGTTAAACATAGGCTAGGGGGCCTACACTCTGCGAAATGTATTTTGTTTAGTGTAGATTTCCAGCAAATTGAGCATTTTCAAGCTAGCGGGGAGTGGGACAAAGCAGGTGAGGTTCTAGCTCAAGCTGCACAAGCACTTGAGCGGGCAGGCGCAGACCTAGTCATCATTTGTACCAATACAATGCATAAGGTCATTGATGTTATCGAGTCTGCTATAACCATCCCTATTTTACATATTGCGGATGCCACAGCTAAGCAAATCAAAGAAGCGGGGTTACAGAAAATAGCGCTTCTTGGCACAAAGTACACAATGGAGCAAGCGTTTTATAAGGCAAGGGTAGAAAGCTTTGCCATAGAGGTGATTGTGCCTGACAGCAACGACCGAATGGAAGTAAACCGAATTATTTACGATGAATTGTGTCTTGGTACCATTGTACCAGCATCTAAAACGTACTATAGCCAAGTGATCGAGGAGCTTGTACATGCGGGGGCGCAAGGGGTAATTTTGGGCTGTACGGAAATAGGCTTACTGATTCAGCAGGAGGATGTCAGCATTCCCGTGTTTGATACAACGGCTATCCATGCACAGGCTGCTGTGTTAATGGCGATTCAGGAGGATGCATAATATGCAGGGAAAAGTAAGACAATTGGGTATTGAAATTGGTGTGTTACCAGTTGGTCAGAAAAACTGCATCACCGATGTAGAAGGAGTTCAAGTGGGGCATGTGACATTGGATGAGCCATTAGATCAGAATGGGGCCTATGCGTGTACAGGCGTTACAGCTATTTTACCGCATGGAGGCAATGTATTTCAGCAAAAGGTAACAGCGGCAAGCTATGTACTAAATGGCTTTGGGAAAACAACGGGACTTGTGCAAGTGAATGAACTAGGTGTACTGGAATCGCCCATTATGTTAACCAATACTTTTGGCGTACCCGCTGTGACACAAGGTACATTAAGCTATATGCTTGATAGGAATGAAGACATTGGACTGACAACAGGAACCATTAATCTCGTTGTGGGCGAGTGTAATGATAGTTATCTTAATTCGATTCGAGCTTGTCCAGTGACACCTGCGCATGCCATAGAAGCCATTCGTCAAGCCTCTACAAAGACGGCACAGGAAGGCGCTGTTGGTGCAGGAAAAGGGATGATGTGTTTCGGCTACAAAGGAGGAATTGGTTCTTCCTCTCGCATCGTCAAAGTAGAATCAAATGAAGTGAACTATACAGTAGGCTGCCTAGTTCTTAGTAACTTTGGACAAGACAGGGAGTTTTTAGCCGAGCATTACAAAGTCTCAACTATGCAAAACCAATCTACTCTATCACCAACAGATGGCTCCATTATCATTGTCCTTGCGACAGATGCCCCGCTAAGTAATCGACAATTAACACGTGTCATTAAACGCTGTGGTATCGGTTTGGGACGGACAGGCAGTCATTTTTCACATGGTAGTGGCGATATTGTGATTGGCTTCACGACGGCACATTGTATTCCTCATACCGCTGATCAGCTTATTGAGACTAGAACTCAGCTTCGTGAGGATCATCCCATCATGAATCAACTGTTTACAGCCGCAGCGGAAGCGACAGAGGAAGCGATACTAAATTCATTATCCCAAGCTAAGACAACAACTGGCCGCAATGGACATACTGTACAAGCTTACTCCTTTCAACAGGCATAAAAGAAAAGGCTATTGAAACAGCAATTGTGTTTCAATGGCTTTTTTTAGGCCACCAAACAGTTTTCGTTAATTTTTTAGCATGAGCGAGCTATAAGATGAATAAAATCCTTAATTAGAGGATATAAGTGGTTTTTCGACCCGTCAATTGCTGGAATATGTATCATTGTAAGAATATATCCATTATTTTGTAATTATTCTTTTTTTATCTAGTCAATGGTAGAGAGATATGATAACATTCAACTTAAAAAACTGAATTATCTAACTATTTAAAGGAGGGTTCTGTTATTATGAACCTTTTTCAACCGATAGCACCCTCTCTAAATGGAAGCCCCTCGCCATCACCAGTTGTCTGTGAAAACAATGAGCCGCTTATCCAGCTTACAGGTGCTCATCCTAGGATATTTATGGAACCCATCTACTATCAGCAACAGATTTCTAATAGTTTACGAGTTATTCATGTAAGAGAAGGAGTCTATGAGCGTTTGCAACAGGTGTTAACATTATTACCTCAAGAGTATTGCTTATTACTTTATGATGGCTATCGTCCATTTCAAGTACAGCAGCATTTGTTTAGCCATTTTTCTCAGCAATTAGCAAAAAGGATGCCGCAGTTAACATCACAAGAGATTGTGCAGGCGACCAAAAAATATGTAGCATTTCCAAGTAAAGATGCAGCCCATTTAGCCCCCCATTTAACAGGGGGTGCCATCGATGTAACACTGGCTGATGTTCATGGTAAAGCCCTCGATCTTGGGACAGCGTTTGATGAAATGAATGAAAAATCCGCGACCCGTTATTTTGAACAACATACGCATGAAAATCCGCTTGCCTGTCAGTACCGACGTTTGCTGTATAACTGTATGACACTTGCTGGATTTACGAACTATGCGGAGGAATGGTGGCATTATGATTATGGCAATGTGGCATGGGCTAGACGTGTTCAAGCGCAGGCAGCGCATTACGGAGCAGTACACGCAACAATTCAAAATCACCATGTAAAGGAGTTTCGATTTCTATGAAAGTTTATATTAGTGCAGATATTGAAGGGATTACAGGTACAACTTCGTGGAGTGAGACCGAGTTAAACGCACCTGACTATCAGTTTTTCCAAAGACAAATGACACGTGAAGTAGAAGCTGCCATTGAAGGAGCGATAGCGGGGGGCGCAACCGAAATTTTAGTAAAGGACGCACATGATTCAGCCCGCAATCTAGACATTTCCAATTTACCAATCAACTGTAAAGTTATCCGTGGCTGGACATACGACCCTATGTGTATGGTAGCGGGTCTCGATAAAAGCTTCGATCGTGCTATTTTTATCGGCTATCACAGCAAGGGTGGCAGTGAGCGTAACCCACTAGCCCATACACTTTGCACATACGCGGATGTCAAAATCAATGGCGAATATGCGAGTGAATTTCTGATCAATACGTATGCAGCAGCCTTACACGGTGTTCCTGTGTCCTTTGTGAGTGGGGATGTGGGGTTAACAGAAGAGATTCAGGCCGTAAACGAACACATTGTCACATTTGCTACTAAGGAAGGAATCGGCAATGCGACGATTAGTGTCAGTCCACAACTAACTATCATGGAAACCAAGCGACTGGTAGAGTCTTCTATGAAGGTTCCTCGTACCGCATTACAGGTAACGTTGCCAGAACATTTTAGGGTAGAGCTTATTTATCGTGATCATACACGAGCCTATCGTAATTCATTTTATCCAAATGCCAAATTCAAACCGCATAATACCGTGGAGTTCATGACCCATGATTTTTATGAGGTGCTGCGTATCCTGCAATTTTTAACATGATGGAAAGGTTTAGGGGGATTTTACATCAAGTGAGGATGCTAATTCATGAAAGGTGAGAAGTGATCAAAAAAGTGGTGGACCCGCTCAAAAAGCAGTGGGACACGCTGTCTGAGTGGTTTGATAGTTGATAGAACCAAAAATTTAATCTCATAACTGTGACAATGAGTATGTACCGTTGTTCATTTCATCGATAGATGGTCGATTTAGACAGACCTAGCTTATGTTTGAATGATCCTATTGAAGATGCAATCCATCCTACCAATAGGATTTTCATTATAAAAAGATGACTAGGGGGATGCTTGTGAGAAAATATTGGTTGCTGTTCGTATGTCTGGTCGTATTATTTTGTGTAGCCTGTAATGACAAGTCAGCGAGTGAAAAAGCATCGGAATATCGAGTGGTGTATTCAGGGGAAATTAAAACGTTAAATTATTTAAAGACGTCAGAAACAAATGAATTTGCGGTAGCTGCGAATATGGTGGATGGGCTCATTGAATATGACAACTATGGGGTGGTCCAGCCAGGATTAGCGAAAGAGTGGTCTGCGAATGAGGATGCTACGGTGTGGACATTCAAATTGCGTGATGACGCAAAATGGGTGACACATGAGGGCAAGGAATATGCAGATGTTGTGGCACAAGACTTTGTGGATGGCTTACACTATGTGCTTGATGCTAAAAATGAATCGTCGACAGCTTGGATTGCGACGGTGGTGAAAAATGGGGAAGCCTTCTATAATGGCGAGATGAACGATTTCAAGGAAGTAGGCATAAAGGCGCTAGATGAACATACAGTAGAATATACTTTAGAGGCGCCGACACCTTATTTTCTTTCTATGTTGAATTATGTTTGTTTCTTCCCTGTGAATGGCAAGTTCATTGCGGAAAAGGGAGAGGATTTTGGCACAACACGTGAAAACTTCCTCTATAACGGTGCCTATATTTTAGATAAATTTGAGCCACAAAATGAACGCGTTCTTGTGAAAAATGAAACGTACTGGGATAAAGACAAGGTGCTGATTGACCGTATTCGCTATAAATACAATAAAGAAGCGGCAACTGTGGCGCCTGAGCTCTTTTTACGTGGCGAAATCGATTCGGCTAGTATCCCGACCTCCATCATTGATGAATGGTTTAAAGATGAAAAGAAAAAATCTCAGGTTCGTCAAACACAAAATAACTTCTATACCTACTTTTATGCACTCAACTTCAACCCACAATTTGACGCACAATACGAACCTGATAACTGGAAAATCGCCGTCAATAATAAAGATTTCCGCAAATCCTTATTCCATGCGCTTGACCGTGTCTCCGCGATGCTAACGGTTGAGCCATATAATCCAGCAGATTTGCTGAGCAATACCATTACACCGAAAAACTTTGTTGATGTGGAAGGAGTGGATTATACACAACTAGCACCCCTTACATCCATTTCCAATGAGGATTCCTTCAATAAAGAGCTGGCCTTAGAATATAAAGAAAAGGCAAAAACAGCGTTAGCAGGTAAGGCCACATTCCCTGTAAAGGTTTTAATGCCTTATAACGCTGGTATGCCAGATTGGGCTAATCGCTCTCAAGTAGTCGAGCAGCAAATGGAAAAACTACTAGGGACAGATTATGTCGACATTATTGTAGAGGCTGGTCCATCGACAGGCTTCTTATCAGAGGTACGTCGTCCAGGTAAATTTGCGCTCTTAGAGGCGAACTGGGGTCCTGATTTTGCAGATCCATCTACGTATACAGATCCTTTCACAGTAGATGGTACTTACAATAAACCAGAATTAGCAGAGGGCTATAAAGAGGCGAATGGTAAAACAACTTATCAAAATCTTGTGGATCAAGCGAAAGAAACAATTGACACAGCCAAACGCTATGAGCTATTTGCGAAGGCAGAAGCGTTTTTAATTGAGGAAGCCTTTGTTATTCCATATTCAGTTGGTGGTAGTGGCTATATGGCATCTAAATTAAATCCATTCGAGGCGCAATATTCGCCATTTGGTGTAACGGCAGAGAAATTTAAAGGCCAGCAAGTGCTAGAAAAGCCAATGAGTAATGAAGAATTTAAAAAAGCGCTAGCCGAGTGGGAGCAAGAACGTGCGGAAGCACTAGCCAATGCTGAAAAGTAGTAGAATTTCGTAGATGAAAAAAGGAGATACCGAAAAGAATAGTCGGCATCTCCTTTCGTCTTTTTGACAAAGGAGGATGGCGCGATGTTGCAGTATATAGGAAAACGACTCTTACAATCCGTTTTAACCCTTTTTATTATCATCACCATTGTCTTTTCATTATTACGGCTAATGCCAGAGGAAGGCTATTTAGGAGCAGCAGCTGATAAAATGTCACCTGCTCAGCAGGAAGTTTACTTAACAAGTCTCGGCTTGCGAGACCCAATCCTTGTCCAACTGGGGAATTTTTACAAGAATTTACTGCAGGGGGATTTGGGTAAATCAGTGACTTATCGTACCGATGTCCCAGTAGTGACGATTATTGCAGATAAAATCACGTATTCTCTGCTCTTTGGTTTAGGAGCAGTCGCTTTATCACTCCTGATTGGTGTGCCGTTAGGAATAATGATGGCCTATCGTAAGGGACGTTGGCTGGATCGACTTGGGACAGGCTATATCGTATTTGTTGTTGCAGTCCCTGCAGCGGTTTATTACTTAGTTATTCAAATGTATATTACAGAACTCTTTCAATTACCGATGCTGTTTGATGAATACAGGCCGATTACTTGGATTCTTCCACTTACGTCAATGGCATTGGCTCCAACTGCCTCCTACGCGATGTGGATGCGACGCTATATGGTGGATGAACTGAACAAGGACTATATTAAGCTGGCTAGGGCAAAGGGCGTAAAGGAGCGGACACTGATGTTCAAGCATGTATTACGTAATGCCTTTATTCCCATGGCACAATATTTACCTGCAACGATTCTGTTTACGATTACAGGCTCGATTTATATAGAGTCGTTGTATTCCATTCCAGGGATGGGGGGCTTACTTGTGGATGCTATTCAGCGACAGGATAATACGATTGTGCAAGGCCTAGTGTTAGTGTTCTCTTCCCTTGGTATTATTGGCCTTATTTTAGGGGATATTGCCATGGCACTTGTCGACCCTCGTATTAAATTAGGCAAGGGAGGGGGTGTGCGTTAATGGGGATGTATACAGATGAAATCAATAATATTTCAAATAAATCACGTGAAACCTTATTTGAATTTGCCGAAGTGGACGCAAGACAGGCGGAGGAAACGGGCTATTCAAATTATTCTTATTGGCGGTCTACATGGCAATCCTTTTTGAAAAATCGCCTGGCCGTTTTTTTATTAGTTGGGGTGATCATTATTGTTGGCTTTACGATTCTACAACCCTATTTACCCGCGCAAAAATCACCAACTGAAATTTACTTGGATGAACAAACAGGGATGCAGGCACGTAATATTGCACCTAGTGCAGAATTTTGGTTTGGCACGAATTCAATCGGTCAGGATTTATGGTCTCGTATTTGGGCGGGGACGAGAACCTCACTCTTTATTGGCTGTGTTGTCGCCTTAGTGGAGGCAGTGGTGGGCATTACAATTGGCACGCTATGGGGCTTTTCACGGAAATTAGAAGCGCCTATTACACAGCTTTATAATGTTGTCGATAATATCCCCACAACCATTGTGCTCATTTTAATGTCCTATATCTTACGGCCAAGTATTTCAACCATTATTATTGCCATGTGTATTACGGGGTGGGTGGAAATGGCGAGGTTTATCCGCAATCAAATTGTTATTTTGCGTGACCGCGAATACAATCTAGCCTCAAAGTGCTTAGGCACACCTGATTATCGTATTATCCTAAAAAATCTATTACCTTATTTAATTTCTGTCATTATGCTACGCATGAGCTTAGCGATACCCTTTGCAATTGGGGCCGAAGTCTTTTTGACGTATATTGGTTTAGGGCTTCCGATCAGTGAGCCATCCTTAGGAAATTTAATTAATGAAGGACGTGTCCTTATGATGTCACCAGATCTAAGGTATCAACTTATTTTCCCAAGTATTGTGCTAAGCGTTATTACGATCGCATTTTATATTATTGGTAATTCCTTTGCAGATGCAGCAGATCCGAAAAACCATGTATAAGGAGAGGAAGCGAGTGACATTGAAAAAATCAAGCATATTAGGCATCCAAAATTTAGTGATTCAGTTTACGCTACGTGGTCGAATTTTAACAGCGATTCGCGGTATTTCACTCGACCTTTACAAGGGGGAGAGCTTAGCCATTGTGGGTGAATCAGGTTCGGGTAAATCCGTGCTGATGAAATCCATTATGGGCTTGCTCGATAAAAATGGTCGTATTAAGCAGGGGCAAATTATTTACAATGCACAGGATTTAGGAAAGTTCACAACAGAGCAAGAATGGCTAGGGATTCGTGGTAAGGAAATAGCGATGGTGACACAGGATCCGATGACATCGTTAAACCCGCTCAAAACCATTGGAAAGCAAATTGAAGAATGTGTGGTTATGCATCAAGGCTTAAGAGGTAAGGAAGCCTATGCAGAAACACTAAAACTGTTAACAGATGTCGGCATTACCGATGTGCAAAAGCGCTATAAGCAATACCCTCATGAATTTTCAGGAGGGATGCGCCAACGTATCGTTATTGCGATTGCCATTGCGTGTAAGCCGAATATTTTAATATGTGATGAGCCCACAACAGCTTTGGATGTAACCATTCAGGCACAAATTTTACAGCTCTTAAAAAGTCTTCAGCAAAAATACGGCTTAACAATCGTCTATATTACGCACGATTTAGGCGTAGTCGCAAAAGTGGCTGACCGTATTGCCGTGATGTACGCGGGCGATGTCATCGAGGTTGGGGAAACACATGAAATTTTCTTTCATAGTAAGCATCCTTATACGTGGGCGCTTATTTCCTCTTTACCACAGCTTGGCTCAAAAGGGGAACAATTGTATTCCATCAAGGGCACACCTCCGAATCTTTTTCAGGAAATAAAGGGAGATGCCTTTGCCCCACGCAATCCATATGCATTGAAAATTGACTTTATCGAGCGGCCACCTTTTTTTCAGGTCAGTGATACCCACTATGCTCGTACATGGTTATTAGACCCACTTGCACCAAAGGTAGAGCCTCCAGCAGCCTTAAAAGCATTTTTTGCAGAGGGGAGGCAGTATGCGAATGACTGATAAAGAGGTGCTTGTAGAAGTAAAAAATTTATCTGTTGTTTTTGGCAAAGGAAAAAATAAGTTTACAGCCATTGATGATGTCAGCTTTCAAATTTTTAAAGGCGAAACATTTGGCATTGTAGGTGAGTCAGGCTCAGGGAAGACAACGATTGGTCGAGCGATTATGCGCATCAATGAGGTCACAGAGGGACAAATTTTGTACCATGGCAAAAGTATCCAGGGGAAAATCCCGAAAGATTGGGATAGAGAAATTACGCAAAAAATCCAAATGATATTCCAGGACCCTATGGCATCTCTGAATGAACGAGCAAAAGTAGATTATATTGTCTCAGAGGGCTTATACCCTTCGAAAAAATATAAAGATGAGGCAGATCGGCAACAAAAGGTGCGCGATGCGTTATTGGACGTTGGGCTACTTCCAGAGTTCTCAAGCCGCTTTCCGCATGAGTTTTCAGGAGGTCAACGACAACGTATTGGCATTGCTCGTGCGTTAGTGATGGAGCCAGAGTTTATCATTGCAGATGAGCCAATATCCGCCTTAGACGTATCCATTCGAGCGCAAGTATTAAATTTATTAGCAAGCCTTCAACAGCGAAATCATTTAACGTATTTATTTATTGCCCATGATTTATCGATTGTCCGTTTTATTACGGATCGTACGGCGGTCATTTATAAGGGGAAGATTGTGGAGCTAGCGGAAACAGAAAAGCTTTTCGCTCATCCGCTGCATCCATATACAAGGGCTTTGTTATCAGCAGTACCAGAGCCGAATCCCTATAAAGAGCGGGAGAAAGTTGTAGAAGTGTATGATCCGTCACAGCATCGCTATGAGGAAAATCCCCCCTCATTTGTTGAAATAGAGGAAGGTCATTTTATTTTAGCCAATGAAGAGGAACTGACCCATTATCGTACTTCACTGAAAAGGGAGGAAAAGATATGATTTGTCCAAAGGCATTGAAAAAGGGTGACACAATTGGTCTTATTAGTGCTTCTGGAGCAACGCCACCCGAAAAGCTGCAACCTGCTATTGCTAGTATCGAAAAGCTAGGGCTCAATGTGGTCGTTGGGGAGACCTGTCACGCAAGACATGGCTATTTAGCAGGCACAGATGATTTACGGGTAGCAGATGTTCATCGTATGTTTGATGATCCGATGATTGATGGTGTTTTTTGTATACGTGGGGGCTATGGTGCGACGAAAATTTTAGCTCAATTAGACTTTGACTTGATAAGTGCCAATCCAAAAGTATTTGCTGGCTATAGTGATGTGACCGCTCTACATATAGCTTTTAATCAGCTATGTGGCTTTGTAACCTATCATACGCCGATGCCATCCACAGAATTTATTAGACAGGAGATGGATGACTATACTTGGCAGTCGTTCATTCAGCTGATTATGGAGAATGAAAGAAAGGCGTACTACTTAAATAATCCTTCTCACCAGCCCATGTCTACACTGGTTCCTGGGAGCGCTTCAGGTCAACTCATCGGTGGCAATTTAACATTAGTGACAGCTTCACTTGGCACACCCTATGAAATTGATACACGAGGTAAAATTCTGTTTTTAGAAGATATCGATGAAACGGAGCAACGGGTGGATCGTATGCTGACACAATTAAAACTGGCAGGAAAGCTAGATGACGTGGCAGGCATTTTATTGGGCGCTTGGACAAATTGCGAACCTGAAAATCCCGAAAAGCCAGCTCATAGCTTATCATTACAAACTATTTTTCAAGAAATTCTAGTGCCTTTAGGGAAGCCTATGATTGCAGATTTGGCATGTGGTCATTGTTTACCAACGATGTCGCTTCCTTTAGGAAGAAGCGTCAAGATGGATGCGGACAATCAGCGTATCCATGTAGTTGGATAGGTGGTCTATGGAGCAGAGAATTACTACACTTATTCAAGAATCGCCCTACAACGTACATTTGTTTATTAAAAATCTAACAACGAATCAGTTGCTCATCAGTCATCAGCTAGAGACTTCATTTTCAAGTGCAAGTTTAATCAAAGTGCCGATTCTGTTAGCCTTGCTCTCATATATAGAGAAAAACAAATTATCACTTAATTCTACGCTCACGATTTCACCAACTGACTGGGTGGATTTTAGTGTGATTAGTGAACAAAGACTTACACAAAGCACTTTCTATGATCTGCTATTGTGGATGATTATTACTAGCGATAATACAGCTACGAACGTCTTAATCGATGTAGTTGGCATGGAATATTTGAATGTCTATTTTCAGCATATCGGTTTACAGGACACACTGCTACAGCGAAAAATGATGGATGTGGAGCGGCTAGCAAAGGGCATAGATAATCGCACATCAGCAAGGGATATGGCACATCTTTATACGCAAATCTATCAGCAAGAGCTTTTATCGCCTCCCTACAATAAACTAGTCATTGATATTTTAAGCCGTCAGCGTATACATGACTCCCTAAAGCGCTATCTAGTAGAGGATGTAAGGCTGGCACATAAAACAGGCGGCCTGGATACAGTCGATCATGATGTGGGGATATTTTACACGAATGCAGTCGATTATAGTATGGGTGTTTTTATAACAAATGTAACGGACAATGATCAGGCACGCCAACTCATTGGTCGTCTATCAAAAGTTGTCTATGACCAGCTGGTGAAGCGGAAGGGGGAGAAGGATGAAGGCTATCGTTACAGCCATGATTGCTAGCTTGCATGCCATGCCAGATAAAGCTTCTGAACTAGTCGATGAAGTGCTTTATGGGATGACCGTAGAGATCATCAGGGATGTCAATGAAGATTGGGTTTCTATTCAAACGGCCTATCGTTACGAGGGTTATTGTCAGAAGGCAGACTTACTGCAAGAGGAAGCACTTGCATCTACATGGCAACAAGATG
The DNA here is from genome assembly GCF_001043675.1 of Lysinibacillus sp. LK3. Lineage (NCBI taxonomy): Bacteria > Bacillati > Bacillota > Bacilli > Caryophanales > Bacillaceae > Lysinibacillus > Lysinibacillus sp. LK3. The sequence goes on from NZ_LDUJ01000001.1 coordinate 414,536, forward strand.
CACAGTATGTAGTGTGTCAAAGCTTTGCAGATGTTTTGCAGCAGCCACGTATTCAAAGTACAAAGCTGCTAACGCTTGTTAGAGGCTCTTCCATTCGTGTCATGTCAGACGATGCAGTACCTGAAGAATGGTCAGCCGTACAGCTAGTGGCAGGGCAAATAGGGTACGTTCGAACAAAATGGCTACAGCCTAAAATAACAGTACAGTCATTATCAGAGCAGCAGTTCCGAGAAAATGTGGTGGACACAGCGCTCAGCTATTTAACGGCCCCTTATCGCTGGGGCGGCAAATCGCCACTGGGTATTGATTGCTCTGGTTTATGTTCAATGGCCTATATGTTAAACGGTGTCTATATTTATCGTGATGCCCGAATAGTAGAGGGCTTCCCTATCGTTAACATAGACCAAGACCAAATGCAGAAGGGTGATTTAATCTATTTTCCAGGTCATATTGCTCTATACATGGGTGATGATTTGTATGTCCATTCATCGTTAGGTGGTAATGAAGTAACCATTAATAGTCTAGATGCCAAACATCCTCTCTATCGACAGGATTTAGCCACGACCATACTAGCAGTAGGTACTTTATATAACTCACAGAAGACTAGTTAAGCTTTTTTTAAGGTCAGTCCCATCTTGAGGATGATAAATGTACTGAGATGGATCAGTGCTAACACGATAAACTGCCAGAGCCCAATTAAAAATGTACTCATGCATAAATCAAACACTGCTTCACCTGGGGGCATATCTGGATAGGGCTCTAGTTGCCCATAATGCCACACAAAATAACAGGCTATAGAAGTGCCTTGTCCCACATAGATAAAAGTCCAATGGATAGAGGCTGCTACTCTTTGCCAACTACAACATAGTAAGAGGTTCGATAAAATAATAAGAGTGGGCAAAATAATAAGATAAAAGGAACCCTCTGCTATTTTTGTTATGAAATATAGGTGGTAGCTAAGCTGAATCAATGGCAATAGCACAAGGTTAACGGCGAGAAGACTGAGCAATTGTGTACGCTTCACTGTGTTCCTATCCTTTCCGTATTTTTACATTAAGACGTTTTGACAAACGAATTAGTTTCATGAGAAAAAACGTCCATACTCCTTGATGAGTCATGGACGTTTTATGTTAATAATGATAAATATTGAGTTGCTGGCCTGCTTCAAGTCGTTCTGTTCGAAGTTGATTCCACTGCTTAAGTGATGTCACTTTCACATTATAGGCTTCGGCAATCTTCATAAGTGAATCTCCATCAGCCACCGTGATGGTTTTCTTATCTTTTACAGGACTATCATATTGTTGAAGGTCATATTTTGCGATCAATGTATTTAATTTTTCATTGTAAGCCGAATCAGTTGCATAGGAGCCTGTTAAAAACTTGGTCGCATCTGTATAGGTAGTTGTGTTGCTTTTGAAAACGCCTGCGTAAAAATCTTTATTCCATGACACGCCATTACGCATTAATTTTACATAATCCTGCATGGATGCTTCATAGGAAGGGTATTTGCGAAAGTCAGCCATGATGGTAGAAAGGTTGCCTGACCCATCATCCTCTGTGGTTTCGAGTGTGACGGAATTATTTTGGTAGCTGCCTTTCATTCCAAAAAGATTATAATTAGGGGCAGAGCCAAGTCCACTTTGCCCATGCTCACTTTCTAGAATCGCCTGAGCAATCATCACGGATGCATATAAGTCATTGTCAGCACCAAGATCTCGTGCGGTCTCTGCAATCTCACCGATAAACTCTTCCACACTTGGACGATCATCAATAACCACAGACTCTTCTCTTTCAGTCGTATTAAATAACTGTGTCACCATATAAAACGAAATACAAATAACAACAACGGCAATCATAAGTCCTTTAAAAAAGTTTAGCACGTATTTCATTGTAGCTGGATGTTGGTCGTGACCACATCTCCCTCCCTTCTATTAAAAGTTTAGTTATCTCTCATTATTACAGAGAGTGAAAGAGATGTATAGTTGAATAGACTTCATCATTAATAGAACGTTTCTTGCCTTAATTAGTTCCTAAATCTATCTTAAAATTCTGAGACATAAATTGTTTGAATCTCTCAAAATATCGCTCGGACGCTTCCCATTGAATCGTGTTTAAATAAGATAGCTCTTGTCGACCAAAAACGTTAGGAGGCTGATAGTGGCGAGCAACATAGGATTGATTTTCGAGCGTATAAAAATAATACGCTTCATCAGGCGTCATAATTTCAATGCGAGCATGTATCCTATCGCCTTCATCATCCAAATAGGTTTGACGGAAGCTATAGCATTTGGAACCATCCCACAATCCATCATGTTCATCGTCTAAATCCAGAATCGTAGGATGCTGGAGAATTTGTTGTACATCTCGCACCTCGATACTATGCAAGTAAAGTTCTGCTACATTGATGCAGGTTAACAACATCAGCCAGTGCTGTTGTAAATCCACTAAATCCTCCTGGGGGGATGCTGTAATATCCCACCATTCAGCTTCTTCATCTAGTGTTTTTGTCAAGAGAGAGACGGATTGATCCTCATTAAGCCAAATAAAATAATGACACTGCGAGGTCAATATATAAATACTATCATTGCGTACATCTCCATCAGCATTGGTATGTGCGCGTTGGATCATAAAATAAACATCCTGTTCCGTCAAATCGAAAGAAGGTTTGTCAGGTGTCATCAGAATACATGAAGTCAGTTTCAGTATGTTTTCCGCATTGATCGAATGGTGCGTGAAATAAATAGGAGCTGCTATTGTCCTTTGAGGAACGCTTGTAAATTGAGTGAGTGCAGAACGCCCTTGTTTTAGAATTTCCACGAGTGAAGTGAAGGAAAAGCCGATGTCATCCTCATCCTCAGGTAAAAATATCTCGTCTACTAATACATCTTCAATACGGATAGGGAGCTCCTGAAAAACGCCATCTCCGTGCCATATATTTACGATACAAGGAATCGACTTCTGACCCTTTACGTTGATGCGATACTCATCATCTTGAACCAAAATTGCTGCCTGAAGATTGCCATTAACGATCGTTTCGCCATGATTGTAGGAGCCACATAATATATTCTCGACTGTCAGATGCCCGTGCACATAGATTTCCTGACCACCAACAGCTATATTTTTAGAAAGTACATTGCCCATCACTATCAGCCCAATTGCCCCATCTGTCTCTAAATTATAGAGGGTGTCTACGGTTAGATGACCATTGATGAAAATGAGAATGGTTTTGTCCTGTTGTGGGAATGGCATATCCCAGTCCAAATCAAGAGAGGGAAGTGTTAAATCCCCCTCATAGTACGCTACTAGATCATCCTCACTAAAATCCTTGTAAAACTTTGCCCACCAAGAGTCTGCTGGAAACCTTTTTGCTAGTTGTGAAATCGCCAAAAACTGAAAGCCATTATGCATAGGTCACGACCTCTCTACTACAATTTTTATTATTTTCTCACAGCTAGTAATTGGCAGTCAATTTCATAGAATGGTAGAGACAAGATTAATTTCATAGAAAATGGTATTATTAACCTTTAAAACAATGAGTTGAAAGGGCGTTTTGATTGAATACAATTTTTAATGTGACACAAAAACAGCTATATGATTTTCTGCTGAATGTAGCGACAATAAGACCAGTTTTTATTTGGGGAGCACCTGGCATTGGGAAATCAGCGATTGTTGAAAATTTTGCTAGTGAATTAGGGCTACATTGTGTATCGTTATTGGGCAGTCAGCTAGCACCTGAGGATATTATTGGTGTTCCGCAGATTAAGGATGGCTACAGTGTTTTTTGTCCACCCAAAATGATTGCACGCGATGAACCTTATTGCCTTTTTTTAGATGAATTAAATGCTTGCTCACAGGAAGTACAAAAAGCGTTTTATAGTCTTATTCATGAACGCAGAATTGGAGAGTTTACATTGCCAGAGGGTACGATTGTTATTGGTGCAGGCAATCGGGCTCAGGATAACGCGATTGTTAAGCCGATGTCCTCCGCATTAATCAATCGGATGGTTCATGTTCAGCTTAGGGCATCGCATAAAGATTGGCTTGAATGGGCCTATGCACATGAAATACATCCATATGTGATTGAGTATATTCAAATGCGTCCCGATCATTTATGGAACGAACCACCGAAAACAGAAGAACCCTTCTCCACGCCTCGTTCATGGCATATGTTAAGTGATTGTTTGTATGCATATGGCAATAGCTTACAAGAACAAACAATTGATCTATTAGCAAGTAGCTGCCTATCCGCGCATACTGCCAGTCAATTTAAAGCCTTTATCAAGCAAGTGCAAAGTAAATATGATCTCGCTAAAATTATTCAAGGAGAATTACGTTGGCCCGATCAACCTGATGAAAGAGATTTGCTTTATTTCATGGCACAATCCTTCCGGGCTCAGTTACTGAAGGAGCTTCCGAACGAGCATACCACATTGAAGGGCAATCAACGGCAATTAGCCTTTCGTGCCAAAGACTTGATCAAGGACCTATCATCCATCAGCTTAGAAATTGCACAGATGGTTGTGTCAGAGCAAAAGGGTGAAGCCTTACCTGCCTGGTTTATGCTTGAGGTTATCCGAGATTTACCGCGTTTAGTAGCCAAAAAGGAAGGGTAGCTTATGGCCAAAAAGAAGAAAGCATCACAGCAGGAGCATAAAAATGAGAAAGCCATCGCACGTGGGCATGACATTGTCTGTACACATCCCCTGTTCGAGGCGTTGTGTCATGCTGTTTACATGCAATACGAAAGCATGCCCCAAAAGGATTGGGCTTACGTTACAAGCGCAGGTGTTATTTATGTGAATCAGGATAAAAAAGGTCAGCCAAATGAATGGGCTTATGTGATAGCGCATTGCTTGCTACACCTAGGCTTACATCATCATCAACCAAAAGAGCAGCAGGAGCTGTGGAATATTGCCTGTGACTGCTATATAACAAAATTTTTAGCAGAGCTAAAATTTGGTCAAGCACCAAAGGAAATGAGTAATCCTCTTTTTGAGGCCATTAGCTCTGAGGAAAAATTATATGAAAGATTTTTACGCGAAGGTGTGCCAGATGATTTGAAAGGCTATAGTACAATGCCAGGTCAAGTGGACTTTGTTATATCACAAAATCAAACAGGCTATCTTTATCGAGGGAATAGTAATTTCGCTGCTTTATTTGCACAAGGTTTATCGAAAGCCGTGCAAGGTGCCATACGAGTAGCGGGAGGGGTAGAAAATACATTGGGAGGCACAACGAGGGTAACACAAGCACAGCGCGCAAAGGCTTGGTTTATGAGCTCCTATCCCTTATTTGGTGCTTTGGCAGCAGATTTTACGATCATTGAAGACCCACTTATTTGCACAAGAATGGATATTTCGGTCGCAGCCATTGCAGTCGAAACAAAGGAGATTTATTTGAATACAGCAGTGGGAATGACCGATGAGGAAATGCGGTTTCTCATGGCACACGAATTGCTTCATGCAGGTTTAAGCCATGCGACCCGCAGACAAGGACGTGATCCTTACTTATGGAATGTTGCTTGTGATTATGTTATCAATGGCTGGCTCATCGATATGCAAATCGGCGAGATGCCAGCATTTGGCGGGCTATATGATCCAGCATTAAAGGGACTTTCAGCTGAATCTATTTATGATCGTATAGTTACAGATATTAGGATGTATCGCAAATTAAGAACCTTTCGAGGGCAGGGCATCGGAGATATGATCGAAACGAATCCACCAGATTTTTGGGAAGGCAAGGTTGGCGTGGATTTAGATGCTTTTTATAGAAGGGCATTGAGTCAAGGGTTAAGCTATCATATGACCCAAGAGAGAGGATATTTGCCACAAGGGCTCATTGAGGAAATTCGTAGCCTAGCACAGCCTCCTATTGCCTGGGATGTGGCATTAGCCAAATGGTTTGATCGGATGTTTCAACCGATAGAGAAAGTTAGAACGTATACCCGCCCCAGTAGAAGGCAAGCATCGACACCTGATATAGCTAGACCAAGATGGATTCATCAAAGCGGTGAGGAAGATGGACGTACTTTCGCAGTCCTTATTGATACATCAGGCTCCATGGACCGTCTCTTACTAGGAAAAGCACTCGGCACAATAGCGAGCTATAGCATCGCTAGAGATGTCCCCTTTGTTCGCGTTATATTTTGTGATGCTGTTGCCTATGACGCGGGCTATCTAGCACCTGAAGAACTATTAACGAAAGTGAAGGTAAGAGGTAGAGGAGGCACAGTGTTACAGCCTGGTATACAGCTACTTGAAGCCGCACAGGATTTTCCAAAGGATGGTCCTATCCTGATTATTACAGATGGACAATGTGATCGTTTAGCCATTAAAAGACAGCATGCCTTCGTACTACCACAGGGGGCCAAGCTACCGTTTGTGCCCAAAGGCGAGGTATTTAGAATGAAATAGTTGCATCTATCTACAAATGTTTGAAATGATTTTTGTTGGTGAAATATAAAAAGTGAACGCATTTCATGAGCACATTTTTAAAGGAGATGACAGATGATTACATTTGACAATGTCTCAAAACAATATGATAACAACCAAATAGCTGTCAAAGCGCTAAATGTAGAAATTAAAAAGGGTGAATTCTTTGTTATTATTGGCCCTAGTGGATGCGGCAAAACTACTTTGTTGAAGATGATTAATCGATTAATACCCTTAACAGCAGGCACCATCTGGATCAATGATAAAAGAATTAGCGATTATAATATCCATGAGCTGCGTTGGAGTATTGGCTATGTACTACAGCAAATCGCCCTATTTCCGCATATGACAATAGAGGAAAATATTGCGGTTGTTCCAGAACTGAAGAAATGGAGTAAAACGAAAATCCATCAGCGTGTAGACGAACTATTAGCGTTGGTGGGGCTGGAGCCAGCGAAATATCGTCAGCGTAAGCCAAAGGAGCTGTCAGGAGGCGAACAGCAAAGGGTTGGCGTTGTTCGTGCCTTGGCAGCTGACCCAGAAATTATTTTAATGGATGAGCCCTTTAGTGCGCTAGACCCTATTAGTCGCACCAAACTACAGGATGATCTACTAGAGATGCAGCGTACCATCCAGAAAACCATTGTATTTGTATCACATGATATGCAGGAAGCACTGAAATTAGGAGATCGTCTCTGTATTATGAAAGATGGCGAAATTGTTCAGATAGGCACTCCACAGCAATTGCTACAAAATCCTGTAAATGATTTTGTCCAACAGTTTATTGGAGGTAAGCAGTCGGATCAATTGTTTACGATCCATGATGTGTTACAGCCAATCACAGTGACAAACGACTTTGGGCATACCATTCCTGTTGATGCCCCATTTCCGACGATTCTTGAAAAATTAGCCGAGCATGACTTGTTAGGTGTCGAAGAAAATGGCAAGCTCATTGGCATGGTGACAAGAGCTTCCACGCTTCGTTATTTAGCAGCGGATTCTAAGAAAAGAGGGCATGTGCATGGTGGCTAATGTGGTAGATGTATTTCAGGAACGGAAGGCACAGCTGTTGGCTGCATTACTAGAGCATATCCAACTCTCTTTTATTGCGCTATTTTTTGCTGTCCTCATCGCTATTCCCCTAGGTATCTATTTAACCAATAAAAAGAAAATAGCTGAGAGTATTATTGGAATCAGTGCTGTGCTGCAAACGATTCCTTCATTAGCGTTGCTCGGCTTATTAATCCCTTTATTCGGTATTGGGAAAGTTCCCGCAATTATTGCGTTAGTGGTCTATGCGTTGCTGCCTATTCTACGAAACACCTATACTGGGATTAATGAAGTTGACCCATCACTGAAAGAAGCGGCATTAGCTATGGGAATGAATCGATCAAAGCGTTTAGTAAAGGTTGAGCTACCACTTGCTATGCCTGTTATGATGGCTGGTATTCGGACAGCAATGGTGCTGATTGTGGGGACAGCAACATTAGCTGCTTTAATTGGTGCAGGAGGCTTAGGAGATATTATATTACTTGGGATTGACCGAAATAACACGGCACTCATTCTTATAGGAGCCATTCCCGCTGCTATTTTAGCCCTGATTTTTGATGTGGCGCTTAAAAAGTTAGAATCTCTGTCCTTTAAAAAAACAATAACGACGTTGAGTCTCATTAGTTTAGCGGCACTGGTAATGATTTTCTTCCCGCTCCTAAGCAGTAAACAGCAAGATGAAATAGTCATTGCAGGAAAGCTTGGTGCGGAGCCTGAGATTCTCATCAATATGTATAAATTATTAATTGAGCAGGAGACCGATTTAACGGTGACATTAAAGCCAGGGCTTGGTAAAACTTCATTTGTATTTAATGCATTGAAATCGGGCAGCATTGATATTTACCCTGAATTTACAGGCACCGCTATTTCGGAGTTTTTAAAGGAAGAAGCCATTAATAAAAACCAAGAGGACGTCTATCTTCAGGCAAAAGAGGGGATGCAGGAGCAATTTGATATGGTCATGCTAAGCCCCATGAACTATAACAATACGTATGCACTCGCTGTATCAGAGGAGCTGGCTGAGAGCTATCAACTGCAAAAAATCTCTGATCTTAAACCGATAGAGCAGAAGGTGAAAGCAGGCTTTACATTAGAATTTAATGACCGTGAGGATGGCTATGTTGGCATACAAAAACGGTATGGGATAGCCTTTACGACACTTGCAACGATGGAGCCAAAGCTTCGCTATCAGGCAATACAATCAGGTGATATTAATTTGCTAGATGCTTATTCAACGGATAGTGAAATTCGTCAATACAAGCTACGTGTATTGGAGGACGATCAAGCATTATTCCCACCATACCAGGGAGCGCCTTTACTAAGGAAAGAAACGCTGATTGACTATCCAGAGATTGGAGAAGCGTTAAATCAACTAGCTGATCACATTACAGATGATGAAATGCGAGAAATGAATTATCAGGTGAATGTAGAAGGAAAGCTTGCAGCAGAAGTAGCAAAAGAATATTTAGTAAAGATAGGATTATTAAAATAAACCCTCTACCTTTAGAGGGTTTATCTTTATCAATAATTTATTAATGATAAACATTAAAAAATTATTGATAAAGATAAAATGGTATGTATAATAGAGAGAAGGGAGGAAGAGGTTGATAATGGGGCAAACAATTCAAAGTAAAGAATTTCGATGGATGACAAAGGGGCTTCGTACCGCTTTTACCATCATCATGGTGATGATGATTTTTGTCTTGACGATGCTCGCGATATTTATGGTGGGAGCAATGGTGGTATCAGAGCAACAAGTGAATCATTTATTAGCAAAGGGCAGTGTGACCGCTGCCGTTCAGTTAGAAGGATTGGAAATGAAGCTGGCAGACCATGTGACAAGGGACATTCACTATTCAAAAAAAGATGTCATGACCTTTCTATTTACTGCTACAATATACATAGCTATTTTATTAATGATTATTGTACAAGTGAGGAATATATTAAGTAACTTATCAAAAGGTATTGTATTTTCACTCGCTAATAGTAAAAAAATGGAGAGAATTGCCTACTGTGTGATTGTATTGAGCTTGACAGTAAATGCATTTCGTACATATACCGTCTATCTGATTATGCAACAATTCCAATTGGAGTCCCGATTTGTAGAGACGGGTTTGATCAAGGGGATTAGCTATCATTTTACAGGCATTCACTGGACTCTTTTACTATGTGGTGTGGTGATTTGGACCTTTGCACGTATTTTCCGATACGGTGCATTCCTTCAGGATGAATATGAGGCAACAGCTTAGGAAGTGAAAACATGACCATAATTATTCGATTAGATCGTATGCTAGCGGATCGTAAAATGCAGCTGAGTGAACTTGCAGAGAGGGTAGATGTTTCGATTGTCAATCTCTCTAATTTAAAAACAGGCAAAGTAAGAGCCGTACGTTTTTCTACATTAAATGCCATTTGTAAAGCTTTGGGCTGCCAGCCAGGAGATATATTGGAGTATGTAGAGGAAGAAGATGACATCTAGAAGCAAAGCAGAAAGGATTTTTTGAATGACGGCTTTTAGTTTTTTAATGCTCGCTATTATAGCAGAGGTTTTTGCCAGTTCCTTGCTCAAGCGTACGGAGGGCTTCACACGAATTGGGCCATCAATTGGCGTAGTAGTAGGCTATGGAACGGCATTTTATTGTTTAGCCTTAACATTAAAAGTGATTCCTATTGGCACAGCCTATGCAATTTGGGCAGGTTTAGGGACAGCGTTAACCGCTATTGTGGGAGTTGTCCTCTATAAGGAACGATTTAATCGCAAGAAAGTATTAGGGATTCTATGCATTATCTTGGGTGTTGTGGTACTCAATCTTGCTGGTGGTCATTAGGAGGCTGAACAGGATGAAAGGCTATTTATTTTTAACACTATCGATTATAAGCGAGGTCTTTGCAACAACCATGCTGAAGTTCTCAGACGGCTTTACTGTCCTCGTTCCATCCTTGGCGGTAGCAATTGGCTATGGTATTTCGTTTTATAGCCTATCCCTCTGCTTAAAAACCATGCCATTAAGCTTGGCCTACGCTATCTGGTCAGGTGTCGGCACAGCTTTAACCGTTCTGGTAGGCATTGTCATTTGGCACGATATTTTTACTGTTTATTCTGCGATCGGTATTGTCCTCATTATAGGAGGCGTTATCTTGTTGAATCAGGGGGATAAAGATGAAGAAGTGGTGGATAGCCTAGCAAAAGGGTCAGATCTGTGAGGATAGGCGGATAGAGATGCGAAAGTAGTGGATAGCGGGTCTAAATTGATGGATAGGATTAGCAAAGTGATGGATAGCTTTGCAAAAGAGTTGGATGCTTGAGGATAGGCGGATAGAGATGCGAAAGTAATGGATAGGATTAGAAAATCGATGGAGAGGTCTGCCAAAACCTAGGCTTAGTTCAGCGCAAACCAATAGAATGGGGGAATTTGATGATAAAAGCTCTAATTTTTGATTTTGACGGTACAATCATTGATACGGAAACAGCATGGTATAACGTTTTTAAGGATGCCTATGCACAATATGGTGTTGAATTATCGTTAGCAACCTATGCTGAGTGCCTTGGGACCAATCTTCAAACCTTTAATCCCTATACATATCTTGTTACACATCATCACATACAACTGGATGTGGAGGCTTTTCAAACATCCATTCAGCAACGCCATGCACAATGGATGGAAACGGAAACGCTAAGACCTGGTATTTTAACATTGCTACAGCAGGCAAAGGAAGCGGGTTTGAAGATTGGACTTGCTAGTAGCTCCAGTCGTCAATGGATTGATGTGTATATGGATCGGCTGGGTATCCGACATTACTTTGATTGCTTTTGTAGCGCTGACACGGTGACAAATGTTAAGCCTGATCCAGAGCTTTACTTGCAGGCGCTTGAACAATTAGGAGTAGAGGCTGATGAGGCCATGGCAATTGAGGATTCACCGAATGGCGCACAAGCCGCTGTAGCAGCGGGACTTTATACAGTGGTCATTCCGAACGAGATTACCAAGCAATTACCATTCAATACAAAACACCATACCGTTTCTGCATTAGAACAATATACAATACATGATCTCCTCGTAACATAAGCTTTTGAAAAAGCCTCCCCCTCATTGGTGGAGGTTTTTTTAGTTTCTTTAGGAAGAAGTCGCCATATTTTTTGTCGCAACATATGATAACGAGAGGGCAACTTACACGGATCAAATCGTATAGTCAAACTAAGGGAGGGGGCTACGAATTGAATAGTGATAAGAAAAGAAATCACTTTTTATGTGAAGCTTTAAGTGATTTAAAGGATCTTCAGGATATTATGATGAATTTTCATTCTAAATATTTTGGTCAGTTACTTATTAAAATTGTCGGGAGTGATACGATTCCATTTTTTTTAATTACACATAGTGGTGCTCATTTAAGCTTATTGGATACAGTGAAACAGTTTGAGACAGAGTTTTTCCGCATTGAGGCTGTTGATAGAGAGCGTTGCCGTGGCACAGTATCGTTGTTGCGTGCTTTTGATTATGAAGGAAACGATACAAATTCGATTGCAGATGTGGTGAGGTTAGAAAAAACAAGTACAAAGAAATCTATTGAACTCAGTGGTATATCGGCCATTCAGCTCTTAAAGCCAGACATGTTGAAGGGGAAATTTATCATAGAGCCGAAATGGTAGTACCATATTAAACTACTAAAGCTAGAGCATCTGTCTATATGCAAGGGATACAAAGTGAATGTAATAGAGAGAGAATCTAATGAAAGGAAGTTTAGCTATGACGATTATTGGTATGCTGCATCATCGACTTGATCCAACAACAGTACTCAAGTCCTATGCCTTTGCAGCAGTTGCGAAAGCTGAAGGCGCAACATTTTTTTACTTCACACCTAAAAGTGTGGACTTTGCCAAACGTTCTATTCGAGCAAAGGTCTATGAGAATGGACAATGGCAAGAGAAAACAATGCCCTTTCCTGATGTTATCTATAATGCAGGAAGCCCTGAGAAATTATCTGTCTCGAAGGAGATTATTGACCGTTTAAAAGAGGAGATTCCATTCACAACCCATTCAATCGGGAACAAATGGAATGTGATGAAACGATTAAAGGAAGCGAAGGAATTTGAACAGTATTTGATTCCCTCTGAAATTGTAAAGGATGCCGATTTATTTCATAAGTTCGTTAATTATTATAAACGAGTGGTGTTTAAGCCAATTGATGGACGAAAAGGGAAGGGTATTTATTTTATAACGAAGGCGGGAGCCAAATATTTTGAGGTGCGAAAGGATAGCACCACGACAACCTATACAAAGCCACAATTGGATGCATTGATAAAGGAGCAACTTGCGTCTGGCACCTTTATTATGCAGCCGTATATTCAATCTGTTACAAAATCTGGTCAGGTCTATGATTTCCGCCTGCATGTTCAAAAAAATGGAGAAGGTAAATGGGTAGTGACAACGGTGTATCCACGCATTGCACCGAATGGCTCCATCATACCGAATATTAATAACGGTGGCTATACCAATTATTTAGATCCTTTTTTGGAGCAGGAGTTTAAGGATGAGGCCTATAATATTCGGCGAATGCTTGAGCATTTTTCACTGGCGCTGGCACATCATCTGGATGAAATTCAAATGGCGAAATTTGGGGAAGTTATTGATGAAATTGGCATTGATGTAGGGTTAGATCAAAATCAAAAAATTTGGATGTATGAGGTTAATTGGCGCCCAGGCTGTCCTCCTGCCTTTTACTTGGAATTAGATGTGGTCATTCATTCCATCCGTTATGCCATGTATCTTGCCAAAAATCAAAAACCAATGAAAAAGAAAATTGTCCAACAAAAAACGAAGCAGGTGGAGGCAAAGAAAACCCTACCTATTATTGCGATTACAGGAAGTGCAGGGAAAACCACAACAAAGGCATTTGTGGGTTCGATCTTATCGAAAAAGTGGAATGTATTTGAATCAAAGGATTATTGGAATACGACGGAGCATACGAAAAAGCATAAGGAAGAAATCAATGATACACATCAGGCCGTTGTATTAGAGTATGGTATGGCTTACCCAGGCATTATTACCAATCACTGTAGCATCATCCAGCCGAATATTAGTATTGTAACGAATATAGGCTTAGCCCATGTTGGGAACTTTGATGGAGATGTAAGGGGTGTTGCCAAGGCAAAATCGGAATTGATTCATGGCATGGATCAACAGGGATTACTCATTGTCAATCAAGATGATGACAATTCAAGATACTTAGAGACACAGCAATTTAAAGGGAAAATCATCACGGTAGGCATTAAAAAAGAAGCGGATTACCGTGCATATGATTTGCAATATAAAGATGTCGGCATGTCCTTTAAAATGATGCTGCATGGGCAAGAAATAGAATTATATATTCCTATTTTAGGAGAACATCATGTATACAACGCATTGAATGCAGTGGCAGTGGCTGATCTTTTAGGATTTAGTCCACTTGATATTCAGGCAGGGCTCAACTTTAAAAAACCACCAAGACGTTTAACGATTTATAATTGCCGTGATGATATAACGGTTATTGATGATACCGTACACTCTCATCCGCAGGGGGTTCGTGCTGCGCTCGATGTACTGAAGAATATCGCTACAAATCGCAAGGTAGCCATTATTGGGCAAATGCGAGAACTTGGTGTCTTGAGGGAAGAGGAATATCGTAAGGTTGGAGAGTACGTGTATGAGATCGGCATCGATGAATTTATTACCTATGGCTTTAGGACAGATGAAATGAGTAATGCTGCCATCGCGAAGGGCATGGACCCATCCAGAGTACATCATTTTATTAATAAAGATCAATTGCATGCCCTCCTTGAAAAGCTCATTAAGCCCCATGATACCATTCTTGTGAAGGGTGCAAGTAAAACCAATATGTTTGAAACCGTGAAGTTTTTAGATCAAACGTTTAAAGAAGAATAATTGTTTACGACTTATGAAGATAAAAAAGCCCGAGTAACTGTCCACTGGCAAGCGGCAATTATTCGGGTTATTTTTTTCAAACTCTCAAAATGAATTTTATTTCCTTCGCTGCAGTGATTGCGTGATTTCTTGCTTCTTTCAAGGTTGCTCCCTCTGCTATGACATAGGCGTAACGATGACCCATCGATAAAGGTGGGGTAAGGAGGGTGCCTCTTCTTGGTTTGACATATACTTCAACGACGCCAGTTGATCTTGTCGCTCTTGCCTTGCCAATAACCTTTTCTAAAATACCTCTACTTTCCACAATGACATATTTTGTATACACAAATTTCTTGTGTCTTGGTTGCAGATTAGGCTGTTCTCCTAGCAAAATCTTTAGTGTTTCTTCTACTAAACTAAAACCTAGAGCTGCTTGTAGCATATTATTCATAGCGCCACCTGAAATTCGAGGATTGATCTCGATAAGTTTCCAACCATTTTGGGTTAATCGAAGCTCTAAGTGAAGTGCCCCATTCTCAATACCAAAGGCTTTCACGATGGAATGGAGTACCTCCTCGATGCCTGATTGGATGTCTTTAGGGGCTTTCACTAGAACACCATAGCCAGTAATGATAAATCGTTTTCCTTGGGTAATTTCTTGCTCAATTATACCAATGACATGTGGTTGTCGTTGATAAACAACCGCCTCTACTAAATATTGAGGGCCATCTAGATATTCTTCAATCATGATGGTTTCATAGGGATTTTTACTGCGTAGTGCTTTGAGGTGGTTATTGAGCTGGTCGGCATCCGTTGCTAGTAAGACATCTTTTGAGCCAGTTGATTTAGGAGATTTTACGATTAATGGAAAGGTTAAATTTTTAGCTATAGGTTCGTTCGGTTTCATGAGCGAAAATTTTGGTGAGTATGGTTGGTCTTGTAAAAACTTTCTTGTTTTTTCTTTATCCTCCATAGTTTCAATGGCACTGGAGGATGTATAGTTCTGACAAAATTCATCACATAGTATTGAAGCAATATGGACAAATGGATCAACAAAACTAACGATACTTTTAATATTTAATCCAGCTTTTCCTAGTTTCTCAATTTCATCTTTCATGCTCTCGATATCAAAAGTATCAATGAGTATCATTTTATGGATGTCGGGGTAGGCTCTGCGCTGCTGAAGTTGTTTTTCATTATTTGTGAAAAGTACTGTGAAGTAGCCTAATTTTTCTGCTGCCCTTGTTGCTTCACGACTAGACCCAGATTTGTTTGTACCGATAAATACAATGGCTTTCAGGTATATCACTCCTTCTATTGGTACTTAGATACTTAATCACCTTTATATATATGCAATGAAATAGATTTCCTCTAGTTATGTATCTTGTCTACATCCAAGCAACTTTTAAAAGGTTACATATACTAGAAAAGAAAGGAGGGAGAAAAGATATGAAGCCTCTTTCGGTGAAAAATTTAGCAATGATTACGGCAGGCTATCTAGTGCACGGGTCAGAGGATACACTGATTCAGCATGGGGCTTATCGATTAAAGCAAGTGAAAAAGTCCAATACGGCCCTTTTTACAAGTAAACGTATTGTTAATTGGAAAAATCTTGAGCCACTTTCTCCTCTAGTGCTAGTGACCGATAGAGCTTATCGGCCAACTGATATTCCCAATCATGTCATTATGATACAGGTAGCGAATGCAGAAGAGGCCTATTGGAAATTTGTCCATTTTTATCGCAGCCAGTTTCATATTCCGATTGTCGCAATCACAGGTACATCAGGCAAAACAACGACAAAAGAGATGATTAAACATATTCTTTCGGCTGATCGGAAAGTGACTGCGACGACATTGAGCAGCAATTCTAGAACGGCTTCTTTGCAATATTTACTGGGCATTGAGGATGAAACCGAGGCTGCCGTTTTTGAAACAGCAGTGGGCTCACCTGGAGACGTTACGAATGCAGGAAGATATTTCAAACCGACAATCGGTATTATTACGAATATCGGAGCCCATCATTTAAATTATTGCAAAACATTAGAAGGCTATATTCAAGCAAAGGGAGAAATGCTAGATATCGTTCATCCAAAAGGTACATTAATTATCAATGCTGAAGATATGAATACGAAAAAAATAGATGTTTCGAGATTTCGTGGGCGTTTGATTAGGGTAGGAAAGCATGACTCCTGTGATTTTCGCGCAAGCCATATCCACTACTATCAAAAAGGGATGAAATTTATTCTGCATCATGATAGAAAAAGCTATGACATACTTGTACCAGGGTTTGGAGAGCATCAGGTTTATAATGCTCTTGCTGCCATTGCCGCGGTCCATGATATGGGGATCCCTATTCCAGTCGCAGCACAACAGCTTCAATCATTCCGTCAATTAAAAAAACAACTGCAACTCTTTGAGGGCATTAATCATTCCATGTTATTGGATGATACATGGAGTATTACAACCACTTCCTTAGAGGCTGCCTTAAAAGTGTTGAATGAATTAGGTGACGGAAAGAAAAAGATTGCGGTTATTGGTACGATTACCGATTTAGGTTCGTGGGGCTACATTATTCACGAACAGGCGGGTGAATTAATTCAACGTATTGGCGTGGATGTCCTGATTACCATTGGAGAACACGCAAGGATTATGGCTGATCATGCAGTAAAGCTAGGATTTAGCGCGCCTGTTTATACATTTAAAAATAGTACGCTAGTCTATCCGTTATTGCAGAAGATTGTGGATGAAAATACCATCATTCTCATAAAGGGAGATATGTATAGCAAACAGGTCTCTAAACTAGCAACGGAGCTAAAGCTAAAGCCTCCACCACCTGCTGATTAGCTTTTTTAATATAGGATATTGACTGTGCCACATAGAAGAGCTTTCTAATAAGGTATAGTAATTGATCAAAAAGCAGCACGCTAGATCAAGAGAAGAAATAAGTCATCTACAAGATTGATAAAGAGAGGAGGCGTAGTACACTTGCAATCCATTAGTGTGCAGAAACTTAGGAATGTCCTACAGGGAAAGCTCATTCACGGATCTGAACAATGGTCTGTTAAGCAGGCGATCTACTATAATCGGCATGATTTAACAAAGAGCCATTCGCTCCTGTTTGTTAGTCGAAACGATCAAATCAATTGGCAAGAGATTGATCGGAAAGGTCCGTCTCTTATCATATCCGATAAACCGTCTACAGAGTTAAAAAATGCACTGGAGAATACAACCGTTTTACAAGTGAAAAGTGTTGCACAGGCATATTGGACATTTATCGAGTATTATCGTGGGCTCTTTGAAATTCCCGTTGTGGCTTTAACAGGAACTTGTGGGAAAACAACGACAAAAGAGATGTTAAAACATATTGCTAGTAAGCATTGGCAAGTGCAAGCATCCATCAGTAGTAAAAACGAGCCAAGGCAATCATTACCTTATTTAACAGGCATTGACGATAAAACACAAGCCGCTATCTTTGAATTAGGCTTAGGGAATACGGGGAATATTAAACATCAATGTATGATCTATCAGCCAACTATTGGCATCATTACAAACATTGGTGTGCATCATCTAGATGGCTGTCTCAATTTGGAGGGCTATATTAAGGCCAAGGCAGAAATTGTGGAAGGCATTAAAGAAGATGGCACGTTAATCATCAATGCTGATGATGCCAATACTAAAAAAATCTCATTGAAAAGATTTAAAGGGAAGATTATCAAGTTTGGCTTACAGGATACGGCAGATTACAAGGCTTCGAAAGTGGAGTTTGCCAATACGGGCATGAAATTTGTTTTAGAGGTAGCGGATGAAACATACAATGTGTTTGTCCCAGGCTATGGAGAGCATCAGGTCTATAATGCCTTAGCCGCGATTGCAGCTAGCCATGAAATGGGGCTGACCATTCGTCAGGCAATCGCAGGACTAAGAACATTTAAACAGATGGCAAGACATTTAGAATTTACGACAGGACTTGGTGACAGTACGATTATTGATGATACATGGACAAATAACCCAACATCTGTAGAGGCAGCCTTAAAAGTGCTAGATACGGTGGGAAAAGACAAAAAGGTCATTCTTGTTTTAGGGGATATAAAGCGATTAGGCAATTTTGAAGAAAAATATCATCGCGAAATCGGCTCCATGGTAGCAGTAAGAAAGATCGATACATTGATTACCATCGGCAAAAGGGCAGAGAAGATTGCCGATCAAGCGCAAAAGGATGGAACCAGCGCAGAGGTTCATACGTTTAAAGAGGTAGCAG
Source organism: Lysinibacillus sp. LK3 (assembly GCF_001043675.1). Classification (NCBI taxonomy): domain Bacteria; kingdom Bacillati; phylum Bacillota; class Bacilli; order Caryophanales; family Bacillaceae; genus Lysinibacillus; species Lysinibacillus sp. LK3. The sequence goes on from NZ_LDUJ01000001.1 coordinate 433,174, forward strand.
GCGTTTTAGAATTATTGAAACCAAAGCTAGATGCGGACACGATAGTTTTAATTAAGGGACCGATGTCTAGTAGATCCATGATCGAATTTGCCAATAAACTAAAAAACGCATAGAAAAAGGGTGTCTCAAAATGAATGAGACACCCAATTCTTACTTATTTTAAAACACGCCGAGCTGTTACCCATGTTATGCTTAAACTTTGTTTCACAACAGTTCTTAGTCATATTAATATATTGATTACTCCCTATAATAGATCCTCGTTTGTGTGATTTCTATTGGTAGAGATGAATAATAAATCTACTTTTTGAAACTGAGATTTTTGAATACGTTTACCAACTAAAGCTTGTGTTTGCTAATTTATTCTTCAACTCAATACCATGTTTCTTAAAGACATAGTAAGTAAAACCTGTACTTGTAAAAGTCAGTGCACTTAACAGGGCGTAGAGTTATTTAGTAGAGATAACGCGCTTCGCAGTAATATAGTGTTGAGCATAATAATCAACAAATAATACTCTTGTCATGACACCATCGGAATTAGGGATGATGATACGGTGATCGCCTGCATAAATCCCTACAAGAGAAGGTTTTTTTGAACCTTTCACACTATTAAAGAAGACTAAATCACCCTTTTTCAAATTAGCACGCGCTACAGTTGATCCTTTGCTCATTAAACCGCTTAAAGAAGTTGATCCGAGTTTAACGCCACTTTTACGGTAGATGAAATCGACAAATGCTGGAGCGGTAAAGCGTAGACTTGACTCATTTGTTGTCGAGCTAATCGATACTTTATTTTTATAAGTCAGCGCATTCTCAACAATTTTATCGCCTTTTGTTGCAGGGTTGGCTGATAGCAGAGTAGGTAATACTCTACGTGCCGATACATAGTTTTCTTTATAATACGGCTTACTATTTAAATCAGAGATAACTATATTTTGTTTGGTATCAGCCATATGGATGATTTTATTGTCGCCAATATACATACCGACATGATCGGGATCAGTTCCCGTTTTTTTACTTTTAAAGAACACTAAATCGCCTTTTTGTAATTGGTTTCTCGCTACATAAGTCCCTTGCTGAATCATATAATTTTCATTATACGTACCAAGGTCTACCCCGTTTTTCTCGAAGATGTACATTAAAAATGAAGCACAAGAAAATTTGTATGGGTATGTAGGCTTGTAAACCGAATTGCTGTATGTTGCTTGCCCCATTAAGCTTTTACCAGTCTGAATTAATTGGTCTGCTTTTGCAGCTACCGCCTGTGCGTTGTTCTGAGCATTTGTAGTCGCAGCCTCTACTTGTATTGGCTGGATCGCTGTTTGCACCATTCCAAATGAACTAAATCCAATTGTTAATGCAAGTGTTGTAGATAAAAATCGTTTATTCATGTTGTGTAACCTCCTAAAGCATCTAGTAGGATTTCTCCTGTATACCTTTGCCATGGAAATAATCGTAGCATGAAAAAGTAGGGCTTCTGGGCGGTAAATGTTACCAGGGTAACTGAAGGGAGGGCTTCAACACTTGCTATAAAAGGCTTTATCAAGGGAATTTACAGTTTTATTACAAATGTTTCAGTAAGATGTAATATGGAACAATTCCATGAAAAAAGCTGCCCCAAAACGAGGCAGCCTACACGATTTTCTGTATCATTTCTACACGATTACCAAAGGGATCACGGAATTCAAAACGCTCGTAATGAGGAATAGGCACAGAATCGAGTATCTTGATTTGATGAGCTGCGAGTTTCTTCCGCCAATACTGAATATCCGCTACTTGATATGCAATATGCGCCTTTGTGGTCAAACGATCGAAGCCATCCTCTGTCCCTACATGGACCTCCTGTTGACCAAGCTGTAACCAAAATCCCCCACGTCCTTTAAGAGAATCAGGCTTCTCTAATTCTTGAAGTCCTAAGACATGACAATAAAAATCCTTCCCTTGCTCCTCACAACCTTTCGGAATTGTTATTTGCACATGATGTAAACCCATAATCATCTCAGACCGCCCCCTTTTTTTTCTTAATTATAGAGTAATTTCTAAATATTTGAAATGGATGGGAGGATAGAGTTTAAACTGGTGGATAGAATTCAAAAACTGGTGGATAGAATCATTAAATGGAAGGATAGAGTTTAAACTAGCGGATAGCGCTCCAAAAGTGGAGGATAGAATTCTAAAACTGGTGGATAGAATCATCAAATGGAAGGATAGAATTTAAACTGGCGGATAGAATTTCAAAAGTAGAGGATAGAATTCTAAAACTGGCGGATAGAATCATCAAATGGAAGGATAGAGTTTAAACTAGCGGATAGCGCTCCAAAAGTAGAGGATAGAATTCAAAAACTGGCGGATAGAATCATCAAATGGAAGGATAGAGTTTAAACTAGCGGATAGAATTTCAAAAGTAGTTGATAGAATTCAAAAACTGGTGGATAGAATTATCAAATTGAAGGATAGAGTTTAAACTGGTGGATAGAATTTCAAAAGTAGTTGATAGAATTCAAAAACTGGTGGATAGAATCATCAAATGGAAGGATAGGGTTTAAACTGGTGGATAGAACTTTAAAAGTGGAGGATAGCGCTTCAAATTAAGTGGATAAAACCTCAAAAGAGAGGGATAGAGCTCTAAATCTAATCTTTAGAACTTCAAAAGCCCAACATTTCTATTCTGTTAAGATTTAATACTATGGTATAATAATAAAAACGGAATAATAGGATAGAGGTACAAATTAGATTTTTTAATTTGTTTAAAAGGGAAGATCGGTGTGAATCCGACGCTGTCCCGCAACTGTAAATGGGAGCACATTTCAAAAGGCCACTGTTACGAGTCGTAATGGGAAGGTGAAAGGTGTGATGAACATAAGCCAGGAGACCTGCCTTTATCTAGTACAGCCAAAAAACCTACGCGGATAGGGGGTGTTGAGTGTGACTAGAGAATTTCTCCTGCATGCTCATAGTACGATGATTGCTAAAAAGGGTGCTTCTATGTTTAATAGAAAGCTTCTTTCCATCTGGCAATCACCGTATTATGTCGTGTATTTGTCATAGTAGACATCTTTCTGATGAGGGAAAGATGTTTTTTTATGTAAAAAATTAAAGGAGCGGTCCACATGAATCCACAAGTTGTTGAGTACTATGAAAGCTTATTCAAATTTGAAATTATGCAAGAGCCTAAACCCTTAAAGGAGCTTGTCGAACAATATGTTGGGCATGATGCTTCACATGAGCAATCTATTTTAGCAGCGTACGCAAATGTTTTGAAAGAATTAAGAGGATAGATGTTTGGCTACTTCGAAAAATGAAGTAGCCATTTTTTAATAAGCGCATGCTTTGACAATTAATAATAGTAGGCGTACAATTTCGTTGAACAATTGTTTTGAACGTTTGTTCAAAAAAGAGGTGAGAACTATCGATCAAAAAGAAAAAAATAAAGAGGTAAAGGATCAAATTTTACAAGCGGCAAAAACCTTGTTTTCATCAAGGGGCTTTGATGGCACCACGGTGAGACAAATTTGTGAAGAAGCAGATGTGTCACTTGCACTTGTTTCCTATCATTTTGGTGGCAAGGAAAATGTCTTTAATGCATTATTTGAACCGCTACGCCACACCTTTATGAATGCTCATTATGACGTTCAAGATTCAATCGGTGCGCTTCGTAGCTTTTGTCGTAACTTTGTTCTTTACCGAATCCAGGAGCATGAGTTAATTGATATATTACAGCAAGAAATAGTCATGAATAGTCCTAGGCTTGAGATGCTAAAGGATGTGTTTTTACCTTCCTGGGAGCAACTTCGGACAATTTTATTGGCTTGTCAGGAGCAACAGACCATTTACTTCGAGTCACTTGATGTTGCACTGAACTTTATTATGGGAACGTTAATGTATTCGTTGAACAATCCCTTTTTAAACCGTTCTTCATTACAAGCAACACCTGATCAGATTGCGGAGCTTGCAGTGAACTTCGTGTTACATGGTCTTCAAACAAACTTATAAAAAGAAGGTAATAGAATGAAAGCAGCAAAATTTTACGGTGTAAAAGATATTCGAGTAGAGGAGGCACAACTGCCAGCACTAGAACCAGGCATGGTGAAAGTAAAAGTTGCCTTTGCCGGAATTTGTGGTAGTGATTTACATGAATATGTTGGTGGGGCTTATGCATTCCGTACACAACCCGTATTAGGGCATGAATTTGCAGGTGTCGTTGTAGAGGTTGCAAAAAGCGTTACACAGACAAAAGTAGGAGATCGTGTGGCAGTGGAGCCACCAATTCCATGTGGTAAATGTGATAATTGTCGACGTGGCTATTCCAACTTATGTAAACGTGGTCAATCTTATGGCTATACAATTTCTGGCGGATTTGCAGAATATGCAGTTGTACAAGAAGAAAATATTCACCTTCTTCCTGACAATATGAGCCTAGAACTAGGCGCACTTGTTGAACCTACAGCAGTCGCGGTTCACGCAGTTCGTCAAAGTCAATTAAAGCTTGGCGATACAGCTGCTATTTTTGGTGCGGGTCCTATTGGTTTATTGGTCTTGCAGGCTGTGAAGGCTGCGGGAGCAAGTGAAATTTTTGTCGTAGAGGTTTCCGATGAACGACGCCAAAAAGCACTTGAATTAGGTGCAACGTATGTCATTAATCCAATTGATACGGATGCAGTAGCGTTTATACGTGAAAAAACAACTGGTGGGGTAGATGTTGCGTATGATGCAGCAGGTGTGCAAGCAACATTTACAAGCGGAGTTAGTGCTGTTCATCCAGGTGGCGAATTTAAAATCGTCAGCGTTTGGGAAAGACCTGTAGAATTTAACCCTAATGCGGTGGTTTCTCCAGAGGTAAAAATCAGTGGCTCGTTTGCCTATGTGAATATTTTCCCAGAAGTGATTCGATTACTTGCTCGTGGTGTAATTGATGGACAAGCTGTTATCACAAGCCAGATTGCAATAGAGGATATCGTGGAAAAAGGTTTTGAAGCTTTAACAAAGGATCGTAGCCAATGTAAAATTCTTGTGAATATGAGCATGTAATTGTCTGAAATCATAGCCGAACTTGAGGTTTGGCTATGATTTTTTGGGCCACCTTAATAACATAATACCAATTGGAATACATTTGTTTGTCATAAAACTGCCTTTAGGACTTCATTCATATTTCACTTTTTACTTATATAATTAATCTGCTATAAATAGAGAGATTGGAGATTAAATATGAAAAATTTGCTTTATTCTAGGTTTTGGCGACTTCATTTTTTCGCAGCACTTTTTATTACGCCTTTATTGCTGTCTCTCACATTAAGTGGGATTGGTTATTTGTTTTTTACAGATGTAGAAAATCGATTATATGACGATTATTTCTTTGGTGAGAGCCATAAGGAAGAGGTCTTAACAATTGATGATGCCGTGGAAAAAGCGGAGGCTGCATTTGCAGGATACTCTACTACGAAAGTGATTATGTTGGAGGAGCCATATAATACGCGTTTAACTTTATCAAATGGCACTAAACAAAAGTACGTATTTTTAGATGATCACAATCAAATGGTTGGTAGTCAGGACGCCGATTATACATTTTCAAATATTATGAGAAATACGCATAGCTCCCTCTTTATTGGTGGTACCTTTGTAAACTATTTAGTAGAGCTAGCAGCTTGTTGGACGATCTTTTTATTACTGTCAGGTCTTTATATGACATTCAAAGGAAATCTCCTAAAGAAGGGCAAGTCGGAGAATAAGAGGCAAAAAAGTAAGAGATTACATGCACTTGTTGGGACAATTATTACCATTCCAATGGTGATGTTTATTTCGACTGGGCTATTATGGTCTGCTTTTCAAGGTTCCATGCTTGCAGATATAGCGTCAGAAAATCCTACTTTTGGGTATCCATTACTCCAACAAAAGCTACCAACATCTGATGTCTCTGAAATACCATGGGCCACTCGTCAATTAGAGGCACCGACATCAGAAGGAGAACATGCCCAACATCATGGCGGTGGAGCTGTCCGTTATACGAACGATAGCCAAATGACGATTGCTCAGCTTGAAAAAGAAATCAATTCGATGAACATTGCTAAGCCTTACTCTATAATTTATCCGACAAACGGTGAGGGCGTCTATACAGTGGCGAAGGCTAGTAATTCTGGTGTAACAGGGCTAGATGTAAAACCTACAGCGGAAGCCACAATGTATTTTGATCAGTATAGTGGCAAGTTTATCGATCAAGTGAATTATGACGATTATGGCCCATTAGCTAAATTCTTTACATGGGGAATACCATTACATGAGGGGCATTTATTCGGCTGGCCGAATAAGCTTTTAAACTTAGTGGTTTGTCTAGCCTTCTTAGCCGTAATCGTGTGGGGCATTCGCACTTGGATTTTACGTAGAAAAAAAGGGGAGCTGTCTGCACCACCGCAAATTTCTCATAAAATATCCATGCCATTCATTATTTTCCTTGTCATATTAGGGATTATGATGCCGCTATTTGGTGCGTCATTAATCGCTGTGGTAGTAATTGAATTTATCCTTTTAGGTTGGCAAACAAAGAAGAAGCTAAGAGCACAAGAAACTAAATAAAGCAAAGATGATACGGCACAGCGGGTTTGTGCCGTATCTTTTTTTGTTTATTTCATTTATAGGAACGCAATACTATACTGAAGCGGCAAAAATGTTTATAGATTTTTCAGCATGATTTTATAAAGTTTTAAGATTTGTATGGTACATTGCTAGTAGTTTCAGCTTATGGGGGTATGTAAATGTCAATAAAAACAAGGTTTTTGCTATCTTATGTGGGTGTCATCATCATTGCCATCACACTATTACTAGCAGCGGTTTTTCTTTTTTCCTTTGCCATTACAGGTGATGTCAAAGCGATTGAGCATTTTTATAAAAAATCTTATGTCCAAAAGCCTTTGACGACAGTAGAGGAAAATGCGTTTCTAGATTTAAAATTACTAGCTAAAAAAAGTCCCCAGCAGCTTTTAGATCTCGAACAGCTTGAACAAATCAATGCGCCTTCGATAGAGATTGTGGTACGAAAAGATCATCAAATCGTGTATTCAACACAGAAAGAGCATAAACAATTATTGCTTCAAAGCTTACCTAGCTTTGAAGCGACCAATATTAATTCTCGTGACACCATCATGATAAATCGAGCCTTTTATACGTATGTTAAATTTGATTTTTATTTTCCAGATCAAACAGAGGGCAGTATTTTCGTATTGAGAGAGGTTAGTTCCCATGCAGAGGTAACGAGGGAACTGCTACCGATTCTTTTAGGTATTTTATTTGTCCTGTTTATGATGATTATTGGCTTTTTAAATTATTTAGTATCAAGAAGTATTATTAAACCGATTTCGGCATTAAAGGAAGGGGCAGAACGAATTAAATCGGGCGACTTGGATTTTGAAATTGCGACCCACTCGAAGGATGAAATTGGTCAGCTGAATCGGTCATTCGAGGAAATGAGAGTCAAATTAAAAGAATCTATCCAGCTTCAGCTTCAATATGAGGAAAATCGAAAGGAGCTCATCTCCAATATCTCCCATGATTTAAAAACGCCGATGACTTCCATTATCGGCTATGTGGAGGGCATTAAAGATGGTGTGGCAAATACAGAGGAAAAGATGGATAAATATTTAACTACTATCTATACAAAGGCAAAGGATATGGATGTATTAATTGATGAGCTATTCTTATTTTCTAAATTGGATTTAAAAAAGATTCCCTTCCAATTGGAAAGCATCAATCTCCACCAATATATGCATGATTATGTAGAGGATGCAAGCTTTGATTTTATTGCACGAGATATTCATTTACAATATCTATCAGCAGGCTCGCCGCTTTTGGCAATGGTGGACCGAGATAAATTAAGACGTGTCCTGACGAACCTTTTAAGTAATAGCGAAAAATATATGGATAAGCCATATAAGCAAATCATTATTTCCTTGCATGAGCGAGCAGAGGATGCGATTATTCAGGTAACAGATAATGGTGCAGGCATTGATCCTGTCGCATTGCCCTATATTTTTGATCGATTTTACCGTGCGGAGCCTTCACGTAATTCGCAAACAGGAGGCAGTGGCTTAGGGTTAGCCATTGCCAAACAAATCGTTGTTGAAATGGGTGGCGATATTTGGGCAAAGAGTGAATTAGCAAAGGGGACGAGCATATTCATTTCATTGAAAAAGGCTGAGGAGAAGGTGAATCATCATGAAAAAAATTCTGCTAATTGAAGACGAAGTGAGCATAGCTGAGCTTCAACGAGATTATTTAGAGATTAATGGCTTTACAGTAGATATCCAACATCATGGAGAGGATGGGCTACAGCAGGCACTTAAAGGTAATTATGATTTAATCATTTTGGATATTATGCTACCAGGGATAAGTGGCTTTGACATTTGTAAACAGATTCGAGCGGTACACAATATTCCCATTTTATTTGTTTCAGCTAAAAAGGAGGATATTGATAAAATTCGTGGTCTTGGACTAGGGGCGGATGATTATATTACAAAACCATTTAGTCCGAGTGAATTAGTGGCAAGGGTCAAGGCCCATTTGTCGAGATATGAGCGTCTGGCGACCCATCAACAAACAAATCATATGATGTCCATTCATGGTATTACAATCGATACTTCGGCTAGAAAGGTGTTTGTTAATGGTGAGGAGATTGCCTTTACAACGAAGGAATTTGATTTACTTGTCTTTTTTGTTAGACACCCCAATCAAGTATTAAGTAAGGAACAGCTATATGAGCGAAACTGGGGCTATGAATCAGCTGCAGACGTTTCGACTGTCACTGTTCATATACGAAAGCTACGTGAAAAAATTGAACGAGAGCCAGCGCATCCCAAGTTTTTGGAAACAGTATGGGGTGCAGGCTATCGCTTCAATGTTTAAGTAAAACTACCTCGTCCTTGTGGCGGGGTAGTTTTTTTAGACTTTTTTAAGAATTCGTTAATGGGCAATTTAGCATTACCGCTTACACTGAGGAAAGAAAGGCGGTGTATTAAAATTGAAAAAAAGGCAGGCAGTTATCATTGCATTAACATTTTTACTTCAAGGGTGTGCCTCAATCGATACAGAAACAATACAGCATGATAAAGGTGGGAGTGAAGTGGTGGGAACAGAATGGGCGAGTGAGTTGCTCAAGGCAGCTGAAAGGGGAGATATCGATGGGCTTCAACATGCTTTGAAACAAAAAGGGGACATCAATGTACAAGATTCAAATAATCGAACAGCTTTGATGATAGCTACCTATAATCAGGATATAGAGGCAGTTAAATTATTAATAGATGCAGGAGCAGATGTTAATATTCAGGATAATCAGCAAAATACGCCATTTCTCTATGCAGGTGCGGAGGGCTATCTGGCTATTTTAAAGATGACCATTCAAGCTGGTGCTGATCCGACTATTTTAAATCGATATGGGGGGACAGCACTCATACCAGCAGCAGAGCATGGTCATGTGGAGGTCATCGAGGAGCTATTGAGCAATACCGATATTGACGTCAATCATGTGAATCATTTAGGCTGGACAGCCCTTATGGAGGCGATTGTCTTAAATAACGGCAATCCAACACAGCAAACCGTAATACAACGACTAATTGAACATGGTGCTGATGTAAATATTCCCGATCAAAATAACGTGACACCTCTGCAACATGCAAAACAACGAGGATTTAAAGCAATCGAGCAAATTCTACTTGCAGCAGGCGCAAAGTAACCCAAACTGTAGAGACGGCTCTCTACAGTTTTCTTAGTGTTGAAAAACAAAACAGTCAATTGAAAGGTAGAAATGGATTTCCGTTGCAGGCTACTTGCTTTCCTGTGGGCGAGCGCCGAATCACTTCCTCCGCTACCGCTCCATTTAGAGTTTCGCCTGTCTTGCTATCCCACGGGAGTCAAGCAGCCTTCCACTCCAACCCACTAACTTATTAGCAAAGGTTTTCAAATAAAGTGAAGGTGTTCACTACTCTTTATGAAGAGGTGTTGTCATGCATCACTTCTCCACATTGAAAATAACAACTTATCCCCTCTAAGAATACAGTTAATGGACGATTTGTTACTATAAAAAAGTAAAGACACTTTGCAGAATGGTTGATTGGAGTGGAGCCAGCGTCACAGAGGAGACCCTGGAGCGAACGTAAGTGAGTGAAGCGGCTCATCGGACGCCCCCTGGAAAGGACGCTGGTGTAACGGAAATCAACCCCTCGACTTGCAAAGTTGCTTTTTTTTGGCGTTGACATCATCTTTTTTCAACAACATGCAAACTGTAGAGACAGCTCTCTACAGTTTTTTGTTCTTAAATTATTTTTCCTATTTTTTAATTCTTTTTTAATAGTTTATTTATTAGCAGTTTAGATATGGACTTTATGATAAATTTTGTAAACCAAATTACACCATAAAGGAGAGTTCAACAAATGAAATTAAGAAAACGTATTGTCCCAGCAGCATTGGCTTTATCCGTAGTATCAGCAGGTCTAGTAACCATAGGCGAGCCATTAAATGCAGATGCGGCAAGCAATAAAGCAGTAGTAGCGGAAAACGAGCAAGTAGCTAAAATTACAAACATCAAGCCATTAAATACAATGACACTACAAATTACATTTAATCAGCCATTAGCAGCAGCTGATGTAGACCTAAATCATTTAGATGCTATAAAAAAACATTTTACGTTTAATGGAGATTTAGAGATTGTCAATGTGCCACGCTTAATGACAGGCTCTAAGAGTACATATATTGTACCAACAACTTTCCAAGAAGATGATTTTATCTATACATTGAGCTATAAAGAGCAACGCAATAAAGTTTTTGAGGGCACAGATGAAAAGGTATATGTACGCAATGTGGAGCAAGTCACAAATGATACATTTACATTGGAATCCTTTCAGGAGGATGGCGTAGTAGATTATGCTAATATTATTGAAGCCTATCGCGCAGGCCGTGGAGATTTAGCATTTAGCTTAGATGGTCATAATCGAGATGCTAGCGGCAAACGCTTTGATGTTATTTCTTCCTTACGTGATCGCTATGTGACGGTGAGAACAAGTGAGGGAGAAGAGTTTGTTGCTAATTATGTACCATTTACACAAGCAGCTGATGGCAGACAGGCTCCTCAATTTAGACTCCCTGCTGGCAAGGTTTTAAAACCAGGTGTGACTTACCGTGTGTATGCACAATGGGCGGAAATAGATGTAAGGAGCTTTGTAGCGAAAGAAATCGCGCCAATCACTCTGCAAACAGCAAAAGCAATGGATGAAAAATCCTTTGAATTACAATTAAGAAACGATCCGCAATCTGATTTACTTGCTGGCCGAAGTGTAGCGTTAAAAGGCAGTGATGGGAGTACATTGCAAGCACAATATCGTTATTCATCACGTAAAGGTGCTGTGGGCATTTTTGATCTAACGAATGGTGGTACGTTAAAAGCAAATGTCAGCTATACCGTAATCTCATTAAACAACTGGGCTATAGCAACAGATTTAGTTCTACAAGGAAAATAAATGTTCTTTTGCTTAATAAAATAATGAATCTGTCATTTGAAGCTTAAATAAATGGAACGTATTTTATGCTAACATTGTAAAAATCTCGTCACAGCTGTGGCGAGATTTTTTTATAGCCAGCCTTTTTCACCTGCTACCTGAGCGGCTTGCTGTCTAGATTCAACTTGTAGCTTTTGAATAGAGGTAGATAAATAATTGCGAATCGTGCCCTTCGTTAAAAATAACTGCTTACTGATTTCGTTTGTGGTCAAGCCTTTTTTGACTAGCTGAAGCACCGCAATTTCTCGTTCATTTAAAGGGTTTTGCTCCTTCATAAATAAGGAGGCGGCTAAATCCTTGCTGACCACCTTTTCTCCTTGCATGATTTTTCGAATAGTAGCAATTAAATAATCGATGGGTTCATCTTTCAATAGATAGCCGTGTACCTCGCAATCCATTGCCTTCTGCAAATAACCAGGGCGTGCAAAGGTTGTTACAATCATTACCTTGCAAGGGAGGTTGGCTTGTTTAATTTTTTCAGCAAGCTCAAGCCCTGATAGATGGGGCATTTCAATATCGACTAGGCAAATATCTGGTGGCTCCTGCTGGATCAATTCCCATGCTTGTTGTCCATCTGCAACCTCAGCTATGACCTCAATATCAGGCTCAAACGCTAGTAGCGAAGTTAGGGCACCACGTAACATTTGTTGGTCTTCTGCTAGTAATACACGTATCATGTTAGAGGCTCCTTTCCATCTTGAATTGGTAGAGTGAGGGTGACGCTGGTGCCTACTGGTGTGTCACTTTCAATCAGGGCAAAGCCTTGCAGCATATGCATTCTTTCTTTTATGGAGTGGATGCCATTCCCACGTCCTTGTGACTGTAAACCGATGCCATCGTCTTTCATCACAAGTGTATAGTGTCCAGCACAACATTGAATGGCGAAATGACATTTTTTTGCCTGACTATGCTTGAGAATATTCGTAGTCGTCTCTCGTACACATAGAGCAAGCATCGTTTCCTCCACACTAGAAAGTACGATTTGAGGACATTGATTGTCAAGGGTTGTCGTAATATTCGCGCTTTGTAAAAGCTGTTGGCAATGGATAAGCTCCGTTTGCAACGAAATAAAATTCATATCAGACACAAGCTCACGTACTTGTTTTAAGGCGGTACGGGTAGTGGCTAATATGTCATGTAGCTCAGGCTTCACGCTTGAAGGATCTCGGTCAATCAGTTTGGTCGTTAGTTCGGTTTTTACTTTAATCATTGTGAGCGTATGGCCAATTGTATCATGAAGGTCTCTAGCGATCCGTTGTCGTTCCTCTTGCTGAACAAGCTGTGTATTTACGTCTGCCAGCTCAGCCTGCAGATTTTTCGACTTTTCCACAAAATAAATGAGAATCGGGAGCACCAGTTGAAACATCATAATCGGCACTAGTACCTGTGATTCCCTTGGTAAAAGGGAATCTGTTGTCATGTACAAAACCGTCAAAAACATGACAGCGATGGCTACAATCCCACAGGCAATATGCCATTTTGATTTTGCACGTCCTAGTAAATCGGCAAAGGTAAAGCCAAAAATAAGCATAAAAGGATCGACAATTATGCTAAGTAAGGTGATAAGGATAAAGGCTACTAGAGATGCAGTAAGTAGCGTCCAATCTCGATGCCATAAAGCAATGTAGAAGGCTATTAGGTATAAAAGGAGCACTGTTATTTTCATAGCTAAGGGAAGGGAATGAGACCCTAATACTAATGCGAATAGGAAAATGACAGAAGCTGCATCAATGATTAAATAATGCTTAATTTGTTCTCTAGGATATATTTTTATTACTAGCACCATCCTTTATTGCTGATTACTGTGTCATCGCTTGAAGGGCTTTTTTACGAATCCATTCCATAGGGCCCATTTGAAATTTCTGTAACCAAGCGAATGCTATAACAAGTTGTAAGATTGATAGAGATAGCCAAATACCAATGACAGTGAAGCTATTGACTTGCCCACCTAAGCCAAGCCCCCAGCCATAAAAAATAATCGACGCAAGCACATTTTGGAGGACATAGCAGCTTAAAGACATTTTACCAACATGAGCAAAGCGCTGCCAAAGCCAGTCTAGCCTCTTATATTCTACCAGTTTACCTAAAATTCCAATATAGCCAATGGATAGAAGAGGGGCACAAAGATAGCGAACAGGTAAATCAAAAAGCCCACCAGGAATAAAAATAAGCAGATTGATAGGAAAGCCAACGAATACACCGATATTAAAGAGCTTTTGTCGAGTTTGACGTCCTTTGTCTGTTGGTGAAAATACCTCATTACGCATGAACTTCACGCCAAGTAAAAATAAAAAGACATTCATCGGGATAATAAATATAGCTTCTGAGCGATAAAATAAAAAGTTTGTGAGACGATGCTGCACCTGCGCAAACCATGTGCCATGTTCATAGAGCTCAGAAACGGATGCCATACCATTTAATGAAACACCAGCTCCTTGTAAGGTACTGGTAAAAATAAGCAGAATCATTAGGATGTGAAAGCCACCAAAAAAATAAAAGGCTCCTGTCATGACCTTATCACCCAAACGTACAATAAAAGCGACTATGAATGCTGTGACAGCATAGCTCATTAAAATATCATACTCCATCACAAGCGTGTAGTGCAGTAGCCCCTCTAACCCTAAGAAGACGATAGTCCACAAGTACACTCCTGGCCAGGCTGTACCTCTCCGTAAGGCTTGCTGATATTTTAATTGCAGGCCAACTCCAAACATAATTGTTAACAATCCAAGCAGCTTGCCATTAACGAAAAATAATACGACCATACGTAAAAAATCATTGAAGGACCACCAACCAGAATAATCACTTGTTGTTATATATGATAAATCACCAAGATAAGCAAAAATCCAAATATTTGTGCCAAGCGTTCCTAAGACGGCAAAGCCTCTTAACATATCGATAAAGGGAAGTCTTTGTTGTGTTTGCATTAGTTCGATCACTCTTTCTTTGTTTTCTTACCTTAAGGATAAGAAAATTTCAAGAGAAAACCTATTCACACCAGTCAAAGAATCTTGATGACAGGTGTCATAAAGTATGCTGAGACAGCACAAAAACCAGCAAAGTTTTTGCTGCCGGCTCATTATTTTGTACAGGTATAGATGCGATAGTCTAAAATGTCTTCGTATTTTTCATTCATGGCAATATGCTGATCCATGATTTTATAGAATTTGGATTCCATATCTGTGGAAACTTGAAATTCAGGCTTGGATGAGATGGATTTGTTTTTTTGTATATGGATATCATAAAAACCAGCCTGTTGCAGTAGTCTTACCCAATCCTTTTTCCTGAGGAGAGACTGAAAGCCGTAAAATTGTTGGAGGTCGTCTGCAAGTTCGGTACGAAGTGTTTGAGGAATGGTAAATTCGATAGCAATGAAGCGGCCACCTTTTTTCAATAAACGATAAATTTCCTGCAAAGCCTGCTGCAAATTAACAAAGGCCAGAACCGACTCAGCTAGAATCAAGTCAAATGTCTCGTTCGCTAACGAGGTTTGTTCAATAGAGCCTTGCAGAAGTTTAACAGGTAGACGCGCTTTATGCATTCGCTGACGAGCCTTTTCTATCATGATGGGCTGAATATCGAGACCTGTGACGTTTGCTTGATAGGAAGATGCTAAATAAGCAGCCGTTTGCCCTGTACCACATCCCACATCTAAAATATGTGTGTTTTGCTCGATATTCTCCGCTTGCAAAACAGCCTTTGATAGATTAATGCCCCCAGGATGTGCGCCTCCGACCCCGAACTTAGCTAAAAAGGTAAGATAATGAGAGTCTTGTATAGTACCACCTTCTTTTCTCTTATAGTATGACAGGGAAACTAGTATGGTTCCCTTATTATTTTTAACCTCTTCTTCAAAAGTCTAATTCGCTATAAAAATTTTTACATATACTAGTGAGAAGCTTTCAGATAGGGGGTGTATAAATGCCATATTTTCAGCCGAATGCTAGAAGAGGTCCATATCCGCCAAACAATAGGCAATATTTTGGCCCACCTTTTCGAGGTAGGATGGTGCAACCATACTATTCTCCCAATCAACAACAGCAAGGTCCTAGATTAGGAAATTTACCAGATCATTTAAATACAATTATGGGGCATGCTGGGACGATTACAAATGGAGTAAATATGTTGAGACAGATGGGAGCGTTATTAAGTTTATTTAGATAAAAACTAGAAACCCTCTTAAGATCAGGCTCTTAAGAGGGTTATATTTAGGTTTAATGGGCTGGTGCAAATTGCTTTTCGATAATAGAGCGATTTTTCTCTTTAAATAGCTCATTATGAGAGGACACCATGCCATGACGATAGGCAGTTGGTTCTAAATACGTTTTAATAGAATTGACTGCATTGGCGGCATCTTGGAATGTGCCAAGTAGCAAATTAATTTTTCCATCAAATGATAAAATATCACCTGCTGCAAAAATACCTGGCTGTGCTGTTTCACCTGTTGCCTTTCCTTCAACATAATAATCATCCTTTTTCGGAATGGCAATGGCCTCATCAAATGCAAGAGACGCCTCACGATTATAGCCATGACTGACGATTACCTCATCGATTTGACGCGTATAACTTTGCTTCGTTATCGTATTCTCACATGTGACTAATTGAATAGCCGTTTTATCAATATTTGCGGAAAGCTTTGTAATCGTTGTATTACATTCAATGCGCACACCTGCATCCAGTGCTTCCTGTACAGTGGCTTCGTGTGCTGATAGATTCTCTTTGCGGTAAACAACCGTTACGCTTTTGGCAATCGGACTTAATTCAACAGCCCAATCGATGGCTGCATTACCACCGCCTGAGATCATGATATCCTTATCGACAAAACGTTTATACGATTGCACAGTGTAATGTAGATTGGCCATTTCATATTTTTCAGCGCCCTCAAGTGTTAGCTTTTGAGGGCTAATAATGCCGCCACCTACAGCTAACAGTACCGTTTTAGAATAATGCTTTTCACCAGCTGCTGTATGAATGACAAAAATATCATTGTGACGTTCAATTAAATCTACTTTTGTACCTGTCAAAATTGTAGGATCAAATGTTTTGGCTTGCTCGATTAATTGTTTAACAAATTGTTCACCCAAAACGGGAGGATGTCCCCCAATATCCCATATCAGCTTTTCAGGATAAAGTAATACTTTACCGCCAAGCTGTGGTTGACTTTCTAATAATTTTGTTTTTAAACCCCGTAAACCACTATAAAAGGCACTATATAAGCCAGCTGGGCCACCGCCAATAATTGTCACATCATACACATGCTGCATTTTTATTGCCACATCCTTAACAAATAGTAAAAAAGTAATTGACAAAATCTTATCAGGTAACTAGACTAATTCTAGTGATAATGATTATCATTTTTAGCTTTGAATATCATAGCATGGAAAGAAGTAAAAAGAAAGTGAGGGTCCGATTTGCGTTTAGAAGTTGAATCGATTCGTGTTGGTTATGAGAATAAAACGATTGTGCATGACTTATCGCTGCAAATTCCTGATGGCAAAATCACGACAATCATTGGTTCAAATGGTTGTGGAAAATCAACCTTGTTAAAAGCTATCACACGGATTTTAAAGCATGAGAGTGGACAGGTCATATTAGACGGTCAAAATATTTCCAAGATGAAAACAAAAGAATTAGCAAAAGAACTGGCAATCTTACCACAGAGTCCAGAAAGTGCACATGGTTTAACAGTGGAAGAGCTTGTATCCTACGGTCGATTTCCTTATCAAAAGGGCTTCGGGAATTTATCACAAAAAGATAAAGATGTTATTGGCTGGGCTTTACAGGTAACCAAAACAGAAGAATTCCGTTTACAATCTGTAGATGCTTTATCAGGTGGACAACGTCAGCGCGTATGGATTGCGATGGCCTTGGCCCAAGAAACCGACATTATCTTTTTAGATGAACCGACAACTTATTTAGATATGGCTCATCAGCTAGAAGTTTTAGAGCTACTTTACAGGCTGAATGAAGAACAGGGGCGCACGATTGTCATGGTCCTCCATGATTTAAATCAAGCGGCACGTTTTTCAGATTATATTGTAGCGCTTTCACAAGGTGAGCTTGTAAAATTCGGAACGGCTGAAGAAGTGATGGTTCCAGAAGTATTGAAAAAAGTATTTAATATAGATGCAGTTATTGGCAAAGATCCACGAACGAACAAACCAATGTGCATTACATATGACTTATTACAAACCATTTAAAAGGAGAATAACAATGAAAAAGTGGCTATTACCAATGTTTATGATGCTTGTGCTAGTACTTGCAGCATGTGGCAGTAAGGAAGAAAAAACAGAGAAGGCTGATGAAGGCTCAAAAGAGGAAGCTTCAACAGAAACAATCACATATCAATCAGAGTCAGGTCCTGTAGAAGTACCAGCAAATCCGAAACGTGTTGTTGTACTATCTTCTTTTGTAGGAAGCTTATTACAGCTTGATGTAAATGTTGTTGGTGTGGATGCATGGGCAGCAAAAAATCCCAACTTCGAAGATGCGATTAAAGATGCTGTTGTAGTTGAAAATACAGATATTGAAAAAATTCTTGAGCTAGAACCAGATTTAATTATTGGCTTAAATGGTATTGAAAATGCTGATAAATTAGCAGAAATCGCGCCAACTGTATTATTTACGTATGGTAAAGTAGACTATTTACAGCAGTTCATCGAAATCGGTAAAGTGGTAAATAAAGAAAAAGAAGCAACTGCTTGGGTAGAAGATTTTAAAACACGTGCAGCAGAAGCTGGTAAAAAGATTAAAGAAAAAATCGGTGAAGATGCGACTGTAACAGTAGCAGAGAACTTTAATAAACAGTTCTATATTTATGGCGATAACTGGGGTCGTGGAACAGAGATTTTATATCAAGAAATGGGCTTGAAAATGCCTGAGAAAGTAAAAGAAACAGCGTTAGAGCCTGGCTACTATGCTATTTCTCAAGAAGTTTTAGGGGAATATGCAGGTGACTACGTGATCTTCAGTATGTTCCAAGATCAAGATAATTCCTTTACAGATGCAGCATGGTTTAAAGATTTAGAAGCAGTGAAAAATGGTCATTTATTTGAAGTGAATGCAAATGCCTTCTATTTCAATGACCCTATCACATTAGAACATCAACTGAAGTTCTTTGAAGAGAAATTTTTACAATAATTAGTAGAGAGTAGCGAAGGCGAATGACAAAGTTTCGAAAGCTTCCATTTTGGCTTCAAGTATTGCTTGCATTGCTTGTATTAATTGGTACTGCCAGTATCTCGCTGTGCTTAGGGGCAGCGAATACAAGCATTCAAGATGTCTTTCAAGCAATTGTCGGACAAAGTGGAGGTAAACATTACACGATTTTACGTGAAATTCGATTTCCTCGTATCATTGCAGCTATTTTTGTTGGGAGTGCCCTCGCAGTCGCTGGGGCGATTATGCAAGGGGTTACACGGAACCCATTAGCTGATCCAGGGCTGCTTGGTTTAACGGCAGGGGCAAATGCTGCCCTTGCTTTAACTATGGCATTTATCCCTAAATTCTCGTATTATACGTTAATTTTAGCCTGCTTTGTTGGGGCGGGAATCGGTATGATGTTAGTTTATGGGATTGGTGCTTCTACTAAAAAAGGCTTTTCCCCTTTAAAGCTTGTTTTAGCTGGTGCGGCTGTCACAGCCTTATTACAGGCAATTGCTGAAGGGACGGGCATTTTATTTCAAATTTCCAAAGATGTTTCGATGTGGACAAGTGGCGGTTTCATTGGCACAACATGGCAGGCATTATTGATCGTACCCGTTATTATTATTGGCTTACTGCTTTCATTTGCTTTTAGTCGTCAATTAACGATTTTAAGCTTAAATGAAGAAGTAGCAGTGGGTGTCGGACAAAATACTACGCTCGTAAAGGGTGTAATGATGTTCGTTGTGGTTATTCTGGCTGGCTCTGCTGTGGCCCTAGTCGGAAATCTAGCTTTCGTTGGCTTAATGGTACCGCATATTGTCCGCGCGTTTGTTGGGACAGACTATCGTTTTGTCTTACCGATGAGTGCCATTGTTGGTGGCTGGTTCATGGTGTTGGCTGATTTCGCAGGGCGCATGATTAACGCACCTTATGAAACGCCAGTTGTCGCTATTATTTCGATTTTAGGTCTTCCATTCTTCCTATTATTAGTGCGGAAGGGAGGACGTCAATTTGTTTAAAGAAGGTCGCAAAAAACAGCGTAAATGGTTACTCATATGGCTTGTGGTAACCTTGTTCATTTTTATTTTAGGGATTTCATTAGGTGCTGCTTCGGTTTCTATTGACCGAATTCTTCCAACCTTACTGGGCGATGGTAGTTTTAAAGAGTCCTTTGTACTCTTTTCAGTCCGTTTACCTAGAATGTTTGTGCTAGCGGCTGCGGGTATGGCATTAGCACTGGCAGGGGCCGTATTACAGGGCGTAACCCGCAATGATTTAGCAGACCCAGGAATTATAGGTATCAGTGCTGGCGCAGGTGTTGGGATTACTGTCTTTTATTTGCTAGTAGATGGCGACCTTCCTCACTTTGCCTATATTTTACCGATTGTCGGCTTTTGTAGTGCCTTAGTGACAGCACTGGGTATTTACTTTTTCTCTTATCAGCGTAATAAGGGTGTCCATCCCGTACAGTTTATTTTAGTAGGGGTAGGCGTAGCATCAGCCTTATCAGGGGTCATGATGGTATTAATATCCTCTGCTGAGCGGAGCGATGTACAATTTATTGCACAATGGCTAGCCGGAAATGTATGGGGCACAGATTGGCCATTTTTCTGGGCGCTAATGCCTTGGCTTGTACTGGGCATCCCTTACATTTTCTATAAAGCCAACGTTTTAAATGTCTTGGCCATGACGGAGCAAACAGCAGTCGGTCTTGGTATGAACATTGGGCGAGAACGTTTCCGATTATTAATTGTTGCGGTTGCACTAGCGGCTGCCGCGGTATCCGTAACAGGGGGAGTAGCCTTCATCGGTTTGATGGCTCCCCATATTGCAAAACAGCTCGTTGGTCCACGCTACCAATTCTTTTTACCATTGACGCTATTCATTGGCGCAAGCTTGCTAATGCTTGCTGATACCATTGGACGTGTTGCTATTGCAAGTGCAACGGTTCCTGCTGGGATTGTTGTTGCATTTATTGGCGCACCTTATTTTCTATATTTATTACGGAAGAATGTCTAGAAAAGTACTAATCAAAATTGAATGATGCTCGAAAGAAAAGTCTTTTGTTCTAGCGAAAATAGGGGAATTTTTATTTTAGGCATTCTATATGGTAAGTTTTTAGGAACCTCATTCATTGAGGTTCTTTTTTTATATAATCATGGCAGGAGGTGATTAGATGATTTTATTAGAACGTCAAACATCAGAGACGCAAAAGATGCTAGAGGCACTTGTACAAAGACTTCCTATATCCCATAGTAAATACACATTATATTGTGAGCATTTAAGGCGCCTACAAGCAGGATTCGCTGGTGAACAGTTCGTTGATGCAAAATGGCTTGAACTTGACTTACCATTCCCCCACTATTTTCTGCATGACTTTCAAACAATGAATGACTTCGGTTCTACCCATCAAATGGACACCGTCTTTCTCTGTCCTCACTTTTTACTCATCCTAGAAATCAAAAATATTACAGGCAAACTTTCATACGATGCTTCGTTCGCTCAATTAACACGTACGACCGCAGATGATACGGTCGAAGGCATGACGGATCCATTTCTTCAGCTGGAACGGCATGTAGTATGGATGAAGAGGCTATTACAGAAGGAACGCATCGATTTACCAGTTTTGCATGCGGTGGTATTGGCAACGAAAAATGGTATTTTGACAAAGGGATTTGACGGGCTGCCTATCTTTCATGTGGCAGGGTTACGATTTTATTTACAAAAATGGATGGAGCGGCATCAACCTAGAGTAAGAGTAGACCTTTTGCGATTCGCCAACCTTTTATTATCCCTGCAAACTAAGTTGAAAAAAGAAGTAGAGGTGCCGTTCAAGGAAATAGTGAAAGGTGTGCTATGTCCACAGTGTGGCTCGGGGCAACGTTTAAAATATCACTATAAGAAATGGATTTGCCCTCGTTGTGGATTGGTGGATCGAGATGCTTTGATACGATCATTGGAAGAGTATCGATTACTAGTCGGGCAGCAGGTAACCAATCGAAGCTTCCGCGAATTCTTTGGCATTGACTCTCCCGATTTAGCGTACAAGTTGATGCAACAACTCCCTTTGAAAGCGGAGGGTGTCAAAAAGCATCGGAAATATTGGATTAAGGAATAGCGAACTAAGCGTTACAATTCAAGCGGTCTGAATTGTAGCTTTTAGTGCTGTAGAGAGAAAGGGCGCTTGAAGTAGGTGGATAGAATGCTGAAAGTGACGGATAGAACAAGGAAAGTAGCGGATAGAACGCGCAAAGTGATGGATAGAACAGAGAAAGTGTAGGATACGCCTCGTTTAAGTGGATAGAGCAGGATACCACTCACTCCCAAGAGCGATGTTTCGCTTATTTCCTACTAGACAAATAGAGTTTTTAGGTATATAGTTAGCTAGGCTAACTAATATAAAAGGAAGTGATAGTGTGACAATTGAACAGGAATTTTTTAATCAGTATCGCTTAATGTATCGGCCGTTTATTAATCAGTTGAATATGCAGCTTGAACCCTATCAGTTATATAGCTCACAGTGGGCAGTGCTTCGTTTCTTGAATGATAAGGGTCCACATTCATTTGTAGATATCGCGAATTTCATGTCTATAGAGAAGCCAAGTGTCACGAAGCTTGTACATAAACTGGTGGAGCTAGGCTATGTGGAAACGATGACGGGCAAGGATAAGCGTGAAAAGCTGGTACACCTATCAAAGCATGGGGAAGAGCTTGTGCAGGAAATAAAGTCGCATCTAAATCCATTTTTTGAGCAGGCTTTGGCAGGCGTGCCAAAACAAGATATTGACATTGCGACACAGGTTTTAGCAAGAATTTGTATGAATATTAATCAATAGGAGAGAGCAGCGTGGAAGCAACCAGAAAGAAACTATGGACAAAAGATTTTTTAATTGTCTCACTTATTAATTTTACCATTACGTTAATCTTTTATTTATTAATGGTTACGATAGCAGCATATGCGGTGGAGCATTTTAATGCCTCTACAAGTACAGCGGGGCTTGTATCGAGTATTTTTATTATCGGGACACTATTAGGTCGTCTTGGAACAGGGCGTATTATTGGAGACTGGGGTAGCAAAAAAACATTATTTTGTGGACTATTATTATTTATGTTATCAACAATGTCTTATTTTATAGCAGGCAATTTACCACTGCTGATGATCAATCGTTTAGTACAGGGGATTGCACTAGGGATTGCCAGTACAGCAACAGGTACCATTATTGCACAAATTTTACCAGCTGAGCGTCGTGGAGAAGGGATTGGTTATTATAGCTTAAGCGCTATTCTAGCCACAGCCATTGGCCCATTCATTGGAATATTATTAACACAGCTATTTGCAGATTATCGTATGATTTTTGCAGTAGATTCTGTGTTAGCGATTATTTGTTTCTTTATGTATTACATTGTGACCGTGCCAGATGCACCGAAAAAAGCAAAGGATACAGCTGTAAAGGCTGGGTTTAAAGTGACGAACTTTATTGAAATGCGTGCAGTACCGATTGCCTTTGTGGCACTTGTGATTGGCTTTGCTTATTCAGGTGTGATGTCGTTTATGACGTTTTATGCAAAGGAGTTAGATTTAGTATCAGCAGGTAGCTACTTCTTTATTATCTATGCTATTGTCATTTTGGCTACACGTCCATTTACAGGGAAATTGCTTGATACAAGAGGGGCAAATATCATTATCTATCCATGCTTAGTGTTGTTTGCAATAGGCATGTATGCCTTTAGCTCAGCAACAACTACGATTGCTTTTTTAATCGCTGCCGCTTGTATCGGGATTGGCTATGGAAACTTCAACTCGGTGGCACAGGCAATTGCCATCAAAGTAACACCAAATGAGCGTTTAGGACTTGCGACATCTACGTATTTTATTTTTTATGATTTAGGCTTAGGTGTCGGGCCTTATTTCTTAGGTTTATTTATACCATCTATGGGCTACAGCTCGATTTTCTTCTCGATGGTCTTTGTTATTTTAGTGTCGATTGTGCTTTATTATCTTTTACATGGAAAACATGAAAATTTGAAACAAGCAAAAATTTCATAGATTAGAATCATTATATTGTAGAAAAAACGTCTTTTTTCTAGTTGTTCGTAAAGAATAACTGAAAAATGACGTTTTTTTCTATTTACAAAAATAGTTGTTGCAATAGATGATGATAATCATTATCATCACAATATAAAACAAATTCGGAAGTAGGTACGAAGTATGAAAAACAAATCATTTTTGTCGGTATTAGTAGCAGGAGGCATTTTAATGGCTGGCTGTGGCAATACAGAAGAAGTAAAAAAAGAAGATAAGCCAGCAACAGAACAGGCAGAGCAAGCTACAAAAGAGGTGGATTTATCTTCTGAATTATCAGCCTATCAACAATTTGCGTTAGAGCAAATGGATCAATTTTTACTAGATACAGAGAAATTTGTGAACCTATTCAAAGCAGGCGATATTGAAGGGGCAAAGGCAGCGTATGCGCCAGCACGTATGTATTTTGAACGTTCTGAGCCAATTGCGGAAAGCTTCGGTGATCTTGACCCTCGCATCGATGGACGTTTAGCAGATATTCAAGAAGAAGGTAAGGGTGAGGAAGAATGGTCAGGCTACCATAAGCTTGAGTATGCGCTTTGGGAAGAAAATACAACAAAAGGTTATGAGGCTGTAGCAGATCAGCTTCTTGCAGATGCGAAGGAATTGCATGCACTTGTGCAAACAGTGGAAGTGACACCTGACTTAATGATTACAGGTGCAGTAGATTTATTAAATGAAGTATCAACATCTAAAATTACAGGTGAGGAAGAAATTTACTCTCATACAGACCTTTATGATTTTAAAGCGAATATTGAAGGCGCAGAAAAAATCTTTGAGATTTTACGCTCAAAATTAGAAGCAAAAGATTCTACATTAGTGGCAACACTTGATGAAAAATTCAAAGCAGTAGACGATTTATTAGCACAGCATACAACGGCTGATGGTGGCTATATATCTTACGAAGAATTAACGGAGGAAAACACAAAAGCACTGGCAGCAGCGGTGAATCAGCTTGGAGAACCATTAAGTCAAATGGGTATCATTTTGGAGTGAACATAAACAATGACAACGTCAAACGAGGAAAAATTTATAAATAAAAAAATTTCTAGACGTGATATGTTAAAGCTAACAGGTATCGGTGTGGCAGGTGTTGCCATCGGTGCCTCTGGCTTGGGTGGTGTCATGAAAGCAATGGGCTATGATGTCTTTGAGCCAGTAGCAGATAGCACGACGGCTAGTAATAAGGTCAATTTCTATGGCAAGCATCAGTCAGGTATTGTGACACCTGTACAGACGAATATTTATTTTGCTTCTTTAGATGTATTAGTGACATCAAAGAAGGAACTACAAGCGTTGTTCCAGCAATGGACACCCCTTGTTGTGCGTTTAATGAATGGTGAAGTCATGGTCGATGTATCGACAAATACAAGAGTGCCAACTGGCGATACTGGAGAGGCAGAGGGCTTAGATGCATCTAATCTATCCATTACCATTGGTGTCGGGCCTTCATTATTCGATAAACTGGGCATCCAGCATTTAAAACCAGCGGAGCTAAAGGATTTACCACATTTCCCTAAAGATCAGCTACAGAAAGAATACACAGGTGGTGATTTGTGTATTCAGGCTTGTGCAGATGATCCGCAGGTGGCCTTCCATGCTGTTCGTAATCTAGTACGAGCTGCTTCAGGTAAAGTAGAAATAAAATGGTCACAGGCGGGCTTTAACTCGTTTCCAGCTAGTGGAGGGACACCACGAAACCTCTTCGCCTTTAAGGACGGTACTGTAAATCCAGCCATTACGGATGAAAAAGACTTAAATGAGGTCGTGTGGGTGGATAAAGGCTGGTTAAAGGGTGGCTCTTATTTAATTGCGCGTAAAGTTCAAATGCATCTTGAAACTTGGGATCGTACATCATTGAAAGATCAAGAGGCAACATTTGGCCGTTACCGCGACAGTGGGGCACCTTTTGGCAAAACAAAGGAATTCGATGATTTTGATGTAGAGGCAAAGGATGATAAGGGCAATTATATTATGCCTGATACATCACATGTCCATTTGGCACGGAAATCAGGTGCTCGTATTTTGCGACGCTCTTATTCTTATGCGTCAGGCGTGATGTCGAATACAGGGACCCATGATGCGGGGCTAATCTTTATCTCTTTTCAAAAAGACCCAGCCCAATTTACAACCATCCAAAATAGCTTAGGGCGTATGGATAAAATGAATGAGTACATTACCCATCGAGGCAGTGCCGTGTTTGCTTGCTTCCCTGGTGTACAAAAGGGGAGTTATTTAGGTGAAGCACTTTTTAACGCGCTGTAGTATCGTGTTTGCCCTTATGCTGACTTTAGCTTTACCTGTGCAAGCTGCGCAGTCCTATAGTCATCTCTATATTGCGATTAGTGATGCACTGATGAATACAAAGCAGGATAAAGAGGCGGAGGCCAAGCAGGCACTTGAACAATTTGCTATTGATTGGGCTAAAGTATCTTCAGAGCAGAAAGAGGCAAAAGCAAAGGTTGATGAAATCCTTGCACAGGCTACTGAGGCAACGTCCAAGGATGAACGTTTAGAGGCGCTATCAGCACTATCCAATGCATTGCGTGCATTAGAAAAGCTTGAAAATCCAGTGGATGAAGCGGCACAACGAGCAGAGTTTGGACAAAAATTTAAGCCGATAATGGCAGACTTTGAAAAAGCTTTAGCAAGTGGTGATATTCAGGCCATTGATGAAGCCTACAAAGATTTTAATAGTAAATGGAATAAAAATGAGCGACCTGTGCGTGAACAAAGTATCGCAATGTACGGGCAAATCGAAACACAAATGGCATTTCTTCGTATCTCTATTTCTGCTGAGGAGCCTGATGTAGCGCTTATGCAATCTCAATTTGCTGCTTTAAAGCAAACGATTGAGGATTTTGTAGCTGGTAAAGAAACAGCCGAAGTGGTAGAGGGAGAGTATTCATTAGCGACATTAATTGCCTATATAGATGAGGCCAATGATTTTGTCAATGCTGGTGATTACCAGGCAGCTTCAAATAAAATACGTGAGTTTATTACCATTTGGCCAAGCGTAGAAATTGAAATCTCCACACGTAATGGTAGTCTTTACACGAAAATTGAAAGTGATATGCCGATTATCGCGAGTGATTTATTAAAATCCAACGTCGATCAGCAAGCTATTACCAAACAATTAAATACATTCCGTACGGAAATTGAGCTAATTCAAGGGGATTCCGATTACACAATTTGGGACGCTGCGTTAATTTTATTACGCGAAGGACTAGAGGCATTACTGATTATTTTAGCCTTAGTGTCATTCCTTAATAAATCAGGACAAAACAAGATGCGCAAATGGATTTATGTCGGAGCGTTTGTCGGCGTTCTATTATCCGCCGTAGCTGCCATCCTTATGTCGACGATTTTAAATTCGGCAACGATGGATACGAATCGCGAGTTAATGGAAGGCTATGTAGGGTTAATTGCTGCAGCGATGATGATCGGTGTTGGTATTTGGCTGCATAGTAAATCAAGTGTGGTCAGTTGGAATCGCTATATTTCCAAACAAATGGGTAATGCCATTTCGAGTGGCTCTATTTTTGCGATGGCTATGATTAGCTTTTTATCGGTCTTCCGTGAAGGTGCAGAAACACTAGTCTTTTATGCAGGGATTGCACCTAAAATGGAAACGTCGCAGTTTATTCTTGGAATTGTGGTGGCACTGCTCATTCTTGCTGTACTTGCAGTTGTGTTATTTAAAGCAAGTGGCAAAATTCCAATTCACAAATTTTTTGCAGTAGCAACTATTTTAATTTATGTGCTAGCCTTTAAAATTATTGGTGTCAGTCTGCATACTTTGCAGCTGACAGATAATCTGTCCACAACGATTGTTGATGGCTTACCTGTTATTAGCTTGATTGGCTTCTATCCAACGGTGGAAACAATCATAGGACAGTCTATTTTACTTGTGTTAGTGGCGGCTACTGTGCTTTATAAAAAGAAACAAGCCTAATGAAAAAGGGTAGATGAGCGTAAAACGCCATCTACCTTTTTTTATTGCCAATGAGCAGGTCGTTTTATATAGGAAGGTAATTTAGTCGAACGATCCCCCTGTGCGGCGTTGATTTGCATTTGGGTTAAAAACAGACTTGTTGAAAGATCAGCACCGCGTAAATTGGTATCTCGCAAATCAGCCCCGATGAAATCTACTCCCTGTAAATTCGCATCTTGAAGATTAGCTGCGATTAAATAACTCCCCCTTAGATAAGTCGCTCGTAAATCCTTGCCTTTTAAATTTTTGCCCATCCAATTAGCCCCACGCTGATTCAAGTTTCTAGAAGCCTTTCCCTTCACACTGTGCTGGCGAATTTGTTCGCTAGTTTGGAGCAATAGTGCATTGATCGGCATACGAATAGCTACCATATCCAATGCTAATAAGGTATCTGCATCCTGAGCTATTGTCTGCTGTAGGTGCTTCAATTGAGCAATTAGCTGTTCATAAAGCATATTATCCACCTGATAGGACAAAGCCTCCGCCACATACGCAATCATTTCGTAAAGCTGTTCCATAATAGGAAAAACACGAAACATCTTGTCAGCATGCTCACGAGATTGTCGCCAATCCTGTCCATGAAATGTCACCTGTGAAACCTGTTGACCTGCGCCTAGGCAATCAAAAACGGTACAGCCCTTAAAACCTGTCTCTCGTAGCTGACTATGTATGTGACAGCTATAGTTATCCTGCAAATTAGGACATGGCGTGCCTGCGGGTTTATTGATCGCAAAATCACTAGAAGCCACAATATTTAAAGCGGTACAGCACAAGCCAAAACAGCTTTGACAATCTGCCTGTAGACTGTGTCGGATTTTTGTACCAATGGTTGTATCTTTTTTTGTCTGATTAGACATTCTCATTTTCCTCTCTAATCTTATCCATTTAGTTACTATTTTAACACTAACAAGCTATCAGTTAAAATAGAGAGCAAACTGTATTTTGAAAGATAATAGGGGATATGGTATTCTTCTTCAAAAGAGTTGTAAAGAAAAGTGGTGGTGGAACATGGGGTAACGGTCAATGAATTATTACAATTGCCATCTTTTCGAGGGGCAGAGGTGTTAACAGGGCGAGGTAACCTGCACCGTACTGTATCATCTCTATCTGTATTAGAGGTATCGAATGTTGATTTTTATTCGAAAATTATTAACCGTATACAGGAGGAATGGTATGCAGAGGAGCTTGTTATTAGCTCCTTTTACTCCATTCGAGATAGTGTGGAGCAGCAATGTGAAACGATACAGCATTTACATGATTTAGGAGAGCTGGGGCTTATTTTATATTATGTCGGCATTGTATTGCCTGATATTCCAGAAGAAGTGCTTGCGTTAGCGGAGGCACAAGGCTTTATTATTATTTGTATGCCGCGAAATGATTATTCACTGCGCTATAACGAGGTTATTTATGAGGTTATGGAAGCGATTGTTAGTAATCAAGGCGTTAATGATCATTTTGTCAAAGAGACATTAGAAAAGGTATCGTTACTACCTGAGCATTTAAGAAGTGTTGAAATTACACTGAAAATGCTTTCAGATCGTTTAAAGGCGAATATTGTGCTCACCAATAGTCATTTTGACATTGTGAACCAAGTGATGTGGCCACGAAATTCATCATTAGATGTAGCGAATGTCATCGAAGAATGCTCCCAATCCAATTTTCAGAGGGAAGCAGGCAAGCTCGAGCTGCTAAGAAGTGATGTCGCCTGTGTCGTAGACTATAAAAGAGTACATCAAAAAAATGGCGAGCCGCTATTTTTATTTCTGATTAAAGAAAATACTAAATTACCTGCTAAGACAATTGAAAAAGTAAGTGAGGTTGTGCAAGTAGCCATAAATTTATGGGGAGACAAGCATGATGAGGTTAGTGAATATGCCTTAGTTAAAGCTATTATCAATGACGAAGGGGAGAAAATGAGAAGATTAGCCAATCTTCTTCATATTGATGTTTCCGCCATTCAAATGATGTGGCTTGTCTACATGCATGATTTAGCAGACGAAAAAAGAATTCGCGATGAATTAGAAGAGCAACTGTCCAAATATTATCAAACAAGAGTCATCCAATGCATTGACCATTGTATGATTGTACTGGTAGGCAATTGCTTTTATAAGCATCATGAGTTTGAAATTGCCATTGAATATAGTGAAACTACTCAGTATGATGCCCAAATCGCAGAAATTGTTTATGCACCTAAAATGAGAAATACAAAGTCTGTTCGTCAAATGTATCAATTGGTCAATCAGGTGGGGGACAAAGCCCATACGATTTATCCGATGCGAAAATTGTTTACTGCTGCGGAAGTGCGCTCCATGAAAAGGGCAATTGATGTCAGTAAGCAGGGCGAGGAAATGATTGAAGAATATTTGTCTGTAATTGAACCCATTTTACGTGACCATGATGCCTTGCAAACATTGATAACCTTTTTATTAGATGCAAATGCTAGTGTGGAGCGCTGTGCAGAGCTCCTCTATATCCATAAAAACACGGTGAAATACCGCATCAAAAAAATTAGTGAGCTGATTGGCACAGATGTTACCGTATATTCGGAATTTTATGATGCCTACATGGCTTGCATGCTATATCGATTGATTAATGATTAGAATAATCTGAAATTTTGTCATTTTGAACAAAATTTCAGATTATTTTTTTCATTTGCGCAAAAGACTCGACTCCTACCTTTCTTCTATAATTAAAAACATTAATCCATCACCAATAAGGAGGGAGTCACATGCAAAATGAAAATAAAGGTCAATCTTGGTATAGCTTAGGCATTATTTGGGCTGGTGCCATGATTTGTATTCCCAGTTTATTAGTCGGTAACGCACTGATTGCCAATATGAGTTTATCAAAGGCACTGGCTGTTGCTTTTGTAGGCTATGCTATTGTCGTGATCATCATGATTTTGCAAGGCATGCAAAGCAGTGATTTAGGAAAGCCCACTGTCCATATAGCAGGACAAGTGTTTGGAAAAAAGGGCTCTCGTACAATATTATCCATTATCTTAGCTATTGCTTGCTTAGGGTGGTTTGGCATTCAGGCCAATGTGTGTGGTGTAGCCTTAGCAAATTTATTAGCAATCTATCATTTGAATATACCCATTCCAATCGCTTCATTCATTAGTGGTATGGTCATGGTCGTATCCGCACTTTATGGGATGAAGGTGTTGCGTATTTTAAGCTATATCGCCGTACCATTGCTCGTCATCATTTGCCTGTATGGTTTAGGTCAAATATTAACTGGTGAGCAACTACAGCTCGTTCGGGATTATCAGCCACAGGGCAATATGAGCTTTATGGATGGTTTAGCTGTAACGATTGGGTCCTTTGCATTAGGGGCTGTTATAGCGGGTGATTATTCGCAATTTTCAAAAAAACGTTCAGACGTTTTCAAAGCCGCTACATTAGGGATTATTCCTGCAGGGGTGCTAATGATTGCTGTGGGAGCTGTCTTAACGATTGCCTATCAAACAAGTGATATTACAGCAGTCTTTCTGCATATCGCAACACCCTTTATTGGTGGAGTGGGTCTGATTTTAGCAACATGGAAAACCAATTTGGTCAATGCAATTTCAGGTGGAATTGCCTTAATTAATGTATTTGATGTTGCTAAAAACAAAGAACGATTAGCCATAGGTGTGGCGGGTACAATTGGCACAATCTTAGCCGTTGTAGGGATTTTAAATTATTTTACACCTATCATGTCAATTTTATCGGCGATGATTCCGCCTGTTGCAGGGGTGATGATTGCTTCCTACTGGGTCATTCATAAAGGCAAAACAGATAGCTGGCAGGAAGTTGAAGGGGTCAATCGATTAGGTGTATTTTCTTGGCTAGTAGGTGCTGTAATTGCCTGTATGCCAGTGGTATTTTCCTTATTCCCTGCATTGCCAGCGCTACCAAACCAACCGATGATTGGCATCATTATTTCATTCGTGATTTATTATGTTGGGTATCGTGTATCTGTACAAAAAACGGTCATATTGGAGGAACATAGATGAGATATTTAGATCAGGCAGCTATTGAACATATTGCCATAGGGGCAGCATTTTTAGGAACAGGTGGGGGAGGAGATCCCTATATTGGAAAATTAATGGCGCTTTCTGCTATCGAAAAAAATGGCCCTGTAAAGTTGTATTCAGTGGATGAAATTGCGGATGATGATTTTTTCATTCCAGCCGCAATGATGGGGGCACCATCAGTTTTAGTAGAAAAATTCCCACGTGGCGATGAGTTTGTTAAGGTTTTTCAAAAGCTTGCCCAATATTTGGGAAAAGAAAAAATTGCAGGCACCTATCCAATGGAAGCAGGTGGGGTCAATTCGATGATTCCTATTGTAGTAGCAGCACAGCTTGGCTTACCATTGATTGATTGTGATGGCATGGGGCGTGCATTTCCGGAATTACAAATGGTGACATTCCACTTAGATGGGATTTCGGCAACGCCAATGGCCATCACTGATGAAAAAGGGAATATTGGTATTTTTGAAACGATTGATAATAAATGGACCGAGCGTATCGCCCGAACAGCAACAGTAGAAATGGGCGCTAGTTCTTTAGTGAGCCTCTACCCAACAACGGGTGCACAAATTAAACAAAGCGGTGTTCATCATATAGTGACGCTTTCTGAAAAAATCGGTGAAATTATTGCCTCGAAAGATCAAGAGGTGAACGATAAGCTACAAAGCCTTTTAAAGCTTGCGGATGGATATGAGCTTTTCCAAGGAAAAATAGTGGATGTTATTCGTGAAACGAAGGGTGGCTTTAACCTAGGTAAAATGAATCTTGAAGGTATTGAATCTTATAAAAATGATCAAATGAAGGTTCATTTCCAAAATGAAAACTTATTAGCTGAGAAAAACGAGCAGGTTATAGCGATGACACCAGACTTAATTTGTTTGGTGGATTATGAAACTTTATTGCCTGTTACAACAGAGAGCTTAAAATATGGTAAACGTGTGCGTGTGATTGGCTTACCAGCACATGAAAAATGGCGTACAGCAAAAGGTATTGAAACAGCTGGACCCAAATACTTTGGCTATGAATATGAGTATACGCCAATTGAGGAACTGGTGAAAAAGGAGGTAGCAGAGCATGTATAAAATTGGAATCGATGTAGGTGGAACAAACACAGATGCCATCCTTTTAGACCATAATAGCCAGCTTATTTACAGTGTGAAATCACCAACAAGCTTAGATATTAAAACAGGGATTGAAAAGTCACTGCAACAATTACTAGAGGGCGCAAATATTGATAAAACAAAAATTACCCATGCGATGTTAGGGACAACACAATGCACCAATGCCATTGTTGAACGTAAAAAGCTAGCAAAGGTTGGTGTCATTCGACTAGGTTATCCAGCGACGGCTTCCGTACTCCCTTATACAGCTTGGCCAGCAGATATGATTGATAAATTATCTGGTAATTATGCCATTGCCCATGGTGGTTATGAATATGACGGCCAATTATTGAGTGCGCTTGATCAACAGGAAATTACAAAACTACTAGAGGAATGGCGTGGTCAAGTAGAATCCATTGCGATTGTTGGTGTCTTTTCCTCTATTAAAAATGATCAAGAATTGCAGGTTCGTGAATGGATTCAAGAAGTCTATGGCGAGGAATTCCCAATTTCCTGCTCCTCATTAATAGGTTCAGTCGGGTTAATAGAACGTGAAAATGCTACGATTCTAAATGCTGCATTATGTAAGGTGATTAAGACAACAACACAGGGCTTTGTACAGGCGTTACAAGCGGAAGGCATTTTTGATGTAGAGGTGTATCTATGCCAGAATGACGGTACATTAATGTCTATCGACTACGCCAAGCAATTCCCAATTTTAACAATTGCCTGTGGACCAACAAATAGTATCCGTGGAGCATCGTATTTATCCCAAATTCAAAACACAATGGTGTTGGATGTTGGGGGTACCACTTCAGATATCGGTGTATTACAGGATGGTTTCCCGCGAGAATCCTCGGTCGCAGTTGAAGTGGGAGACATTCGGACAAACTTTAGGATGCCAGATATTATTTCAGTCGGACTTGGCGGGGGAAGTATTGTTCGTGTGAACGGCAACAAAATTACAGTTGGGCCGGATAGTGTAGGCTATAAAATCAGTGAGGAGGCCCTTGTTTTCGGTGGCTCGACCTTAACGACAACAGATATCGCTGTCCGTTTAGGCTTAGCAGATGTAGGTGATTCCACGTTAGTGGCACATATTGATGAAGCCTTTGCCAAAGCCGTTCAAGAAGAAATTTCTTCGTTACTAGAACAGGCGATTGATAAGATGAAAACTTCCTCAGAGGATGTGTCATTAGTCTTAGTAGGGGGTGGTGGTATCATTGTGCCAGAAAATATTCGGGGCGTTTCCACAATTGTAAAATCTGAATACGGTGGTGTTGCGAATGCCATCGGAGCCTCGATTGCACAAATTAGTGGTCAATATGAGCAAATTTATATTTATTCCAAAGAACCGCGTGAGGAATCCTTGAAGGATGCACAAAACAAGGCTGTGAAACAAGCCGTATTAGCAGGTGCTCTTGAAGATACCATTGAGCTAGTGGAAGTAGAAGAAACACCTCTCGCGTATCATCCAGAAAATGCAACAAGATTGAAGGTAAAAGTAGTAGGGAAAATGGTGTAACAGTCAAAGGAAGAGTCCTAGTTAAACAGGGCTCTTCCTTTTATTAATTGCTCAAATGAATGAATCACTGCATCAGGTTTAATGTCAGTAGGATTCGTGAGCCGATGAGGATTGTACCATATGCCCTTCATCCTTGCTCGCTGACAACCAGCAATATCTTTTGCTAAGTCATCCCCAACGAATAAGGCTTCATTTGGCTGAACTTGGAGCTGATGTAGAGCTAATTCAAATATGCGTTTGTCAGGCTTAGTTAAGCCTACTTCCTCAGAAATAAGAATAACATCAAAATAGCTAGCTAAACCTGTATGTGTGATTTTAGCCTTTTGTCGCAGTGTAGAGCCGTTTGTGATAATGCCAACTTGTACTTGCTTCTTAATCGTTTGGAGAACCTTCAACATATGTTGATCGATAGAAAAGCAATATGGAAACTGCTGATCCCAAAAATCTTGCATGTCATGGCGAGGTAATTGAAAGGTTGATGGAAACGCATCAAAAAACGATGATAAAACATTGGTTTTATCGGCAATCCCATAGTCTCTTTTATCGTATTCCTTAAATTTTTCCAGCATGTCCTTTTTGAGCATACCCTGAATAGCACCATAGTATTTTTCCAAAATAATATAAAACAGGTTATCGACAGCATGATCTCGATTAAGTAAGGTATCATCTAAATCAAATAGTATCGCTTTCAACGAGCTTCATGTCCTTTCTTGCTCATCAAGAGGTTTTCGTTTATGTTTTTCATTAATAATTTTTTTGTTTAGGATCGTAACCTTGCCAACCATGAGCAACCTCATATCTTCCACAATATACTTAGCTAGCTCTTCGTCCGATATGTCATCTCCATCAATATCAAGGCGAAAATCCTGCCCTTGTATGCCACCACCATTGGTAAATTCAATTTCAAAATCAAAGACAACTCTTTTATCCATTCAAGTACCACCTTACGCTTAGTGTTAGAGTGCTATCCATATATTCTGTGTTTAATAGGTGAATACCTTCTTTGAGCATAAGCGTAATTGTTGAGTAAACAAAATTTCCTTTTTCTTGTATTTACCACTTGCCAACAAAAAAGTCATAGTGTAATATGTGACTAGTACACTATGACACGAGGTGTTGTGATTGAAAAGCTTTACAGGACTTTTAAAAAAAGAATGGGTACTTTATCGCTCATGGTTTCTAGTAGGGATATTTATGGGACTTATGCTATCTTGGATCGTTCCATATATCTTACATCAGTATGTCGATCTCTTTGCACATGAGCATCAACTAGCATTTGCATTTACGATGCTCGTCCTTTTTCTAGGTGGATTCTATTCTATCTTACAATTTTTGGCATCGATGCGATTGGATATTAAAGCAAAGGAGAGCTGGCTCCATTCAACAAGCTCTATCACAAAGCTTATCGGAGCAAAATTGGTTTGCTCATTAGTAGGTTATGTCCTCTTCACTATCCTTTTCACGAGTATAGCCATTTTCAATATTAAGGATGAGCTGATCGCGAGCGCTGGACAAATTTTATTAGTTTTAGTAATAATTGTTATTATATTGACGATTTTACAATTAATGCTATTTATCGTTCTTTTATTCTTTTTAGCTTTTTATTTGCAATTGAAGCGCATAATAGGTCGTTTTTCAATTGTGCTGACAATGATTGTGTTTTATGTAACCACAGCTGGTTGGGCGCGGGTAACGGAGAGTCAGCTGTATCGAGCGATCTTCCTCCATGGGGAAGTTTCGCTTCAAAACATCGAACACTATCTACCAAAAGCGAAAGAAATGACGATGGAATGGATGCTTGGCTCGATATATGTCGTTGAGGAAATAGCCATTACGTTATTACTACTACTGCTGTTTTTAGCAGCATCGAAGTGGCTTGAAAGGGTGGTTTTACGATGACGATGGATTTTTCGCGTGACAAACCCATTTATAGCCAGCTTGTCGATCGAATTTGTGGAGACATTTTGAAGGGGAAGTTGGAGCTAGGTGATCGACTTCCCTCCGTTCGAGAATATGCAGTAGAAACAGGTGTCAATGTCAATACGGTGCAACGTGTATACAAGGAGTTAGAGGCAATGAACATAACGGAAACCAAACGAGGACAGGGTACATTTATTACGAGCAATGAGGAGCGCATTGAGTTATTGCGGGAAGAGATGAAAAATCAGCTGGCTGAAAATTTTTTAACATCGATTGAGGCATTAGGCTTTTCGAAGGAAGAGATGCTTGTGGTTTTGAAAAATAAAGCGTGAGGTGAAGGGATGTTACAGCTATCAAATGTATCTTTTCAATATAAGAAAAAGCCAGTTTTACAGGATCTATCCTTCTCCTTTCCGATTGGACAAATCATTGGACTAGTTGGGGAAAATGGTAGTGGTAAATCTACGCTTATGAAAGTTTTAGCTGGTTTACTGCGACCCACTGCTGGTGAGATTACACTAGAGGGTAAGCCAGTCACACGTAGAAGTGCTGACAAAATTGCTTATTTACCAGATACAGATTTGTTTTTTGAGTACTACACAGGTGAACAGCTTTTCCAGCATTATGCTTCGCAATTTGAAGATTTTTCCTATGATAAAGCCTGTATCGTCGCACAATTTTTACAGGTAGATACGCGCACAAAGCTACGCCAATTATCAAAGGGTAATCGTGGTCGCATGAAAATGGCTGCCACCCTTGGACGAGAGGTTCCTTATTATGTCATGGACGAACCATTTGCTGGGCTAGACCCAATTGTGAGAGAGCAGTTGATTAAAGGCTTAATTCAATTTACGGACATCGAAAATCAAACGATTTTGCTATCCACACATGAATTATATGAGGTAGAGCCTATTTTAGATCAAATTATTTTATTGCAGGCAGGATCAATCATGGCCTACGAGAATGTGGAAACATTACGCGACGTGGCTAATAAGGATGCAGTTGAGTGGATGAAAGGGTTTTATCGTCCTTCAGTAAAAAATATTGACAGCTAAAGGTGAAGAAAGAATCGTCAATAAAGCAATGTTGTCGTGCCAGACTGCATAATGCTCAGGCGAAATAGATTAGAAAGGGTGAAAAATATGACAGAACCGATTGTACAATTGCAAAATTTATCGAAAACTATTCGAGGAAAGCAATTAATTCAAAAGTTAAACATTGATTTATATCCAGGCCAAATTACAGGATTTTTAGGACCAAATGGAGCGGGGAAAACAACAACAATCCGAATGATGACAGGGCTTATGCATCCAACAGAGGGCAATGTCATCATCGACGGGCTTTCACTGAAGGAGCATTATGAGGAAGCCATTAGTAAGGTAGGTGTGATTGTTGAAAATCCAGAAATGTATAAATTTATGTCAGGCTATAAAAATTTACTACATTTTGCACGTATGCATAAAAATGTAACAAAGGAACGAATTCAGGAGGTCATTCAACAAGTTGGGCTCGAAAATCGTATACATGAAAAGGTCTCTACATATTCACTTGGTATGAGACAACGACTAGGATTAGCCCAGGCGTTATTGCACAGACCGAAATTTTTGATTTTAGATGAGCCGACGAATGGCTTAGACCCTGCTGGTATTCGTGAGTTTCGTATGTACCTACGTAAGATTGCTTCAGAAGAGGGCGTATCCGTCTTTGTCTCAAGTCACTTATTATCAGAAATTGAATTGATGTGTGATCGAGTGGCCGTGATTCAAAATGGGCAGCTAATTGATCTGCGCGATATTCACAATGAAAGCTCATCATTTTATTATGTGGAGGCACAGCCAAAAGAGCAGGTGTCTGCTTATCTGGAACAGTGTGACTTTAACTTTGTAGCAGAGAATCAAGGCTATGTGGTGGAAATGAAGAAAGAGGATGTCCCAGCTATGACTACACAACTAGTCCAAGCGGGTATTCAATTATTTGCTGTACAGCCA
Organism: Lysinibacillus sp. LK3; assembly: GCF_001043675.1. Lineage (NCBI taxonomy): Bacteria > Bacillati > Bacillota > Bacilli > Caryophanales > Bacillaceae > Lysinibacillus > Lysinibacillus sp. LK3. The sequence continues at coordinate 471,476 of NZ_LDUJ01000001.1, forward strand.
CATCAAAAAACATTAGAGGATCAATTCTTAGAAATGACTGGAGGCGGACAAATTGCTGAAGCTAATTCAAAATGAGTGGATGAAATTATGGCATAAAAAAGGAACATGGGCAATGGTGGCCATGCTGATTCTTGTCATTCTTGTTCCTGCTGGAATCACCAAATATTATGAAGTAAAATCCCCGACGGAAGGCTCTTGGCAGGACATAGAGCAGGATGCCATTCAATCTTATAAAGAGAAGCTAGCAGGTGAAGATTTAACGGAGGAAGATAAGGCATACTTTCAAGAGCAGATGGCTATTTCTGAATATCGTTTAGCGAATGATGCACCAAGTCAAAAAGATAGTAGTCTTGCAAGCTTTATGTCCTTTACAAGCGGTATGCTTACGCTTGTTACTTTATTTACAGTCATTACCGCAGCTAGTATTGTATCGAGCGAATTTTCAACAGGGACGATTAAAATGCTCTTAACGCGTCCAATGTCCCGTGCAAAAGTGTTAACGTCTAAATTACTGACAACATTCCTTTTTGGTTTGTTATTGTATGTGGTCAATGTTGTGGTAAGTGCCCTTATCGGCTTAGTCTTGTTCGGCATGGGAACAGGTGTGGAATTAGAAATGGTCAATGGACAGGTCGTTGAAAAGGCTGTATGGAGCGATTTAGCCTATCATTACCTATTATCTGGTGGCGATTTTGTGATGTCTACATTATTTGCCTTTTTGATTGGCTCAGTATTCCGTTCAAGCTCATTAGCAATCGGTTTAACGATGTTCCTTTCTTTTACAGGCGGCATGATAGTTATGTTTTTAAGCCGATACGACATCGTCAAATATATTTGGCTCACACATTCTGATTTAACACAGTATGAGCATGGTGGTGGCTCCATGATTGCTGATGTGACGTTGCCCTTCTCATTAACAGTACTTGCGATATACGCAGTAGTTTTCCTTGTCATTAGTTATTCAACCTTTATGAAACGTGATGTCACGGCATAAGCTAAAGAAGAACTGTGCCCTAATTTTGGATTAGGGTGCGGTTTTTTTGTTTAACATCACGAAATATTAAAAAAGTATTTATTTTTTTTTGAATTGCGCCTATAATAATAGCAACTTAGTGAAAACGCTTTTTTTTTGCTAAAGTGGTCTAGACAACTATACCAAAGGGGGATAATGAATGTTTGCTTTCTTACAAAAAATCGGTAAGTCGCTCATGTTTCCAATCGCAACATTACCAGCAGCAGCATTACTATTGCGTTTAGGTTCAGCGGATATGCTTGGGGCCGTACCGAATGAAGCCATCCAGTACATTGCTAGTATTATGGCCGCTTCTGGTAATGCTATACTAGGGAATTTACCAATTATTTTTGCTATCGGTATTGCGATGGGGTTTGCACATGATAGTAGTGGTGGCGCAGCTCTAGCAGGTGCGATTGCGCATCTTGTTTTAGTCGCCGTTTTAGGGACTGTTAACGAAGAATTAAATATGGGTGTGTTTGGTGGTATTATTGCCGGTATTACGGCAGGCTTATTATATAACAAATATTATAATGTGAAATTTCCAGAATGGTTATCATTCTTCGGTGGACGGCGCTTTGTACCGATTATTACGTCCATCACCATGGCAATTTTAGGTAGTATTTTAGCAATTGTTTGGGGACCAATTCAAGGTGGTATTGATGCTGTCGGTAATTGGATGATCGGTGCAGGATCACTTGGCGTAGGGATGTATGGCTTCTTCAACCGTCTATTAATTCCAGTGGGTCTCCACCATGTAATCAATACAATTATTTGGTTTGATTTCGGTGAATTTACAAATGCTGCAGGCGAAATCGTGAAAGGGGATATCAACCGCTTCCTAGCAGGAGACACAACAGCTGGACATTTCCAAGCTGGTTTCTTCCCCATCATGATGTTTGGCTTACCAGCAGCCTGTCTAGCAATGTATTTTGCGGCGAAAAAAGAAAAGCGTCCAATCGTTGGAGGGATGTTCGTTTCTATCGCTTTAACAGCCTTTTTAACGGGTGTTACAGAGCCTATTGAATTTTCCTTTATGTTCTTATCACCAGTTCTTTATGGTATTCATGCTGTATTAACAGGTATTTCATTGGCTGTGGCCTATCTCGTTGGATTCCGTGACGGCTTTGGGTTCTCTGCAGGCTTAATTGACTACTTACTCAACCTTGGTCTGGCAGATAAACCATGGCTCTTATTACCTTTAGGTTTAGGCTTTGGGGCGATTTACTTTGTGGTATTCTATTTCTTAATCAAAAAATTAGACTTAAAAACACCAGGACGTGAAGACGATGAGGATGAGGATGGCGAAGTAAATGCTATTGCTGATGATGTCGATTTACGTGCATATTATACAATTGAAGCATTAGGTGGAAAAGACAATATTAAGCAAGTGGATTATTGTACAACTCGCCTACGATTATTAGTACAGGATTCTGCTAGCGTCGATGAAAAAACATTGAAGCAAACAGGTGCAAGAGGAGTTATGCGTATTAGTAAAACCAATGTCCAAGTAATCATTGGGACATCTGTTGAGTTTTTAGCTGAAGCCATAAAAGAACGTTTGAAAAAAGGCAATCCAGCACCAGCCAATGTAGGACTTTCATCAGCTCAGCCTGTCATGGAAGAAACGGTGAAGAATGACACGATGACATTGCGTGATATCGAAATGCCAATGACGGGTGATTTATTGCCTTTATCAGAAGTGCCTGATGAGGCATTTTCAGCAGGCTTGATGGGCCCAGGTTTCGGGATACGTCCGACAGATGGAGCAGTCTATGCACCATTTGATGGTCAAGTAGTGATGGTGTTCCCAACAAAGCATGCAATTGGCTTAAAATCTGATACGGGCATTGAAGTATTAATTCATGTTGGCTTAGATACGGTCAAACTAAATGGTGATGGTTTTGATCTGTTCGTTACAGATGGTCAAAAAGTTAAGCGTGGGGATGCTTTATTAAAAGCAGACCTTGTACAGATTGAAGGGCAAGTACCTTCTGTTATCACACCAGTTGTCTTTACAAGCTTAATGGGGCAAGAGATTACACTTGAAAAGACTGGCTATCAACGAGCAGGCTCAACGAATATTATTACAATGAAGAAGTAACAACTAATGGGGCTGTTAGCGAAGGTATACAGAGGCAATGAGCTATTGCACACGGATGCCTTTTCGACAGCCCTTGTTCAAGAAGGAGATGTTTTTCTTGAGTTTACTCATTCGAAATATCACAGTAGTGAATGGCAATGGACGAGATGAACAGGTAGATGTATGGATGAAGGATGGTAAAATTGCGCAAATTGCTCCTCAGCTTGATATCCACGATGTAGAACAGCTTGATGGTTCAGGGAAATTTTTATTGCCAGGATTTATTGATATGCACATTCATGGATCCGCTCAAATGGATACGATGGATGCTTCTGATGAAGGGCTTCATACGATGGCTCAATCCCTTTTAAAAGAAGGAACGACAAGCTTTTTAGCTACAACGATGACACAAAGCTATGACAACATTGAACGAGCTATTGAAAATGTAGCACAGTTCCAGCCACAGCCAGATGAAGCAGAGGTACTAGGTATTCATATCGAAGGGCCATTTGTTTCAAAGCAGCGAGCAGGGGCACAGCCTCTTGAATATATTGTCGAGCTAGATTTAGATATATGGACAAAATGGCAGCAACTAAGTGGCCATAAAATTAAGCAAATTACGCTAGCACCAGAAGAGCCGAATGGCATGGCAGCTGTGCAAAGTATTTCTGCTAGCGGTGTCATTGTTTCAATTGGTCATTCGGATGCTACCTTTGAGCAAATGCAACAAGCGGCTCAATTAGGTGCCACACAGGGGACACACTTATACAACCAGATGCGTCCATTCCACCATCGAGATCCAGGTGTAGTTGGCGGTGTCCTGCTGCTAGATGCGATTAAGGCAGAACTGATTGTTGATTTTATCCATATGCATGAAGGCGCGGTGGAAATGGCCTATCGCTTAAAGGGAGCAGAAGGGCTTATTTTAATTACAGATGCCATGCGCGCAAAGGGAATGCCCTACGGAGCATATGATTTAGGCGGTCAAACAGTTCATGTGACAGAAGCAGGTGCCCATTTGTCAAATGGATCGTTAGCAGGCAGTATTTTAAAAATGGATCAGGCTGTACGGAATATGCATCACATTACGAATTGTACGCTGGAGGAGCTTGTCAAAATGTCCAGCTTTAATGCTGCCGAACAATTGAAGCTAGGTAATAAGGGTCAGCTTATACAAGGCTTTGATGCGGATGCAGTGATTTTAGATGAACAATTAAAGCTCCACCAAACGATTAAGGCGGGCAAGGTCTTATATGATGCAAATTCAAGTGGACAATAGTTACTAATATGCAGCAGGTATACAAACATCTTGCATGAAACGATGGAAATGAAAAGGTGATAGAACATGAATACCTATTTTCAACAAGTAAATCGATATTTAACAATGGTGGCACAGCAGGAAAGCAACCAACTTATGCATATTGCCAAGCAAATTGTTAAACGTCTCACAAAGGGAGGCATTATCCAGCTCTTTGGCTCTGGTCATTCCATGCTATTAGCACAGGAATGTTACTATAGAGCAGGTGGCTTAGTGCCTGTCAAACCGATACACATAGAATCGTTAATGCTACATCAGGGTGCACGGCAATCCTCACAAAATGAAAAAAAACAGGCTTTTTTAGCCACCTATAAGGATCAGCTGCAATTTGATGACCAAGATGTTTGTATCATCATTTCAACCTCTGCCAATAATCCAGTGCCCATTGATATGGCTACCTATGCAAAGGAAGCGGGCGCTTTGACTATTTCACTCCAATCACTGGAATATCAGCACCAGCCGTCTCGCCATCCGTCAGGCAAGCGTTTAGAGCAAGTAGTAGATGAAGTTTTGAATACACATGTGCCATTAGGTGATGGTGTGTTAACCGTTGACCAATTGCAATATGCTCCTGTATCAACGGTGTTAGGTGCGACTTTACTAAATGCTTTATTCGCTCAAATCATTGAGCTTATGCATGCACAGGGCGCTAGTGTACCAGTGTTTGGTAGCAGTAATTTAGGGGAAACTAATAACGATGCGCTCATTGATCAGTATGGTCAGCGTATTCATTTCTAGGATACAAAGGAGGATATGTGGTGAAAGTAAAAAGATTTTCCTCAATGGATGATTTATATTCACATGCAGTAGCGACCATCGTTGAAGCCAAAAATAATGGCGCCACAACGTTCGGGTTAGCTACTGGTGGAACAATGGAACCACTATATGCTAAAATCTGTAAAACAGATATTGATTTTTCACATTGTATTAGCTTTAATTTGGATGAGTATGTTGGACTTGAGGCAACTCATCAGCAAAGCTACGCCTATTATATGAACAAACATTTATTTAACCAAAAACCATTTTTAGCATCGTATTTACCAGATGGATTAGCAGTAGATCCTTTAGTGGAAACAGCTCGCTATGAAGGATTACTGCAACAATATCCCTTAGATTTCCAACTGCTTGGTATCGGTCAAAATGGTCATATCGGCTTCAATGAGCCTGGTACGTCATTTGCTTCTTTAACACATCTTGTAACACTCGAAGAATCTACTCGTCAAGCTAACGCGCGTTTCTTTTCATCCGTTGACGAAGTGCCAACACAGGCATACACGATGGGTATTCAATCGATTATGCGGGCAAAATGCATTTTGTTACTCGCGGTGGGAGAAGCTAAGCGTGAGGTGTTAGAGCGTTTACTGGCATCTGATTATACAGAAGACGTACCTGCAACTGCTTTATCGAAACATCCAAATGTAATGGTTTTAACAGACTTACAAGAAGAGGAGAATAAATTATGAAAACACAACAATTTACAGTAGTCGATCCTTTAGGTATTCATGCACGGCCAGCGAGCCAGCTTGTGGCAAAAGCAACACCATTTGCTTCATCTATAGAAATACGTACAGAAGAAAAAGCAGCTAACTTGAAATCAATCTTAGGTGTGATGGGATTAGCCTTAAAGCAAGGTTCACAATTTACACTTGTTGTAGAGGGGGAAGACGAAGAGCAAGCATTAGCAGCACTAACGACACTCATCACGGAAATGGGGCTTGCACAATGACACGACTCACTGGTATTGCCGCTTCAGACGGCATTGCCATTGCGAAAGCATATCGTTTCGTCCAACCAGATTTAACATTCGCTAAAACAACTGTTCATGATATCGAGGCAGAGCAGAAACGTTTAGCAGCCGCTCTTGCCAAAGCAGAGCAAGAACTGATTGTCATTCGACAGCAAACATTAGAAAAATTTAGTGCAGAAGAAGCCGCAATTTTTGAGGCACATTTATTAGTGGTTCATGATCCCGAATTAATTGGGCCTATCAATCAAAAAATTGCAGACGAAGCGGTAAATGCGGAGTATGCATTGCATGAAGTAACCTCTATGTTTGTGGCATTATTTGAAGGTATGGATGACGAATACATGAGTGCCCGTGCATCAGATATTAAAGATGTGACAAATCGCATATTAGCACATTTACTCGGAGTACATATTCCAAATCCAAGCAATATTAACGAACAGGTAATTATCGTAGCGAATGATTTGACACCTTCAGAGACAGCCCAATTAGATCGCAACTATGTTCTCGGTTTTATTACCGATATTGGTGGGCGTACATCCCATTCAGCCATCATGGCTCGTAGCTTAGAAATCCCAGCAGTCGTAGGGGCAGGGGTTGCTACGACAACAATTCAGGATGGCGATACTATAATTGTTGACGGTTTGACGGGTCAAGTCCTAGTGAATCCAAGTGCCGATGTGATTGCAGACTATCAGGAGAAGGCACAAAAATATCGGGTACAGCAGGCGGAATGGTCTACTTTAGTGAATGAGCAAACCGTTTCTAAAGATGGCGTGCATGTTGAGCTGGCGGCTAATATTGGATCGCCAAATGATTTGGATGGTGTATTGCGTCATGGAGCAGAGGGAATTGGCTTATATCGAACAGAGTTTTTATATATGGGCAGAGAAAATTTACCCTCTGAGGAAGAACAATTTACAGCGTATAAAACAGTCTTGGAAGGAATGAAGGGCAAGCCAGTTGTTATTCGAACACTCGATATTGGTGGCGACAAGCACCTGCCATATTTACCTTTGCAAGAAGAAATGAATCCATTCCTTGGTCACCGTGCCATTCGTCTATGTCTTGACCAGCAGGAGTTATTCCGCACACAATTGCGAGCACTACTGCGAGCATCTGTCTACGGAAACTTAAAAATTATGTTCCCTATGATAGCGACCATTCAAGAATTCCGTGCGGCTAAAGCCATTTTGCTTGAGGAAAAGGAAAAGCTGATAGCTGGAGGGGTTGCAGTAGGCTCTTCCATCGAGGTCGGGATGATGGTTGAAATTCCCTCGACAGCCGTAATGGCAGATATTTTTGCCAAAGAAGTGGATTTCTTCTCCATCGGTACAAATGATTTAATTCAATATACAATGGCGGCAGATCGGATGAATGAAAAAGTTTCTTATTTATATCAACCATATAACCCAGCCATATTACGTTTAATTCAAATGGTCATTAAAGCTGCCCATCAAGAACAGAAATGGGTAGGAATGTGTGGAGAAATGGCTGGCGATGAGCATGCTGTTCCACTATTGCTAGGCCTAGGCTTAGATGAGTTCTCTATGAGTGCTACGTCTATTTTAAAAACGAGGGCCTTGCTAAAGCAATTATCTGTCCCAGAGATGCAGACTTTAGCAACAGAGGCATTACAGCTAGCGACAGCTGAAGAAGTGCTGGAAAAAGTAAAGCAAGCTGTGAAATAAGATAGAACAAAAACCCATCTACTTATTGGTAGATGGGTTTTTAGCATGATGGGCTGAAAGAGTCAATGAATATCGGTATTTCTAATAAATCCTCCACGATGGCATCCGCTTGAACATGTTGCCATTGTTTATCTTTTTTCCAAATGCCCTTCATTCCCACATGTTGAGCACCTTTGACATCATTCACAGGATGGTCGCCGATAAAAACACATTCATGAGGAAGGACATTCAGCTTTTCGATGGCATTTAAAAACAGTTGAGGATCGGGTTTTTTCATTCCTGCCCATTCAGAAACTAAAATGACATCAAAATAATGTTCAATTGCTAATGCCTTTATAGTGTCCATCTGAAAATGCCCATAGCCATTCGTAATCATGCCTAAAGCCAACTGATCCCTTTTCAATTGTTCTAGCATAGGGATAAGGTTAGGAAAAGGGACACAGCTATATTTAAATTCGTTTAGGTAATCTTGAAGAAGTTCTTCCCACGTAATATGAACAAGATGAAATTCTTCTACCAATTGCTGATAGACATGGTCCTTCCAAACGTAGCCCCGCTTATCTAATTGGATAAAACGAGCTATATATTGTTCTTTTGGAATGGAACCTAGTACTCCCTTTAATCGCTCATATTGCTGCTTAATGAAGAGTTCGACAGATGCATCTCTATTTAATAATGTTCCGTCTAAATCAAATAATGCCGCTTTCATCATTATCCTTTTCATCCTCCTATTTGATCATAAAAAAAGTAGCTGAAGTTAGGCTTCAACTACTTTTTAGTTCATTAGGCATGTTTTGAAATGATTTGCTGAAGCTTTGCTTGTAGTGTCGGTAGGTCATGCGTCGTAACCGTTGTGCGAACATAGCTTTCATCCATATCTAATGCTTCAGCAAAAAAGCTACCAATGCCTTTTACTTTGCGATCAATTTGCATGAAAATCTCTGCAGAATGGTTGGATTGAGAAAGGAAAACTAATTCAAGCTCATCTAAATGGCCTCTATATTGTCCAGTGGGTACAAATTCAAATTCCTGGACAAATGGATAGTAGCCGCGGAAGCGTGAAGGAGCTTGTTCACATTCAGCTTCACGTAAACGGAAACCTAATCCACGAATCGCATCTAATATATGACCTGCTAGTGCTGTTGGCTCGACACGAATATAATCCTTATCACTCGGATCGACCGCATTTTTAATATCAAGACCCGTTTGAATCCATACCTGTGTTTTACCTGCACTAATCGGTGTTTCAAATGGCAATGTTAATGAAATAGGGAAGATTTTTTCCTCGCCGGCGCCCAGTGTGAAAGGCTCTGTTACTTTGACCTTCTGCAGTGCGGCAACCTCTGTATGTTTGTGATCATTCGACTCACGGATATAGGTCGTATTGACGGATAGGTAAATCGTGTCGACCTGTTGCTCAACTTGACCGCCACGCACAATGATTTCACCCTGCATGACCTCTCCAGCACGATAAGTATCCTTCTCCAATCTTGTATCCACTGTCGCTGAACCTATACCAATACTTGCTAATGCTTTATGAAAAAAAGACATCTTTCATTCCTCCTACTGACATCGTTAGCTATACATACGCTTATGTTGAAAAAAGGTTTCAAGACTTACAAATTTTTCGTTATACTAGTTGAAAACGAAAGAGGGATGGCGATGGAGACAGAGTGGCTACGCACATTTATAGTGGCAGCACAAACTGAAAACTTTCGAGAAACAGCTGAAAAACGATTTATTACACAATCGACCGTAACGAAGCATATCCAACATTTAGAAAGGGCATTGCAAACCCCATTATTTGATCGACAGAGCAAACAGGTGACGTTAAATCAGCAGGGTGCTTATTTTCGTCTGCAGGCACAAAAAATTCTGTCCGCTATAGATGAAGGGCTACAACAAATGGATTCCTTCGTAAAAGGCTACACCGCTAAGCTTACGATTGGCGTTGCTCCGCAAATAGCGAATTCAACATTACCAGCTATTATTACAGCATTCCAGCATCGAAAGCCCTCTACTCAGGTAGTGATAGAACTTTTAAAATCCAATGAAATTGGGGAAGCGGTATTTACTGGTGTAATCGATATGGGCTTATCCAAATTAACCTCAACTCGTGAGCTTCACACGGTAATGCTCGCACAAGAACCATTGCATTTAATTGCTCCTATTGCTAAAAAGGAATATGATGCTTTCACCCTTTTACAGCAGGAAACGCTTTTCACACATGAATATGCGCCCTATTGGCAGGAAGTACAACAGGTGCTACAGCAATTTACTAGCCATCAAACAATGCATATTAATCAAACAGAGGTAATCAAGCATTTCGTCAAGCATGGTCTTGGTATTGCCTTGCTGCCTAAGAGTGTAATTGAACCAGATTGTCAGCAAAATCTTTTACATAGCTATTCAGTAAAAGAATTTTCTCATATTGTATCGGATACTTACTTGCTTACAAAGTATGTCTCGGCTGATTATGATGATTTTTTAGTAGCGTGTAATAGCGTGTATGGGTAAAGCCGTTTTCTGCACTGTTTATTCATAATGTACCTTTATACTATTTTAGTATAAATAATAGATAGAGGGTGTTTAGATGTATAGTATATTGTCCACCATTAGTCAGTTGATTAGTGAACCGCTTACGCAATTTCTACAGGGCTATGAGCATTCTGCCCTGATGATGACCATTCTTCTTGGCTTGATAGGCGCCTTTGCTCCATGTCAGTTAACAGGTAATATGAGTGCCATTACATTTTACGGCAATCGAACACTTCAAAAGAGCAGTAATTGGCAAGAAATTATGTTTTTTATAGTGGGGAAAGTGGTTGTTTTTAGTGTGCTTGGCTTTTGTGCTTGGCTTTTTGGGCAATCATTTGAAACAAAGATGACCGTTTATTTTCCAATCTTTCGTCAGGCTATTGGGCCGATGATGCTGCTAACAGGGCTGGTGCTAATCGGTTTATTCAAATTAACCTTTCTACAACGTTTAACATCGCTGCTGCCGCCTGTAGTAAAAGAGGGGAAATTTGGCTCGTTCTTAATGGGTGCTAGTTTTTCTATTGCCTTTTGTCCCACTATGTTTGTTCTATTTTTTGTATGGTTAATGCCCCTTGTGGCAAGTACTTCCTATGGGTTGCTTCTACCTAGTATTTTTGGCGTAGCGACCGCTGTACCGCTCATCATCATGCTTCTGTTGATCTATGTCTTTGATGCCAAGCGTATTATCCTACGAAAAAGCATGAAGATGGGAAGAGCTATTCAAATGACAGCAGGAATCCTATTAATTTTAATCGGAATAACGGACACCATTACATATTGGAGTATGTAAGACATGTATAATAGAGTGAAAATGAGAAAGAGAGATACAATATGATCGCTATATTATTATTTATTCTTGCGGGAATTGGTGAAATAGGTGGGGGCTATTTAATTTGGCTTTGGTTACGAGAGGGTAAACCTTTTTATTGGGGCATTATTGGCGGTATTGCACTTGCTCTGTACGGCGTTGTTGCAACATTCCAGTCCTTCCCTACCTTTGGCAGAGTTTATGCAGCCTATGGTGGGGTATTCATCGTGTTGTCTATTTTATGGGGGTGGGGCATTGATGGCAAAAAGCCCGATCATTTAGACTTTATTGGCGCAGGGATATGCTTAATAGGCGTCATTGTAATATTGCTGCCTCGCTCTTAGCATTGAAAAAAGGTTACTACAACAGAATAGTAACCTTTTGTAATCTATTTTTTACGAGCAATAAAGCGCAGACGATAATAATCAATGACCCATTCATTCTGTTGGAAACAAGTTGGCTTTAATAATTCCTCACATGTCGCATAAACCTGCTCTTTCTCATCAGCCTTTAAGTGCTGTAGAAGATTTTCACTAAACATGACCAACCAGTTGCGAAGCCCATCCTGCCCTTGAAGTGGTGTAGGGCGTTTATAGAGTGTGATATTCTCGACCTGAAAGCCTGCCTTTTCTAATTTTGATTGATATTCCTCGACGCTTGGAAAATACCAAGGGAAATAGTGGTCGATATAGGGAAATTGTAAAGATTCCATACTTTTTTGCAGAGCCCAAATGATAGATGCAATATTGCCTTGTCCACCCATTTCAGCAACAAAGCGTCCACCGTTCTTCAGTGCACCATAGACATTTTCAATAACTACATCAGGTTCCTTCATCCAATGAAGTGCGGCATTGGAGAAAACGGCATCAAATTGCTGAGAAAAGTGCATCGCTGTAGCTTCCATCGTTTGAAAGTTAATGGCAGGATATTTTTGCTGAGCAGCTAAAATCATTGTAGCCGACGCATCTACTCCGAGCACAGAAGCTCCAAGTGCTGATATGTCATTAGCCAAATCTCCTGTACCACAACCCACATCTAAAATATGTTCATTTTTTTGCGGCGCTAGTAGATCGACTAAGCTTGTACCCAATTTTGACACGAAATCATGCTTTTCATCATATAAATGAGCATTCCATTTTGTTTTTGTTGTCATCCTATTTCATCTCCTTTAGTAGAGCATAGCAAAGGAGATCATCCAACAGAAATGCGAAAAATCATGAATTTTGATTCCAAATTGGAATGATAGCTTTCTCTCCAACAGCTAGCTTTACACGCTATCAAATTTCCGATCCGATAAGGGATTAAATTTATTTTATACAACACATAGTCAAGGTAGTAAGAAATGGTGTTTCTCAATGATTGGAAAAAATGATGTCCACAAAAATTTTGAGTAAAATAAAAAGGTAGCTGGTGTTTTTTCAGCTACCTTTTGCTATGGTTAAAGCTTTGTTAATGTTTTGCCACTCCAGCCAAACAAGATCGTTAGAATTGGTCCTAGTAAACAGAAGAAGGTGAACGGTAGGTAATCCAGTGTGGAAATACCGAGGACACTTGTGATAAAAATACCACAAACACTCCAGGGTACAAGTGGGTTGACGACCGTACCTGCATCCTCCATGACGCGTGAAAGGTTTTTTGGTGCAAGCCCAACCTTTGCAAATTGTGCCTTAAAGGCCTCACCAGTTAATAGAATGGATAAGTACTGTTCACCGATCAATGTATTAACACCGATGCCGGTGATGGCAGCGCCTGTAATAACAGAACCAGCACTTTTAAATAAGCTTTCGACCTTCGCTAAAATGCTTTGAATAATGCCTAGTGTGAATAAAAGGCCACCCATTGTTAAGGCAAGTAAGACAAGCGCGATTGTAAATAGCATACTATTCATCCCACCACGAGTGAGCAAGGCATCTACCTCTTTATTACCAGTTTGAGAGACATAGCCATCAAACAGAATTTTGAAGACATCTGAAGCGGGAACTGGGTCAAGTAAAGAGCCAAGACCTACTCCAATAATGGACACAACAGCCAATGTAATGACTGCAGGTGCCTTGTAAAAAGTCATGATTACGAGAACAACAATTGGCAATAATGTATACCAATGAATAAGTCCTGTAGACAGTAAACCCCCTTTAAATTGCTCCACTGTCTCAAAGGATGTAGCAGCTCCTGTTGGGGAGATAATAGCATAGAGCACAAAGGAGATAAGAAAAGCAGGGATGGTTGTCCAGCCCATATTTTTAATATGCTCAAAAAGGTCTACACCAACTGTACCAGAAGCAAGATTGGTTGTATCGGATAATGGAGACATTTTATCACCAAAGAAGGCCCCAGAAACAATCGCTCCAGCTGTAATGGTTAGCGAGATATCCATAGCTCCGGCAATGCCCATAAATGCTACACCAACCGTTGCTACAGTTGTCAGAGAGCTTCCAATTGAAATACCAACGATACTACAAATTAAAAACACGATAGCAAAGAAAAAGTTTGGCGACACAGTTAAAAAGCCATAATAGATAAGGGTTGGGATCGTTCCACCCATAATCCAGCTGGAAATTAAAATGCCAATAAAAAAGAAAATAAAAACGGCGCCAAGTCCAGCGCTAGCACCAGCAATCATACCACCCTCAAGATCGCGAAAGGGTACTTTTTTCAGTAATCCATAAGCCAGTAAAAGGGCAATCACAAGAAAAATCGGGATATGCGGCGTAGCCTTTAAATAGCCAATACTATAAGCCATTATGGCGATAATTAAAATAGTGATAAAGCTTGCCTCAAGAAATCGAGGGTTACTCTTTGCTTCTATTCGAAACATGTGAATCCTCCTAATAAATACTTCTGCGCTTCAATGCGGTGAAGCCCAAAAGTATTATAGCACGCTAATATTTTTTGTCAATTGACTGAAAATTGGCGGTCTCAATGAAAGAAATAATCCAAGGCATTTTTCAAAATCAATAAACATGTCATGACAATAAAGATGACACGCATCATGCTCGTTCCACGCTTCAGCGCAAATTTGGATCCAAGGATTGCCCCAAAGATCATGACAAAGCCCATCGAAAAACCATAGAGAAAATGAACTTCTCCTAAAACTAAAAACATGATTAATGCCGCTAAATTTGAGGTGAAATTAAAAGCTTTCGCATTACCAGCAGCTTGGAGAAAATCATAACCCATCATTAATAGAATAAAAATAAAAAATGAACCCGTACCTGGTCCAAAAAAGCCATCGTAAAAACCAATAGCCGCAAATGCACCTATATAGGCTAAATGTTTGGCTGTACTAAGTACAAGCTCTTGATATTGCTGTCCCCAATCTTTTTTAAACATTGTATAAGCAGCTACAAGGACGAGCATAACAAGCATAAGTGGTTTTAAAATAGCAGGGGACACAAGATGGACAGTAAAGGCACCGAGTAAAGACCCTACAAAGATAAAGGGGAGGATTTTTCCGATTTTCTTGATATCAACTTTACCTGCACGTAAAAAAGTTAGCATACTTGTACCATTACTAATGGTATTGGCCAGTTTATTTGTGGCAATGGCTGTACTTGGAGGTAAACCAACAGCCATTAATGCAGGTAAGGAGATGAGCCCACCACCTCCAACAATCGCATTTAAAAAAGATGCGATAAAAGCAAGTAGTAATAATATTGTGAGTGAAAGTAAATCAATATCCATAAATATGCTCCCATCTTTCCTCATTGCGTTTTAACATAGCGTACTGCGGAAGTCAAAAAATAACAATGAAATTCCAGCATTTTCATGTAAATTTCGTTTACAATTCCTTAACATTTCACAAGACAAACAAATAAGCAGAAAAAAGTTTATTTCAAGTATTTTTATAAAAATAAAAGAAAAAATGGTCATTTTTAAAGAAAAAATAGTGATTTTTAATATTTGATTTCCAACGTTTACAACTTGCGAAATAGCTTAAAAATAAATGTGGCAAATTTTATATTACAGTTTTGTAAAATCAACATCTTAGTGTTTAAAATTTTGTAGAATTGTGTAAATGTTTTGTTATGATGGTTCAGAAATTGACAATATTTTTTCAACAGGAGGAACAGGATGTTCAACTCAAATAAGCAAGATCCATTTTTTCAGTCACTATTAAAAATTGCGAAAAACGTGAATGAGGGTATCTATTATGCTCATAATGCCCGTATTCAAGATATAGATGCGCTAAAAGAAATTGCAGATACAATGAAGCAATACGAAACAAGTGGCGATAAATTAATCCATGAGCTAATCGTTATGCTGAATAAATCCTTTATGACGCCAATTGAGCGTGAAGATATTTTAGCATTAGCCAATAAATTAGATGATGTGATTGATGGAATGGAAGGCTGTATTGCACACTTCAATATGTACAACCTAACAGAAGTAACAGAGCCAATGCGTCAATTCCTCACATATATTGCGAAAAGCACGGACGAAATGGTACAAGCCATGGAACTGTTAAATAGTAAAAAGCTTGTGGAAATGCGTAAACATGCTATTCAAATTAAGGACAATGAACGTGAATGTGATGAAATTTTCCGTTCTTCAATGAAGCAATTATTCATCCAAGAAAAAGACCCAATGCGTTTGATTGTTTTCAAGGATATTTATGAGCAATTTGAAGACATTGCGGACAGCTGTCAAACAGTAGCAAACACAATTGAAACAATAATTATGCGTAATGCATAAGATGGAGTGTACGAAATGGATACGATCTTATTAATCACCATATTAGTCGTTATTTTCGCACTTGTGTTCGACTTTATAAACGGCTTCCATGATACAGCCAATGCGATTGCTACCTCTGTATCGACCCGTGCCTTAAAGCCACGTACTGCGGTTTATATGGCAGCAGTAATGAACTTCGTCGGAGCGATTACATTCGTTGGGGTAGCCAAAGCCCTAACAAAAGATATTGTGGACCCATTTTCTTTAAATGCCTATGATGGAGATATTACAGGTTCTGTTGTTATTTTAGCAGCCTTATTATCTGCCATTACATGGAATTTATTAACATGGTATTTTGGGATTCCATCAAGTTCTTCTCATACATTAATAGGTTCTGTTGCAGGGGCAGCTATTGCCGCAGCAGGATTTGATATTTTGAACTATGCTGGGTTTATTAAAATTCTTCAAGCACTTATTTTTTCACCATTACTAGCGTTCGCAGCTGGTTTCCTGATGATGACATTATTAAAAGTCATCTTCAAAGATATGAATTTATATCGAACGAATAAAGGCTTCCGTACAATGCAAATTGGGACAGCAGCCTTACAATCCTTTACACACGGGACAAATGATGCGCAGAAGGCAATGGGTATTATTACCTTGGCGCTAATCGCCGGCGGCCTACACCAAGGAGATGATATTCCTTTCTGGGTACGTTTTGCTGCAGCAACTGCGATGGGTCTTGGTACATCTGTCGGAGGTTATAAAATTATCAAAACGGTGGGCGGTAAAATCATGAAAATCCGCCCAGTAAATGGGGTAGCAGCAGACTTAGCTTCTGCATCGATTATCTTTGGTGCCACATTAATCCATTTACCAGTTTCTACAACACATGTTATTTCTTCATCCATCATGGGTGTCGGAACAGCACACCGTGTTAAAGGCGTTAAATGGGGGATGGCACGTAAAATCGTTACAACATGGGTCATCACGATGCCAATCTCTGCTGTCATGGCAGCATTGATTTACTATATTCTAAGTTTATTTTTCTAGTTCGCTAAGGAATGCACAATCACAGTGCATTCCTTTTTTAATGGGATAAAAATGAAGGATGTAGCGGATAGAACCGGCAAAGTGGCGGATAGCCGGTTAAAGTAGTGGATAGAACCGGCAAAGTGGCGGATAACCCGGTTAAAGTAGTGGATAGAACGGCAAAATTGGCGGATAGCCCGGTTAAAGTAGTGGATAGAACGGCAAAAGTGGCGGATAGCTCGGTCAAGTTGCGGATAGGAGCGGCAAAGTGGCGGATAGCCTGGTTAAAGTACCGGATAGAACGGTAAAAGTGAAGGATAGCCCGGGCAGGAAGAAAACTGCTTCGATGAAATCGGTAGCCTCCTCCCCTTGTGTAAAGAGCAGTTTCGCTCTAAGGTAATTATAAAGAAAGTGTAAAGTTCGGAGAAAATCGTTTTTTCCGTAGTAAGGTGAATGCAGGAGGAAAATGATGAAGGAAAAATTACTACTGATTGAGGATGATACAGCGATTGGGCGCATTGTGAAGGATACGCTAGAACAGGAGGGCTATTGTGTGACATGGGCTACTACGGGCCTTGAGGGACTGGAAGATTTTCAAACGCAACCTTTCGATTTAGTGCTAGTGGATTGGATGCTGCCAGAAATGGATGGGTTAACGGTTTGTCAAAATATCCGTTGGGAGAGTGATGTGCCAATCCTAATGATGAGTGCCCGCAAGGAAGATGCGGATAAGGTGGAGGGCTTGCAGGGGGCAGACGATTATATCGCTAAACCATTTAGCTTAGAAGAATTAAAGGCACGAGTTGCCTCTCATCTTAGACGCTGGCGACGCTACCACAAACAAGACGTGATAGAAGAGCATACTGCCTATGCGAATGGTTTAACAATAGATTGGCAACGACAAATAGTATGTGTTTATCAGCAAGAAATTGCATTAACTCAAAAGGAGTTTGCCCTTGTTAGGCTGCTAGCTAAAAATCCGAGTCAAACCTTTACAAAAGAAGAACTGTATCAGCATATTTGGCAGCAAGCAACGTTAGAGGACACTCATACTGTCACAGTGCATATCAAGGCACTGCGCGAAAAGCTCAAGGATTCTGTGAAAAAACCAAATTTCATTCAAACTGTGTGGGGTAAGGGCTACCGTTTTATTGGTGAACCATTATGAAAATAAAAGCGTGGTTACTAATTATGTTTTTTATTGTAATGGTCATACCCATATTAGGAGCTTATAGCCTTTATGTGTGGATTAATGCTTATTACCAAGATAAAAATGTGGCGGAGTACTTTGACAAGTGGACAGAGCTAAATCAGGTAAAAGATGTCGTTGAAAATCCAGTGCTTTATCAAAAAAATGCCGATTTTGAGGAGATAGAGGAACTTACCAATGAGAAGCTGGCGATTACCCTCTATACGAAATCTGGCTATGTTTTATATTCCTCCAACCCTTTGCTAACGGGCTATGTAGGGAAAGAGCGCATGTTAAATGGTTTATATGATTTACAGCAAGCATACAACGCCTTTACATACAAGGAGCCTGTGTATCTAAAAGGTGATTTGCTTGGCATCTATGAAATTCAATTAATACGAACAGATTGGGTAAAGGGTGTAGAAAAGCGTTCATGGCTTGTCATCGCAAGCACGATCCTGTTGTTTCTTATCATTTATTTAACTGTCATCTTGTTGCTTCATCGGAAACTGAATCGGCCATTAGGTGAACTGATGCAGCACATGCGTAATTTTGCGAAAGGTCAGCATGTTAAATCAACTCTAAGCGTAAGAAAAGATGAGATTGGGGCACTCGCCAAAACATTTGAGGCGATGCAGGTTGAAATTGAAAAGACTCGAGCTTCCTTAAAAGCGGAACAACAGCAAAAAGAAATGATGATTGCAAGTATTTCCCATGATTTGAAAACACCCCTTACAGCCATCCAAGCCTATGCGGAATCTTTACAAAATAAAGGCTTATCAGAACAGCAGGTGGCAGAATATCAGCAGGTCATCGTTACGAAGGCAGATCGGATGAAGCATATGCTAGAGGATTTAATGATGTTTACCTTACTTCAATCAACGAACTATACATTAGAGCTTATTGCTGTGGATGGAGAAGAATTTTTTGACATGGCCTTGTCTGACTATGAACCGTTATGTGAGGAAGAAGGATTTACATTAAAAGTCTTCTGTTCCGTAGATGGACTCTATGCTGTGCATCCTAAACAACTTCAGCGTGTCATTGATAATTTATTGAGCAACGCCTGGCGTTATGGGGAAAAGGGGACAACAATAGGCTTAGCGGCAGTCAATGCTGGAAATGATCCCGAATGGGGCTTTGATTTCTTGAAGTCTGCTTTAAACAAGCAAGAAGGTATGTATATAATTGTGCAAAATCACGGAAGAGGCATACCACAACAGGACATTGTTAAATTATTCGAGCCAATGTATCAAGCAGATTATGCGAGATCAAAGGCTGGTGAACGAGGAACAGGACTAGGCTTAAATATTACAAAACAAATTATTGAAAAACATGGGGGTACTGTCGAACTGCTTTCTAGAGAGAACATTGGAACAGCGGTAATTTGCTGGCTACCACCTTATAAAGGAGTAAATGAATGATGAATTGGAAAAGATCTTGCCGAGCAGCAGGCTTAATTGCTGTTATGACATTTAGCTTGGTGGGCTGTAATTCAGAGGCAACTTATACACCTCAGGAAATTATCGACCAAGCCCTTCAAGAATCGAAAGAGCCACTCACTTATTATGGCGAATATACGTTAGATATGGGAGAGCTAGGTGGTAAAGCTCAAGTGAAGGAATGGGTAAAGGATAGCAATAGACGGATAGAAATGACAGGCGATAATGGTGAACATGTTATCACAGTTAAAAATGATGCTAAAGTGATTAGCTATGATGTCACTGAAAAGACAGCCTACACAATGGATTATTCACAACCTGAATTAGACAGCTTGCAATCACCTAAAGATCAGGTACAGCTTATTTTTAATATGGTTAAAGATACGCATGATATTAAGATAGCAGGAGAAGAGAAGGTTGCAGGTAGAGATACCTATAAAATCGTCGCAAAAACGAAGAAAACGGAATCGTTATTTGGCGATATCGAAGCATGGATTGACAAAAAAACTTGGCTGACATTAAAAATGAAGACAGATAGTGCAGGGACTCATATGCTCACTGAATATTCTAAGATTAATTTTGGTGAAAAAATAGATGCTCAACAATTTACACTAGATTTACCAAAGGATGTAACGATTCAGGAAATTAGCGGACAGGATACTTCTGAATCCATTTCATTGGACGACGTAAAGCAGCAGCTTGAAAAATTTTTATTAGTACCAGAAGTAAATGGTCTAACGTTAGACAACATATCCATGGTTAAAGGGATAGAGGAACGACCAGAATACTCTTTCGATTATGTTTTAGATGGAGAGCTAGCCTTTTTTGTCACGATTTTTAAAGCAGATGCTAGTGTTGCAGATATTGGTCCCATTTTAAATGAAAAAGAAATAGATATTCGAGGACAAAAAGGCACTGTTATGGATGGTGAAAATTTCCGTTCCCTTGCTTGGCAAGAAAACGGCTACCAATATAGTATGGTTGGACAAAATCCAGAATTAACAGTTGAGGATCTTTTAAGCTATGCGCAACAAATGACCGTTGTACAATGAGGTGATACTATGAAAAAAGCGCAAGGACTAAAATGTCTGGCATTATTTTTATTTACCACTATTTTCTTATATGGGGTAGGAGAAACATATGAGGTGTCTTGGCTACAATTTCACTTTACGGGACAATATCAGGATGTAGGCTTTTATTTCAGTTTTACATCCCTCATTCCAATATTAATTGGATTGTTAATGGTGGGTCTATATGAATCATTGTTAAAAAGATTCATCTAAATAATTTGGAGCAGGATCAGAGTGGAGGATCCTGCTTTTTTTATGGTAGAAATAGAGTTGGTATATTACAATATTTATGTAAAGAGGATATTAATAGGAGGTTTCTTCAATGGCTACATTTCTACATGGCTTTGCTCAACAACTCATTTTCCCCTTGTTTATGATTTTATGCTTTTATTTCACATTAACTTATTTTCATCATCTAAAGACAGGCGATGATCGTGGTATTAAGAACACAAAATGGGCTGCAGTGGTATGTTTAGCTTTCGCTTTGGTTGCACCAGCGCTTTATAATGTGATTACGTTTATGGTCATGATGAGGTAAAGTGATAATTTTGGCACAATACGTACATAATGTAAGGTAACAGGTTTAGTCCTTCTAAAATGAGGGAATATACATTCATCCTAGGATATTGTAGGTGGTACATATGTTTGACAATTTACTATTTCAGTTACCTTTTATTATTTTTATCGGTTTGTTTTCACAGTGGTTAGCATGGCGTTTTCGCATGCCTGCCATTGTCATTATGAGTATCGCTGGGCTAATTATTGGTCCGTTTACAGGGTTAGTGTCTCCAAAAGAGACATTTGGCCCTATTTTTCATACCATTATTTCTCTGGCAGTTGCCGTTATATTATTTGAAGGAAGTTTAAGCCTTGATTTTCGAGAAATACGTGGCTTTAAGAAGTCCATATTGCGTATTTCCACAGTAGGGGCAGCCATCGCTTGGATTGCAGGCTCTACTGCCGCGCATTTTGTTGCAGGGCTATCATGGCCAGTCTCTTTTGTCATTGGTGGATTATTTATTGTGACAGGTCCAACCGTTATTTTGCCTTTATTGAGACAAGCAAAATTGAAGGAGCGACCAGCAGCTATCTTAAAGTGGGAAGGCATCGTTGTAGATCCTTTTGGCGCATTGTTAGCGCTATTTGCGTATCAGGTCGTTTTGGGTATATATCATTTAGAAGGTGGGACATCTCTTACCGTTTTCTTTGTTTCCGCCTTTTTAGCCGCCCTGTTAGGAGGGGTCGTCGGTTATGTAATGGGGCAATGCTTGGAGCGTGTTTTAATTACAGAGTTTTTGAAATCACCTTTGTTACTTGCTACTATTTTACTTGTTTTTGCCCTAAGCGATGCCATCATGCACGAGACGGGCTTACTGGCTGTGACAGTGATGGGGCTTGTGATGGCAAATATGCATTTAACAAGTCATCATGAGCTGTTGCATTTTAAAGAAAATATTTCGGTTATTTTAATTTCAAGTGTCTTTATTATGCTGACGTCGTCTTTAACCATCGATACGTTATGGCAAATCGTTGATTGGCGTATGCTACTATTCGTGCTAGCAATGATGTTTATTGTTCGACCGTTATCGATTTGGATTGCGACCATTAATACGGGCTTAACATTGGAAGAACGGGCCTTAATTGGGTGGATTGCACCGAGAGGGATTGTAGCATTAACCGTTTCAGGTTACTTTACAACGGCACTACAAGATGTAGGTTTTCAAAGTGCACAATTATTAACAGCGCTCACATTAGCACTTGTTTTTGCGACAGTGGTTGCCCATGGCTTTAGCATTGGCTGGCTTGCGAAAAAATTAGATCTACAAGCTTCCACTGGGAAGGGTATTGTGATTGTAGGCGCTTCTCCATTTACAACACAGCTCGCAACGTCCCTGCAAAATAACGGAATTGATGTGTTGATGATGGATCGTGCATGGGAAGATTTATCTGCTGCTCGACAAAATGGTATTAAGACGGAAACAGGTGATATTTTAAGCGAGCATACTGAGTTTTATGTTGATTTAACCCCATATGATCAACTAATTGTAGCAACAAAGCAGGACGCCTATAATGTCCTTGTTTGTGCAGACTTTGTTCCAGAATTAGGGCGTCTCAATATTTTTCAAACGGCTTTACATTCTACAGACCCTAAAAATTACTCACGGAAGTACGGGGGACAGCTTCTTGTCGATGCACAGCATGATATTCATCAGCTAAATGAACTGATAGAGCAAGGTGCACAACTTCGTCAAACGAAAATTACAGAAGTATTTACATGGAAGGATTATGTAGAACAAAATCCTCATGCCGTCTGGGTGTATGCTATAACACAGGATGGAGCTATCGTGTTGGATATGGTCAATAAATATGACGATATAAAACATGAACCACATACTATTATTAGTTTAATTCGCTAAAACCAGCCACCTGTTTGTGCAGGGCGGCTGGTTTTTTGATGCAAGAGAAAGGAGACTAGTTGACTGAAAATGACCATGCTTGGAATTAGTGTTCTGCCTGTTTTATACAAAACAAGAACAGCTAGCTTAAAGAGAGAATCCTACCCCAAGAGAGCATTTAATTAGGAGATTTTTCTAACCCATTTCTACTAAAAATCGCAGTGTTAAATGGCTAGCCATACTTTCCTCCTCATTACGCAATCTGCTGTAAATGTGTCTTCTTAAAAGCGTCATCATATTTTAAACCATAGCCAAGTGCGCGATCTAAGAAAATATGTGCGAGCCAAATCAGGGCAGCCATCAGAGGTATTGATGTAGTCGTTAGTAAACCAATCACCATCAACATGGCAGGTAGCACAAAACTATGCCCCATATTATAGAAAAGAGCGCCTATTTTTGTATTGATGAGATAGCCAACCATGGTGATGTCTGGGAGCAATAAAAACACAATAAAATAAAGCCATGGAAAATTTAGATGACCATAGAAAGAAGCTGTGATGATGAAAGCAAGGATATATTCGATTGAGATGATTTTACGTAGTGACATTTAACCACGACCTTCCAGTAAATTTTGATACATATCCTCAATGAGTAAGGCAATTTTTTCTTGATTTTCTTCAAATTGTCCGTCAGCCATTAACGTTTTTGTCAGTTGTAACGAATGAAGCGCATGCTGATAGAATCGTAGTTGCTGCTCAATTTGGGCAATCTTTGTGGAAAATAGCTGTACCGTTTCTTCATTACATGCTGTTGAAATAGGCTTTTGTTCGAGTGTCAGTAAATGTTTAATTTCTTGAAGCGTAAAGCCTAGCTGTCGTAAAACGATAATAAATTTCATTGTATGTTCACACATGGCATCATACACACGGTAGCCATTGTCTTGTTTTTGCGGCTGTAAGAGTCCCTCTTTTTCATAGTAGCGAACGGTATCAGTTGTTAATTGAAATTTCTCGGCGAATTGTTTAATTTTCATGTAAGTACCTCCTAAATTCATCCTAACATTGGAGTATGCTCCAAGGTCAAGGTGCTTGAGGAAAAAATTTAAAAAAATGAAACGGTCATTCAGTGGCAGTCGTTTATAGTGTAAGAAGGGGAGGTGGACGGCATACTTGAGGAAATGATCGAAGAACATGCAGCACATTTATTACGTCTCGCCTATTTTTATGTAAAAAACCGACAAACCGCAGAGGATATTGTGCAAGAGGTCTTTATTAAATTTTCTCAGCGTGGTTATGAAGAACGCGGGCAGTTGCGTGCGTATTTATCCACTCTAACGATTAATCAAAGCAAGGATTATTTAAAAAGCTGGCATTATAAGAAATTACTATTACAAGAAAAAATATTTCCTATTCAGGGGAATAGACAACGAGATGAGCTCGTGGCAGCAGAGGAAAGGTCTCACATTGGGGCAGCTATTTTAAAGCTTTCACTTACCTATCGGGAGCCTATTATCCTTTATTATTTTGAAGAAATGAAAATTCGTGATATTGCCCAGCTACTTGGCATTGCGGAGAATACGGTGAAAACAAGACTGAAGCGGGCAAGAGAAGCATTAAAGCCTCATCTAAAGCAGGAGGAATGGGAGGTGCTTAGACATGAATGAGATACAGAAGGAATTACTCAAAGTCGCTGGTGATATGACAGCAAGCAAAGAACGAGTCAAAAAACAAGTACTACAACAGTCTATCAATAGAAGGAAGCCTTTTCGTTTCACTCTATTAACCATCCTACTGACACTTTGTGTGGTGGGGTTTATGATGGTGCAGCTTCTTACGAACGAAACAGAGCAAACAACCTCACTATTTCATGAAAGACAGCTTGAGCATTTCGAACGGATTAATCGGCTAATGTGGCCAGGGAAAGAGCAGGAATTTTATAAAGAGGAAGCCTATCTATCGTATGAGAAGCTCGTTGCCGCCTACTATTTTGGGAAATCATTAGGGATTGATTATTCTAAGGCAGAGCTAGAGGCGGAGAGAAAGAAGCAGGTAGAACAGTTGGAAATGCTTTATCAAGCATCTGAATACGAAGCACTATTTCAGGGATTAGCACCGAAACAGTATGTTGAAACATATCTCGAGCCCCTACTGCCGATGTATACAACGCGAACAAAGCTATATGCCTTCTATAAAGAAAAATATCCAACTTTTTATGCTTACCAAGAAGTAGCCAATATTGATGCCAAACGATATTTCCAAGCGCATTATACTGATCAGGCAGCAGCCTTTCAGGAGGAGCATAACATCGTATTACGGACCAATTCACATGGCTCTTCAATGGTCGGAACAGTTGCAGAGGTTGAAGCGAATGTTTTCTTATTTATTGAAGGAGTGATTCCCGAGGACCTTGATCATATGACGGAAGAACAGCTTGCTGAAAAATATGAACAGGCCAATTGGTATCCTGTGCTGGATGATTTTCCTGTCAAGCAGGGGGATTATATTACTTTAACTTCTATGGGAACAGGCAGTATAGAGGAAAACGGGGTCGTAAGAAAATATGGTTTATTATCTAAACTGGAAAAGCTAGAGCCAACCATTACAAAAAAGCTTGAGCTAGAAAATGACAAAGAGGTCGCTCAGTTTTTACAGGATATCCCTTGGCAGCCCGCAAATTATATGAAAAGGCCACCCGAATATTCATTTGAAGTAGAAGGCGTCCGTATTGAAATGTGGAAGGGCTATGGGGGTTCAATTTATCTCCAAAAGGCTGGAAGCGGAGAAATTCACCTTAGTGCCAACAGAGCGAAGGCATTAATAGCCATCCTAGGCATAGAAGAATCTTAACAAGTCTCTTGAAAGAGGCTTGTTTTTTGTTTAGGGGAAAATTATAGTGAAAGTACCATGTTAAAATAACCTTTAATTGAATGTAGGAAAAAATACACAGTGATTTTCTTTATTAGGCTGAATTACTTAATGTCGAAAAAATAAATGAGTCTAAAGAATTGTAATATTTTAAGGTCAAAGGTAGTATTAAAGAAGTAAGGATGAAGAAAAGGAGGGGCGGTATGAACGCACAAGAATTTGAAGAACTATGGATTACGCTTAATGAGTTATATAATGCGGATCGTTTTTTAGAATATATAGAAATAAGTAGTGCCGCAATTGAAAGTGCCATTATGCTTGAAATGTACGATAAGGCTATCCTTCTATTACGTTATAGCTGTGCCAGTTATTTTCAAACGGGTGATTTACAGCTTTCTATAAGTGTCCTTGAACAATATCGTGAGTTAACCTTTCAACATGGCAACGATATTGATGTAATTCAATATTACAATTTAGCAGCCATTTATTGGGGAACATTTGGTCATTTAAAGAAATCAGAAGAGTTGATGCTGAAAGGCTTAAAAATTGCTGAAGCAATTCAGCACGTGGAGAGCATGGGGAAAATCTATAACAATCTGAGCGACTTAGAAATATCCATGGGAAGCTATCGGACAGCTAAGGAATTTGCCTTAAAGAGTTTATATTATGCGAATGCGTTTGAAATAAAGCATAAAGAGCCTTATACAGGGATTATCCATCCGAAGACAAACCTAGCTGTTGCACTTATTTGGCTTGAAGAATTTGAGGAAGCCAATACGATATTACAAGAATTAATGGCAACGATTCATCATCCACCCTATTCGAAAGTACAACTTGAGGTACTCAATGCCTATGCCTTCCTGTGTGAAAGACAGGGACGTATAAGTGAGGCCATCGATTTATATCAAAAGACAAAGCATTATGCTTTACAAAACAATGACCTTTCTTTACTTCAATTAATTTATAATTCTTTAGTGAAGCTAATTGAGGAGCAAGGCAATAAAATTGTATTATGTGCGATACAAAAGGAATATATAAATATTTTGTTAGAAATCCAGCGTGAAAACTATTCACATGTATTGTTTGAAATGGAATATAACGATCATAAGAAGCAGTTTGAAAAAAATGCCTATATTGATCCTCTGACGAATATTTACAATCGTCGCTATTTTGATGAACAGGCCAAAAAGATGGTCGAAAAGGCGACTGAAAATCATCA
Source organism: Lysinibacillus sp. LK3 (assembly GCF_001043675.1). Taxonomy (NCBI): domain Bacteria; kingdom Bacillati; phylum Bacillota; class Bacilli; order Caryophanales; family Bacillaceae; genus Lysinibacillus; species Lysinibacillus sp. LK3. Next base: position 498,553 of record NZ_LDUJ01000001.1, read on the forward strand.
GCAATTGGCCCTGATGATGGTGGATTTAGACCATTTTAAAGAAATCAATGACATGAATGGCCATTTATTTGGCGATGATGCTTTGACGAATACAGCCAAAACTTTACAGGACTATTTTCAGCCCTTTGAGTCCATTGTTGCCCGTTTTGGTGGGGATGAATTCATTGTGTTGAGTCAAGTAAAGGAAGGTGAATCAGTGCAAACATTGGCTGACAACCTGTATCAAACCTTAACGGCACTGTCACTAACAGTGAATAATCAAACGGTTCAGTTGGAATTTAGTATTGGTGTCAGTACGAATGATCATGGCAAAATTCAGAAAGTAGAAGAGCTTATCCAGCATGCGGATGAAGCGCTCTATAAATCAAAGCGTAACGGCCGCAACCAAATTACGCACTATAATCATTATTGCGATGTGGGAAATGGTATTTAAAAGAGAGAGAGGCATATCTACGAGGGAAGTGCCTCTTTCGTAAACGTGTTGCTAGTGTGATGGATTAAGCAAGCCATAAAACACAATATCTTCAAAAGTACCGTTTTTATAAATATGATCCTTTAATGTTCCCTCATAGCGCATGCCACATTTCTCCATAATTTTCCCAGAGGCGGGATTGGAATGGAAATACCGGGCATAAATACGATGATACTGTTTCTCCTGAAAGGCAAATTCAATCATCGCTTGAGCAGCTTCTGTTCCGTAGCCATTACCCCAATAGGGCTCTCCAATCCAATAAGCGATTTCTCCTCTTTGATGTTGGGATTGATTTGACAGTCCTATCGCTCCATATAATTGTCCACTTTGTTTGTCTGTTATCGCAAATTCGTAACTTCGATTTTCCTCAAAGTTTTGTTGATGCGTGGAAATCCATGATAATGCACATTCTAATGTATAAGGATAAGGTAAACTCAATGTGCTTTTATAGATCGCATAATTGTTACATAAAACACTTACTTCCTGTGCATCTGCTTGCGTAAAAAGTCGAAGTATTAAACGTGTTGTTTCTATCGTCTTTTCAGTTGGCGAATAAATCATCGAATACCCCCTTTTCAATGGTTGGATTGATTATAGCACAATAAAAAGTAAAGTAAACCAAATAATGGGTGTTATAAAGTATCTTGAATTGGAATAAAAATTTATTGAAAAACGATAAACTATATGATAAATTAAACAGGAGAATAAATAAAAGAGGTGCGTAAGATGAAACGAGAAACGCTCTTTTTAAAGATAGCTGTTTTTCTAATAGGTATACCCGTTCTTGCCTTATGTGTATGGGTGGTGCCTCGTGTTGCTTTGAATACAGTGGAGCATTCTCCCATTTTAACCATTGTTGCTTTAATTGGCGTCTATGCAACGGCTATTGCTTATTTTGTTGCGCTATTTACGACGATCAAACTATTAAGCTATATTGACCAAAACATTGCATTTTCAGAGCTGTCTGTCAAAGCTTTAATCAAGATCAAATATTGTGCAATTATTATTAGTAGTGTTTACGTGGTTGGCATGCCACTGATATACTATGCTGCGGAAGTAGACGATGCCCCAGGTCTTATCCTTATCGGAATGGTCATTATTTTTGCTTCCTTTGTCGTGGCAGTATTTGCTGCTGTGCTGCAAAAGCTTCTAAAAAATGCCATCGATATCAAATCAGAAAATGATCTAACGGTTTGAGGTGAATACTATGGCAATGATCATTAACATTGATGTAATGCTGGCGAAACGAAAAATGAGTGTTACAGAGCTTTCAGAAAAAGTTGGCATCACGATGGCGAACCTTTCGATTTTAAAAAACGGCAAGGCCAAAGCCATCCGCTTTTCAACATTAGAGGCTATTTGTGAGGCATTGGATTGCCAGCCTGGCGATATTTTGGAATATCGGAAGAACGAGGAACTACAAAAATAAGGATCTGCGTAAAGCAGATTCTTTTTTTTGTAGAAATTATTGCCAACAGAAGTAGTCCTATGCTAGGATAAAGAAAAGATATATCGACAGGCAGTCGGTCAATTATAAGGAGTTGTCTTATGAGAGAAATAAAAAAAGCGGAAGAACGCAGAAATGAAATATTAGATGCAGCGGATGAATTATTTGCACAGAAGGGATTTGATGGCACTAGTACGAGTAATATTTTGGAAAAAGTAGGCATTGCTCGAGGTACCCTCTATTATCACTTTAAATCTAAGGAAGACATTATGGATGCGCTCATTGAGCGTTATACAAGCACAATGCTCGCAAAGGCGAAAACCGTTGCAGCAGACAAGACTATAGCTGTAAATGAGCGGATATTGCGCGTTGTCATGGCATTGAATATGCAAAATGAACAGGGTGGACAGGAAATGATGGAGCATGTTCATAGACCGCAAAATGCCTTGATGCACCGTAAAATACAGCAAGTGGTCATCAATCAAGTGCCACCAATCCTTACTGCCATTATTCGGGAGGGCATTGAGCAAGGTATTTACCAAACGCCTTATCCCTATGAGTGTATGGAAATGATTATCGCTTATACCAATACGGTATTCGATGATGATCTCGTGTTGATGACAGATGAGGAAAGAGCTGCTCGTATTCCGGCATTAATTTTTAATATTGAACGAATGCTAGGGGTGGAAAGTGGTAGCTTATTGTATATGATGCGAATGTTTGGAAATAAAGGAGAAGGCAGTCCGAACTAAATATTTTAGGTCTTGTTAGATTTGATGGCGATTAACAATATACAAAGAGGTGACTTATGTATTGGAAAATTGTGCGAAATGATATGGCAAATAGTAAGCTAATTACAGGTATGACCATGCTATTTGTGGCGGTAGCAGCTTTACTTGTCACACTATCAGCAGTACTTATGGTCCATTTGACAAGCGCAATTGACACACTGATGAAACAAGCAGAAACGTCTCATTTTCTTCAGATGCATGCAGGGGAAATCGATCAAGTGCGGCTTACTGAATTTGCAGAGCAAAATAAATATGTAGATGAATATCAAATGAATGAATTTCTAAATGTGGAGGGCTCGAAGATCCATATTGCGGGTACCACATTGGCACATAGTGTGCAGGACAATGGTTTCAGCACACAAAGTGAGAAATTTGATTATTTACTTGATCTTGATGGTCATGTGATTGAAGTGGCAAATGGTGATATTTATGTACCTGTAAGCTATTGGAAGGACGGCATTGCCGACTTGGGGGATACTGTCATCGTTCATGATCAAACCTTTACAATAGCAGGATTTCTAAGGGATTCACAGATGAACTCAATGCTGGCGTCCTCCAAACGCTTTCTTGTCAGTGAACAAGATTATGCAGCAATCCAGGAAGCGGGAACAGTTGAATATTTAATTGAGTTTCGTTTGAAAAATTTGGCGGATTTAAAGAATTTTGAGGAAGCCTATACAAGTGCAGGGTTAGAAGCAAATGGACCAACCATTACCTATAAGCTTTTTCAAATGCTGAATGCCATATCAGATGGGCTTATGATTGCTGTGATCTTGCTCATCAGTGTCCTTGTAGTCGCTATTGCGTTTATGTGTATTCGATTTACATTGCTCACTAAAATTGAAGAGGATACTCGAGAAATCGGTGTGATGAAAGCAATTGGCCTACGAGTGGCAGATATTCAGAAAATGTATCTAGCCAAATATGGCGTTATAGCTGTGATTGGTTGTATGCTCGGTTTTGCCTGTTCCTTCTTCCTTCGAGATATTCTATTAGAAAATATCCGTCTGTTCATGGGAGAAACGGACAATGTTTCACTCATTTGGTTGTTCACAGGTTTGGGGTTGTTGCTCGTGTTTATCGTGATTATGGGCTATGTACAATCGGTACTGAAACAGTTTCGCAAGCTATCAGCCACGCAGGCTCTGCGCTTTGGCACAATGCAAGGAAAAGGGCAACATGCAAAATTATTGAACCTCAGCGCCAATAAAAGGCTACCGATTAATCTTTTCCTTGGCATAAAGGATGTGCTATCACGAAAAACACTTTATGCGACAATGCTTGCAGTATTAGTATTGGCAACATTTATTATCATCGTCCCTCAAAACTTACACAACACAATTGCAGCTAAAAGCTTTATTACGTATATGGGTATTGGGAACAGTGACATCCGAATTGATATCCCACAAGGCAAGCAAAATGAACAACAGGTGGCAGCGGTGATGGATAGGCTTGAGCATGACACAGCCATTAAGAATTACACTGTTTTGACAACAAAAAAATTCACAACGATTGCCGAGGACGGAACAGCGCAAAACCTAAAAATAGAGCTGGGTGACCATACGATTTTTCCCTTAGAATATGCACACGGAGAGGCTCCAGTTGCTCCTAATGAAGTGGCACTTTCGGTGCTCAATGCAGAGGAGCTTCAAAAAAAGGTTGGCGATAGTTTAGCAGTGGTCATTAATGGACAGAAGAAAAATTTGAGGATTAGCGGTATTTATTCAGATATTACCAATGGAGGCAAGACTGCGAAGGCAGCTTTCTCTGACCATTCTACGGATAGCATGTGGAGTGTCGTCTATAGTACGATGGCAGATCCATCTCTTGTTGCAGAAAAAAGGGCGGAATATGCAAAAACCTTCTCATTTGCCAAAGTGTCAGGTATTGATGATTATATTTATCAAACTTTTGGTACGACGATTCATGCCATCGAAAAGGCAGCTCGTGCAGCACTCGTCATTGCCTTATTGCTATGTGTGCTCGTGACATTATTATTTATGAATATGCTGATTGCGAAGGATCAAGCGCCCATCGCTATCATGAAGGCATTGGGATTCACGAATGTCGATATAGCTACACAATATGCTGCACGTTCGATTTTTGTATTACTGCTTGCTATCTCGATGGGGACGTTGCTCGCAAACACGTTAGGTGAATATTTAACTAGTACGGTCATTGCCTCATTCGGGGCGGCTTCCTTTGATTTTATGATTAATCCACTAGCAGCGTATGTTTTTTGCCCACTAGCGCTTAAAAGCGTTGTTCTGCTAGCTACGCTATTTGGTACGTCAAGGGCAGGGCAGGTAAAAATTATTGAGCATATAAAGGAGTAGAACCTATGAATATCGTAAGTGGTGAGCAAATAGCAAAGACGTTTCAGGTAGGCAAAGAACAGCATCCCGTTTTACTGGATGTATCAGTTGCCATCAATCAAGGGGAGTTTATTTCCATCATGGGCCCATCAGGCTGTGGTAAATCGACACTGTTGTATGCCCTTAGCGGGATGGACAGTATTGATCAAGGTCAGGTCATCTTTGATGGAACGGATTTAACGACATTAAGTGACAAAGAACTGGCTGATTTGCGTAGAACGAAAATGGGCTTTGTCTTTCAGCAGCCGACCTTTCTAAAAAGCTTAAATATCCTCGATAATATCCTGTTACCTGCGATGCGTGATGAGCGAAAAAATGTCAGGGCCTTGACAGAAAGGGCACTACAGATCATGAACAAAATGGGGATTGCAGACTTGGCAAAGCGAGATATTACACAAGTGTCTGGTGGGCAGCTTCAACGGGCAGGCATCTGCCGCGCCTTGATTAGCAACCCGCAAGTGATCTTTGGAGATGAACCCACAGGCGCATTGAATTCAACGTCTGCACAGGAAATCATGGATTTATTAGCCTCCATCAATAGTGAAGGCACTACGGTGATGCTTGTGACCCATGATCCAAAGATTGCCGCAAGAACAGAGCGTATCCTTTTTATGTCTGATGGTGCTATCGTGAATGAATTGAGATTGCCTCGATTCACAGGCGCCGATTTAGACGATCGAATGGTCAAAGTTGTCTCTACTATGCAAAAAATAGGTATTTAGCTTGAAGAAATCCGTAATGATTTAAAAATTACGGATTTTTTTTGATAAAATGAATCGCATTCTTTACGGCGACCGTCAGTAGTGTAGAAAGTAGGTGAGGGCAATGATGTCTATTGAACAGATAATCGAGGAGCACGGTGATTACTTACTAAAGGTCGCCTATCTATATGTAAAAAATAAGGCAACGGCGGAGGACATCGTGCAGGATGTGTTCATCGCCTTTTATCAAAAGCAGGGACAGTTTCGTCAGGAAGCATCCTTACGTACATATTTAGTGAAAATGACGGTTAATCGAAGTCACGATTATTTACGAAGTTGGAAAAGTAAACGACTGACATTGTTTGAAAAGATCACGGGGCGCACAACAGCTATGACACCTGAAAAGGAGATGCTAGAGAAAACTGTAAAAAAAGAGCTGGTGGAGGCACTGTTTACATTATCAGTTGCCTATCGAGAGGTCTTGATTTTGTATTATTTTGAGGAGATGTCGACAGTGGAAATTGCACAGCTTGTACACTGTCCGGAAGCAACGATTCGCACAAGATTACAGCGAGCTCGTAAACAATTAGCAACAGCAATGGGTGACTTTGATTGGGAGGTGCTACGCCATGAATCAATTTAAAGAGGAACTATTAAAGGAGCTACAAGATGTCAAGCTCTCACAGCAGCGCAAACAAGTAATCGCGGAAAAAGCACGACGAAAAGTTCAACGTAAAGCAGATGGTCAATGGACGTATCGCATCGTGTTCGCAACCTTTACTATTTTTGTTATCGGTTTTAGCTATATCTTGACACAACAGAAGGGGCAACAGGGTTCAGGCCATCAGGCGGCTAGCCTACAGTCCGATAATTGGCATTGGTGGTCACTATTTGCTTCGGATTATGTAAGAGGAATGATTTTACTGAGCATTTTTATAGGCGCTACATTTATTGTCAAACGCTATCTATTGAAAAAGGGGTATGGTTTACCTGTTTGTATTGAATGTGGGGAGAGTTGGTCTGAGAAGGATGCACGTAAATTATATCGCAAAAATAGTGAAATTGTGTGCCCTCATTGTGGACAAAAACAATATCGCACAAAAAAATCCATGCAAATCAGTGGTGTAATGACGATGCCAGTGCCACTGCTGATTATGCTACAGCATGTTTTCCATCATTTTGTTATCGGTCTCATTTTCTTTTTAGTGGGCATGTTCTTCTACCATTATCAAATTGCGCCATATGTGTTTAAGCTACAAGAGAAAGACCCGATGAATGAACCTTTATGGTAATGATTTTGGCAAGAAATTGCTAGGCTAATCTAGCAATTTCTTTTTTTATTCTAAAATAGATTGACAATGGTTTTCATTTGCTTTATCTTTGTGTTAACTTATTTTTATTATTAGTTAACGCACAAGGGGAGGCTTTTTACATTGAAAAAAGGAAGTACATATCAATATGTGTTAGCAGCATTTGGGGCAGCAATAATCGCAGTTTTAGCACAGGTAACAATCCCGCTACCACTTATCCCGATTACAGGTCAAACGTTAGCGGTTGGAATTATCGTGACGATTTTAGGGACAAGATTAGGCACGTTATCTGTTCTATTATATATTTTACTAGGGGCAGCAGGTTTACCTGTATTTAGCGGTATGTCAGGTGGACTAGGAATTTTAGTTGGTCCAACAGGTGGATATATTGTAGGCTTCCTTGCCACAGCCATTATTATGGGCTTATACTTAGATAAATTTGGTATTACATTTACTCAAGCTATTATTGCGAATATCATTGGGATGATTGTTACATTAGCGTTTGGGACAGTGTGGTTAAAAATTGTAGCAGATTATACATGGACAGCTGCCTTTATGGGTGGTGTTGCACCATTTGTCGTGGTTGGTATCGTCAAAGCGGTACTTGCAGCATGGATTGGTGTGATCGTTCGACGTCGCTTAGAAAGAGCGCACTTAATTGAAGCAATAGCATAGGACATGGGAGGAATTGTTTTGGCAACATTATGGACAGGTGGTAAGATTTACACGATGGCTCAGGTTGGTGAAACAGTGGATGCAGTCCTTGTTGAAGATGGAAAAATTGTGGCGACAGGCTCAGTGGAGAGCTTGTCGCCACTAGCTGCTTCTATCCAACATTTAGAGGGCAATATCATGTATCCAGGCTTTGTCGACAGCCATTTACATATTATTGGCTACGGAGAAAAACTCAAGCATCTTGATGTGTCGGCGGTTACGAGTAAAGAGGCGTTACTTGTGAAGCTTCAGGAGCGAATGGCTGAGGCGTCAGCACATGAATGGGTCATTGCGATTGGACTAAATGAAAACCAATTTGAGGAGCCCGTTTTTCCGACCTTAGCAGAGCTAGATGCCCTTGGAGATGCTCATTTAATCATTAAACGGAGCTGTCATCATTTGATTCTAGCAAATTCCAAGGCACTCGCTTTTGCAGGAATTACAAATAGGACTCCTTCGCCAGAGGGGGGTGTCATTGACAAAGTAGATGGTCAGCTCACAGGGATCCTAAAGGATGCTGCATTGTATTTAATTGTTAACCAGATGCCACATATTACACCTGCTTATATTGAGGATGCACTGACAAAGGCGGTGACCTCATTGCAATCCTATGGTTTAGTAGGGGGACATTCAGAGGATTTAAGCTATTATGGACCGCCAAGCCAGCCGATTCAGGCTTATCGCAAAATAGTAGAGGCACAGCAATCCTTTAAGGTGCATGTATTACAGCATCATACAGTCTTTGAAGAGGTTGCGAAGATGGATTTATCTTCCTCACCATTTTTGGAGTTTGGTGCGATGAAAATTTTTATTGATGGAGCCTTTGGAGGTCGTACGGCTGCACTACGTCAGCCTTACTGCGATGATTCGGACAATGCAGGGATGCTTATTCATACAACTGAGCAATTAACAAGCTATGTTCAGCTGGCACGTCAATATGGACAAACCGTTGCCGTGCATGCCATTGGGGATTTAGCAATCGACACGATTTTAGACGTTTTTGCGGCATATCCTCCTCAGGAAGGTCAGCTTGATCGCGTAATTCACTGTAGCTTAGTCGATGAGGAACTATTAGCCAAGCTAGCTGCATTACCAGTGGCAGTGGATATGCAGCCGCAGTTTGTACAGGGAGAATACCAAGCAGAGCTATCGAGACTTGGAGAGGAGCGCGCACAGGGCTTACATCCTTTAAAATCGCTTCTTGACAGAGGGCTGATTGTCGCAGGCGGCAGTGATGCGCCAATTGAAGTGCCAAACCCGTTGCATGGTATTTATGCGGCTGTCACTAGAAGAAATTTTGAGGAAACACATGATGGCTATAACCCTCATGAGAAAATTTCCCGATTTGAGGCAGTCCGTTTGTATACAGTAGGAGCGGCTGAAATCATTGGACAGCAATTGATGCGTGGCAAAATTGCAGAAGGCTTTGCTGCAGACTTTACGATTTTACAAGAAGACGTTTTTACGGTAGAGATGGAGCAGCTTCCACACATTCAAGTCGCATGTACGGTTGTGAATGGTCAGATAGTATATGAAAATCGCTGAGAAGGTTATCCTTCCCAGCGATTTTTTTATGGGACTATTGTTTGTCAGTTAATTGTTTTACTTGTTGTTCTAGGGTCGACACACGTTTTGATAAGTCCTCTACTTGCTGTTGCATGGTTGGTGGAGGAGACACAGGGGCAGTGGATTTCATTTTTTTGATCATATGGATCATTACGAAAAAGATCGCTAGAAACATACATAAAAGAACGGTTGTACTAATGATATCACCAAGGTTGAATTTCATGTTTGCGCTCCTTTCTGTAGCGGGTATCTAGTTATATACAGGGTAGCCTGCTAAAAAGTTTCAAAAAAATGGTGAATGTCACGATTAATACAAAAATTGACGCCTACTTTGGTGTAGAGGAGTGCTATTTTATTGGCTTCGAGGAATGGGTCATAGCAGTCAAAACATACGTTAGTAGTGAGCGATTTTAACAGCATGATAGGGGTGAGTATGTGCACAAGGCAGGACAAGTAATGCGACAGGCTGTCCATAATATTTATGTTTATCGATTCGATTATGTACAGGTTTTCGCATTAATTAGAATCTTTCAGTTTTTATTAATGATCCCTGTAACCTCTATCGTTTTGAAGCTCATGCTACGAGTAACAGGGTTTACACATATTACTGAGCAAAATTGGCAAAGCTTTGTGACGAATCCCTTTGTGATGATAATGATTTGTCTATTAATTTTGCTGTTTTTATTATTTGTATATTATGAGATGGGCTTTCTATTTCTCATGGCCTTTCATCAGCAACGAGGACTTCGCTACCGATTTCTTCCTTTATGGCAACAATTAAATCGCAAGGTTGTCTATTTTTTTAGTGTGCAAGTTCTATTTCTCATCGTCTATTTAGCACTATTAATGCCACTAGCTTCCTTTATGCTACCCCTTACATTGACTCAATCCATCTCCCTACCACATTTTCTAACTGAAGAAATCATGAGTAGTCGAGCGGGTAGGCTAGCATATGCTGCAGTGGCAAGCATTATCGTGATGATAGGTATTCGAAGTATCTTAACGTTACCTATCTTTACAATCCAGCCGAACATCTCTATTTTGCGTTCTTTTAAGCAAAGCTGGCGATTTTCCCAGCGTGGTTTATTTGAACTAGTCGTGCTACTAGCTATGCTTTTAACAGGTCATCTGTTGATGATGCTTGGTATCACAGTGGTCGCTACGTTTCCGCTCTATCTAATTGAACGTTTAATGCCAAGTGCAGCCTTGGTTACGGCTGGGCTGACACTAGCCTTTTTAGAAATGGTCTTTGTGGTGCTATTTAGTTTATTACAGGCGATGTTTTCACAAGTTATGGTCGCCATCACGTATAATACGCTAGTTATAGGCAAATTGAGCGGGACTACACATCGGAAGCGGCGCTATAAGCCATTACTATTGATCAGTGGCATTGTGTTTCTCGTATTAAGTATGATGAATATCAATTCATTAGAGAAAAGTGTCTATGCGCCAGATACCAAAATTATTGCCCACCGCGGCTATGTAGCAGGCAATGTAGAAAATACAATTAGTGGATTGGTGAGTGCGGCCAATGCGGGGGCAGATTTAATTGAAATCGACATTCAACAAACGGTGGATGGGGAATTCGTCGTCTTCCATGATCGAACATTACGAAGGTTAGCAGGTAAAAATGGTGTTATTGCGAATATGACCCTGAGCGAACTAAAAACGTTAACCATTCATCAAAATGGCTTTAGCGATAAAATTGCTTCATTAGATGATTGTATTGAAATTGCCAAAGCGTTAGATGTGGCGCTTCTAATCGAATTAAAGGTGCATGGTCAAGAAACAGAAGATGTTTTACCTAAATTAGTAGAGAAGCTACGAAAATACAAGGTGCTAGATTCCTATTATGTGCAATCCGCTGATGGACAGAAAATGACGCAATTAAAAAAATTGGTGCCGAATTTGCGAGTCGGTATTGTCTATGCACTCAATATTGGACCGATGGAGGAAAATGTTGATTTTATCGCACTGGAGGAATCCTGGGTAACGGAGCAGCTTATCCAAGAATTGAAGCAACATCCGACCGATTTATTTGTTTGGACACTCAATGACGACCGCTCCCTGCAAACCTTTATCGAAAAAAATGTCAGCGGCGTCATCACTGACCACCCCGACGTCGCCCGTGAGCTAAGAACCCAGCAAAGCGAAAACCAGTATTTCTTACAGCGCATCCTGAATCGTCTGAGATTTATCTTTTGATCAGGGGAGAATAAAATTGCGAAGAAGCGAATATCCAAAAGCAAAGCACCGCCATCTAGTAAATCGAATATTCAAGAGAAGTCGCTCGCAAATCGCTATCGCTCAAAATGAGGAAGTAAAGCTCTAGCCATAAAAATGGAGACAGTTTGTAACCTTTTTCGTGTGAACACGACTACTTTATTGAATTCGGGAAAATGAAGGAGATGCTTTTTGTATGAAAATGACGAAAGTCGTACCATTTGCTATGTCAGCATTATTATTAGGGGGCGCGATTGGAGCTCCAACTGCATCAGCGAACGAAGGAGAGGCTACTGTGATTAACGCAGAAACTTCGGAGCAACAAGTGCAGCCTATTTTTATTAAAGTGACAGGTACAGTTGAAAACGTAGAAGTACGTGAAAATGCCACATACTATACAGTGGTTGATGGTGACAATACAAATATTGTGATTGCCAATAAAGACTCATTAGTTTTTGACAATATGGGAAAAGAAGCCAAGCTTCAAAAAGGAGATAAGGTGTCAGCTTACTCATATGCCAAGAAGCCGATGCTTGCGATTTATCCACCACAATACAACCCAGAAGTAATCATTGTAGAAACAGAAGAAATGGGTAGCGTGGAAGTGGATTTCTTCAATAAAGATTTAGTGGATACTGAAAATAACCTCAAGTTAAATGTTGGGGAAGACACGAAGCTAGCAAGTGCTACTGGCAAAGCTGTGAAAGTGGACGATTTAAAAGAGCAGCATTTAGTGGTGTTCTACACAATCGCAACGATGAGCATCCCTGCTCAAACACCGCCATCAAAAGTGATAGTATTAGATACAATTGAGAAGGAAGAGCCTGTTGAAGTGGATCCAGTTCCAACACCAGAACCAGCTCCAGCTCCAGTTGATTCAGCGGTTCAAGAAATTATCAATAAAGACTTTTACGAAGTAGATGGGACAAAAATGGTGCCGCTACGCTTAATCGCTGAAAAGCTAGGCTTTAAAGTAGAAGTAACGCAAAAAGGTGCCATTGTTTCAAAAGGAGCCCTTTCGTATACAATTACGCGAGGTCAAAAAGAATATGGTTATAATAAAGCGCTTCGCCAATTTAAAGTAGCCCCTGCTTTATTAGAATCTGGCAAAACATACGTACCTGTTGAATTTGTAGAGGAATTAACAAAATAATCTCGTCATCTCCCTTTATGGTTTCTACCATGAAGGGGGATTTTTTATGGGAAAAAATAGTTGTAGAAAAATATTTTAAAAAAGGTTTTAGAGAGCAGTTGGAGACAACTGAAATTGGTTTTTTGTGGAGTTTTCATTTTACGCTTAAGAGAAATAAGTGGCTTTAGAGAGAAAAAATCAAACAGAAAATAATATTCAGAGTATTGACAATTATTAAACTATTATTTAAAATTCAAAACAAATCCACATAAATACAGAAATAAAGTGTTGGATTTGTGGATTTTGTTGGATTTAACTTTGTGTTTGGAGTGATGATGTATGTCTCTTTCGTTTGAGGAACGTAAAAAAGTGATTTTAGATATTTTAGATTTAGAAGGAAAAGTGAAGGTAAGTGATGCAGAGCAGCTATTAAATGTATCAGGCGAGACTATACGTAGAGATATGGATCGATTGGAGAAGGAAGGGCTTCTACACAAAGTCTATGGGGGGGCTGTGAAGGCAAAGGAAAAGTATGAGAGGACCTTTGAACAGAAAACGTCACTTAACAATATAGAGAAGAGAAGGATTTGTAAGGCTGCTGCAAATATTGTGGAAGACGGTGATGTTATCTTTATCGGTCATGGTACAACAGCCTATGAAATCGTTCGTTATTTAGGTGATAAGCCCAACGTCATTGTCGTCACAAATTCACTCCCAGTTTTATCATTAGCCGCAGAATGCTTTCAAGGGAAGGTGCTCTTTGCGGGAGGAGAATATGAACATCGACAAAAATTTATGGGAGGTCCATTAGCTGATTTATTTTTTAATCAACTAAAGGCAAATAAAGCCTTTGTTGCTGCAGGCGGAATTTCGTTAGCAGATGGTATTACCGACTATGATATTACGGGCGCAGCGATTTCAAAGAAATTAATAGAGCGGGCAGAAAATACGATTATTTTAGCGGACCATACGAAATTTGGTGTCTCTACATTTGCGCATATTTGTCATTTAGAGGACGTTTCGATGGTGATTACAGATCAAAAGAGCTCCACACAATGGCAGGAACGATTACAGCAGAAAAAAGTGGAATTATTCATTGCAGGTGAAATGTTGGATGACGTCAATGTATAGGAAGGTGGAAACTATGGACTATTTTGCAAATAAACAGGCAACCTTACAAAAATCAATTGACTGGTGGAATCCAGGAAAAACGAAACAGTGGCAAATCGATGGTGTTGATGTCGTTATCGGGAAACGAGAGGGCTATTATTTCTACGATGTGGATGGCAAAAAATTAATGAATGCGCATCTCAATGGCGGAACATATAACCTTGGCCATCGTAATCCAGAAGTCATTGCTGCATTAGTGGAAGGAACCAATTATTTTGACATTGGTAATCATCATTTTCCATCTACTGCACGTGCACAGTTAGCTGAAAAATTAGCAGCCTGCACACCAGAAGGCTTAACATATTCTATTTTCTCTAGTGGTGGAAGTGAAGCAATTGATGTGGCTCTAAAGTGTGCGCGTTATGCTACAAAACGTAAAAAAACGATTTCCATTAAAAATGGATATCATGGACACACAGGTCTTGCAGTTTCGCTTGGCAATGAACGCTATTCAAAACCATTTTTAAGTGAGGGCAGTCCCCATGAATTTGTGCACGTACCTTTCAATGATCTGGCGGCAATGGAACGAGAGCTTGCTAGAGGGGATGTAGCTAGCGTAATTATCGAGACTATTCCTGCGACATATGGTTTCCCCTTGCCCACTGCTAATTACTTGGCTGATGTCAAATCACTTTGTGAACGATACGGGGCATTATATATTGCAGATGAGGTGCAAACGGGCTTGATGAGAACAGGTAAGCTGTGGGGAATTGAGCATTATGGCGTGAAACCGGATATTCTGGTGACAGCAAAGGGGCTAAGTGGCGGTATCTATCCAATTGCAGCTACAGTGGTCAATGAACGAGCAGGCGGCTGGATGGAAGAAGATGGACTAGCCCATATTTCTACATTTGGTGGAGCAGAACTAGGTTGTGTAGTAGCGATGAAAGTATTAGAAATCTCCCAACGTCCTGAAGTAGTAAAGAATGTAGAATATGTTGCTCGTTATCTACGAAGTGGTTTAGAGCGTATTCAACAACAATATCCTGATTTCTTTGTGGGCATTCGTCAGCTTGGCGTTGTTATGGGCCTAGAATTTAATCATCCTGAAGGGGCTAAATATGTGATGAGCTCCTTGTACAAACATGGTGTATGGGCCATTTATTCAATGCTGGATACACGTGTGTTGCAATTTAAGCCAGGGCTATTATGTGATAAAGCATACTGTGATGAATTGCTTGAAAAATGTGAGGCGGGCATTAAAGAAGCAGCGCAGCTTGTAAAATTTGCACGCTATTAAAGGAAAGAAAGCTTGTCAATTTAGTAAACAGGGGGTTTTCTAGATGGGTCAAATGGATTTCATAGATTTAGAATTGGTCCTTTCCAACTTTCATCAAGCAGCAAATGATGCATTAAAGGAGTTTAGTTGTTTACTAGAAGCATCTTGTAAAATGATTGATTATTCCGAAAATGCGACGTATCTCGTAGAAGATGGGCAGGGCAAAAAATATATTCTGAGGATCAGCCGACCAAATTACCATAAAAAAGAGGAGATCGAAGCGGAGATTGCCTGGTTAAACTCGCTCCATGAGCAATCTCCTATTGATGTATCACTACCGATGCGAGCAGATGACGGTGACTACGTACATGCTCATTCGTATAATGACACGATATATTATAGCACATTATTTACATTTTTGGAGGGCAATGCTCCTGATGAGAATAATGAAGATGACTTAATTCGGCAATTTGAAACATTAGGCGAAATTACAGCCATGTTCCATAAACACACAATCGAGCAGCATGATTATTACCAAGCCTTTCAGCGCATGACATGGGACTATGACACGATTCTAGGTCAATCTCCAAAATGGGCGAGATGGCAGGATGGACTAGGAATGACCCCTGCACGAATCGCTTTATATGAGGAAGCATCACATATCATTCAAAAGAAGCTTGAGGCATTTGGGAAAGAGAAAACACGATTTGGTCTTATCCATGCGGATTTACGCTTAGCTAATTTACTCATCTATGGGGACGAAATTAAAGTAATTGATTTTGATGATTGTGGTTTTGGGTGGTTTTTATATGATTTAGCCACATCGGTGAGCTTTATTGAGCACATGCCGTATCTTAATGAGTTGATCGCTTCATGGGTTAAGGGCTACAGCAAAATTCGTTTATTAACAGACGCAGAAAAAGAAATGATTCCAACTTTTATATTAATGAGAAGGCTACAGCTTATTTCGTGGATTGGAAGTCGTGATAATGAGACAACGCGCTTACTTGGTGAAAATTACACGCTTCAGAGTGATGATTTAGTGAAAGCCTATGTAGAAAAGTATCAAGACTGTACCAACTAAATAACGATCAAAGGTGGCGAATAACATGTCTTCGAAAAAGGATGAAATCATCGTATTAAAGAAAGCCCTTACACCCATCCATTTATGGACAATTGGCGTCGGCATTGTGATTTCTGGTAACTACTTTGGCTGGAATTTTGGTTTAAGTCAATCTGGTTTTTTAGGAATGCTCATTGCCACATTATTTATGGCGATTATGTATTTAACGATGACCTTAGGTATTTCTGAATTATCGACGATGTTACCTTATGCAGGAGGACCTTACTCCTTTGCTCGACGGGCGATGGGGCGTTATATCGGTTTTATTACAGGAGTTGGTGTCGTGCTGCAATATGTCATTGCCGCACCAATTATCGCGATTGGTATTGGGGGCTATATCAGCTTTTTGTTTCCAGCCGTACCGACAGTGGTGGCAGCTGCCTTTATGTATGCTCTGTTCATGGGGGTTCATATTATTGGCATTAAAGAATATGCCACGATCGAAATGGTGCTTGTTTTTATTGCTTTAGGCTTACTAGTCTTAATGTATTTCGTTGGTTTACCGCAAATTAATGTGGGCCATTTATTCCCTGAGAATGGCGATCTTATACCAGGTGGATTTAAAGGCATCTGGTCAGCATTGCCCTATGCGATGTGGCTATTCCTAGCAATCGAGATGTTGCCTATGTTATCGGAGGAGACGAGAGATGTGCAGAAGGACATGCCGAAGGGGTTAATTTCAGGTATGGTGACCTTGCTGATTTTATCCATTTTGACAACAACTGTTGCCATTGGGCTAGCTGGCATCGATGTCATGACGGTTGCTGAAGATCCATTGCCAGCAGCGATTGCCGCTGTTTTTGGAAATACGTATTGGTTGGCGCAGATTTTAGCATCTGTTGGCTTAGTAGGACTAATTGCAAGCTTTTCGGGTGTGATTTTGGCTTACTCTCGTCAGGTCTATGCTTTATCACGTGCAGGCTATTTGCCAAGCATGTTATCGAAGATGCATAAAAAGCGTCAGACACCATATATGGCCATTATTTTGCCAGGCTTTATCGGGTTAGTGTTAGTCATTTTATTTAATCCAGATGATTTAATTTTAATTTCTACCTTTGGGGCATTAGTATCGTATATTACGATGAATTTATCGGTGTTGATTTTGCGTAAAAAGGAACCTCATTTAGTACGTACCTTTAAGACACCGCTGTATCCATTTACGCCTATTGTCTCACTTGTGCTAGCCGTCATTGCTATCTTTGCGAGCTTCTTTGCGAATTTGACTTTTTTCATCGTTTGTTTAGCTGTTTTTGCTGTGGCAACGATCTATTATTGGGTGTGGGCAAGACACCATATTAACGAGGATGCACCAGAGGAACGCTTTGCGAAGGACGCTACAGTGCAGGTAGAGGTGCAAGCACCAGTATCGCCAATAGAGGCTATACGAGAATAAATAAAGGGATGGGTTTTCCTATGACAAAAGTGGAATGGGTCATTTTTGATAAGGATGGAACAATCATAGAAATGGATTCTTTATGGATTGCCTGGGCCAAAAATTTATATGCTAATTTAACTGAAAATTCAGACTTAGAGATCTATTTTTCCTTACAAACTTTTTTAAGAAACATAGGGGTTAATGACAATGGAACAACGATTGACCCAACGAGTCCTCTAGCTATTGGAAGTATACAAGAAGCTGAGACGATCGTGGCGTTCTTACTCTATCAGCAGGGAATCCCATGGAGCAAAGGGGTAACACTTGCGAGAGCAGCTTCCAACTTAGCCACATCGCAGCAGGAAAATAGCAAGGTACAGGCATTACCAGGTATTCGTAATCTCTTAATAACCTTAAAAAATAAAGGGAAGAAATTAGGGGTGATTACAGCTGATCAAACGGCACGAGCCAAATCTCATTTACAACAGCTAGAGTTATTAGCTTTGTTTGATTTCGTTCTAGGAAGTGACCAAGCTACATCCAGTAAGCCCTTCCCAGACTTAGCATA
Organism: Lysinibacillus sp. LK3; assembly: GCF_001043675.1. Taxonomy (NCBI): domain Bacteria; kingdom Bacillati; phylum Bacillota; class Bacilli; order Caryophanales; family Bacillaceae; genus Lysinibacillus; species Lysinibacillus sp. LK3. The sequence continues at coordinate 516,739 of NZ_LDUJ01000001.1, forward strand.
TGTGGCAAAGGAACAATTTCAAGTATCGCTTGAGAAAGCCGTGATGATTGGCGATTCGAATGCAGATATGCTCTTTGCTAAAAATGCTGGCATGTGCTTTTCCATTGGCATCATTCCTAGTACCACATACCCAAAGGATTATTTACCTGATGCAACCGCAATTATTGAAGCGTATGACGAATCTGTTCTCACCATGCTAATCGAAAAGGAGTGAGCATATGGACAATCAGCTAATTGCCAAGATTACTGAATTGGTATTGGAAAAACTAACGCAAGGCTCTCAGCCTGAACAAGCTTCTAAAACGTTATCAAATGAAGAATTACAGGAATGGCAATCATTTCGATTAATAAAAGAAAACCAACATCAGACGCAGCAAACAACTGCCCCAGCATATGTAGCATTATCTACGCATGAATTACAGCATTGGCAAAGTCTGCACCAGCAATCATCAGGCACTGTCTCTGTAGCTAATTCGAGCGACTTAATTGCCCTAAAAAAATTTACATGACGGGAGGTTCGTCATATGGTGAGAGACCAAGATTTGGTTTCGATACAAGAGGCAAGAGACGGAATAGCAGCCGCTTCGATTGCGCAAAAAATGTATGCCAGCTTTACGCAAGAGCAGGTCGATCGAATTGTCGAGGCCATTGCCCAAGCTACTTATAAACAGGCAGAAAATCTTGCTGTATTAGCTGTTACGGAAACAAAGATGGGCATTATTGAACATAAAAAAATAAAAAATGAGTTGGCTTCTCAAGGTGTCTATGAAGCCATTCGGCATGAAAAGACAATCGGCATTATACATGAGGATAGGATAGCAAGGCAGGTGGAAATTGCTTATCCATTCGGTGTTATTGCGGCAGTTACACCTGTCACGAACCCGACTGCTACAGCCATTTTTAAAACGCTAATTGCCTTAAAGGCGCAAAATGCCATTGTCTTTAGTCCTCATCCAACAGCAGTCAACTGCACCATCGAGGCATTGAAAATTTGTCAGCAGGCAGCCGTTCGTGCAGGGGCGCCAGAGGGACTTATTCAATGGATTAGCCATCCAACAATAAAAGGAACAGAGGAACTTATGCATCATCGTGATGTACAGCTAATTTTAGCAACTGGTGGAGCAGGGCTTGTCAAAGCTGCCTATAGCTCAGGGAAACCAGCTTATGGTGTTGGCCCTGGGAATGTTCCTGTCTATATTGATCGCACAGCAAATGTGAACGAGGCAATGAAGCAAATTATCGATAGTAAATCATTTGATAATAGTACGATCTGTGCCACAGAACAAGCTATTGTCGTACATCAGGAGGTCAAAGCACAGGTGATGGCTGCTTTAGCAGAAAATGGGGCCATCCTTCTAAGTGGGCAGGATAAGGAAAAATTAGCAAAGGTGATTTCACCAGTAGCTCGTACATTAAATAGCCAAATTGTCGGGAAGCCAGCAACCGTAATAGCCCATATGGCCAATATTGATGTCCCTCGGCATACACGCGTATTAGTAGCGGAGGAACATCAGATTGGGAAGGAGTATCCATTTTCCATGGAAAAGCTTTCTCCCATCCTAGGTCTTTATACGGCTCGTTCTCAGGAAGAAGCCGTAAAGATTTGCCGTCGCTTGCTTGACGTTGGAGGGAGAGGACATAGCCTGGCTATTCATGCACAGGATGAACATTTTGTTAAGCAGTTTGCCGCTCAAATGCCCGTGTCCAGAATATTAGTCAATACTTTAGCATCTGTTGGGGCTGCAGGCGGTACGACAAGTTTAACGCCTTCCTTTACATTGGGCTGTGGGGCCTATGGGGGAAATATTACGAGTGATAATATTTCTGCACATCATTTATTAAATAAAAAAAGAGTGGCCTATGGTGTGAAGGCACTAACGATTCCACCCCCACAGCATCCACAAAATATACAGGCTCCAGCGATGCAAGCAATTGAAGGGGTGTCTATTGACAGGTTGTCCATTGAAAAGATTGTAGAGGAAGTACTCACAAAGCTAAGTAATTAGAGGAGGAAAAGGAAATGAGCGTAGAGATAAATGGAGCTTTAGGCATGATTGAAACAAGAGGCTTAATTGGATCAATTGAGGCGGCAGATGCCATGGTGAAGGCAGCAAACGTCAATATTGTAGGGAAAGTACATGTTGGTGGCGGCATTGTGACGGTGCTGGTGACAGGTGATGTCGGGGCAGTCAAGGCAGCGACGGATGCAGGCTCTGAGGCCGCACGTCGAGTAGGTGAGCTATTATCGGTACATGTTATTCCACGCCCTCATTCGGAATTATACGCAATTTTACCTAAGTGAAAAGTGAGGGATTGTGATGACAAACAATCAAAAACATGTCACTGAAGTTACAAATCAAAGTATCCCGATTGCGATTTCTGCCCGTCATTGTCATGTTAATGAGGAGGATTTCTATTATTTATTTGGTAGAGACGCAGCGTTACAGAAATGGAAGGAACTTTCCCAGCCAGGTCAATTTGCTTCACAGCATGTTCTAACGATTAAGGGACCCAAAGGCCAAATTGACAAGGTTCGGGTTTTAGGCCCATTTCGCACTGCAACCCAAATCGAAATCAGTCAAACGGATGCCATCAAGCTGGGTGTAACACCACCGATTCTTATGTCAGGCGACTTAGAAAAATCTGAATCAATCACATTGATTGGACCTCATGGAACTCGCCATAAAACACAAGGATTGATTATTGCACAAGCACATATTCACATGGCTGTATCCGATGCTGCTGCCTTCAATGTCCAAGATAAGGAAATCGTGGCGGTTGAAATCTGTGGGGATGGACGTAAGCTACGATTAATGAATGTGGTTGTGCGTGTCTCCTCAGAATTCGTCCTTGAGATGCATGTAGATACAGATGAAGCGAATGCCGCCGCTGTTCAACAGCATTCAATTGGCAAGCTTATCAAAATGGAGTGACAGGTATGGATATAAAAGAATTACAGAGAATCATCGAAGAAGTAGTCATATCAATGATGGATAAAAAGCATAAAAGACTTTTGCTTGTCCATTCTCATACGACCATTTCTAAGAAACAGGTGGACGTATTACAAAGCTATTGCCATGTTGAGGAGTGGCAGGCAAATGAAACCACAAGTCCCACTCAGCTATTCTACGATGCTATTGTTTTTCTCGAAGTGGATCAAGCATTTATCGTCAGCAGTGCCCAAGGCTTGCCTACTACACCGGCAGCCTTGTACCTGTCTGAGTTGCTGGTTAGCAATCAAACAGCAATTTTAATTCCAAATGAAAAATTATCTGCTGTTGTCACAGCAAAGGAACCGAATCCTTACATGAAAATGTTGCTGAATCATATAGAGCGCTTAAAGGAGTTTGGCTGTGACATTCAGTTATTTGCACAGCTTATTCGATTTTTAAAGCAGCAAGAGGAACCGGCTCGTTCGACTATAGTGGCAAACTATTTGACAGCAGAGATGCTTCAATCGTACAAGGGGCAACGGCTGACACTACCTGCCCACACAAAACTTACACCACTAGCACAAGAAATGATTCAGGAAAAAGGGATGACGATACAAAGATATTAGCAGGAGTGTTGTTACATGATGAAATCGATTGGTATTGTGGAGACAAGAGGACTTGCGATTTCAATACGAATCGCAGATGCTATGCTTAAAGCAGCGGATATTCGAATACTTCGACAAGAAACCATCGATTTGGCTCTAGTAACCATTGCCATTGAAGGGGACACAGCGGCCATTCAGGAAGCGATAGCCATTGGTACACAACTAGCTAAAGCAGCCAACCAATGGATTGCCTCTTCAACTATTTTAAGGCCAGATATCGCGGTGAATGGATTAGTAACAGAAATTGCGAAAAAGCCAAGTACTTAAAATGAATAAAAGGAAAGGTGGAGGAACGAGTTGAAGGTCGATTTAACAGGGAAGGTTGTCATAGTTACTGGTGGTAGTAAAGGAATTGGGAAGGGGATTGCTACCGTATTTGCTGAACAGGGTGCTCATGTGGTGATTGCAGCAAGAGGTATGGAAGCTGCCACAGATGTAGCAAATCAATTACAAGCGCAAGGATTCTCCGCTTCTGCTGCCACTGTTGATGTTGAAAACTATGAATCTGTTGAAAGCATGGCTACGGAGGTTGCTAACTCTTTTGGTTCCATCGATATTTTATGTGCCAATGCTGGTATTTTTCCCTCGATGAAACTAGAGGACATGACGACGGACCATTGGGATCAGGTATTAAATGTCAATGCCAGAGGAACGATGTTTGCTGTCAAAGCTTGCGTGCCCCATTTAAAGAAAGCGAATGCTGGCAGGGTCATTATTACCTCGTCGATAACGGGTCCAGTGACTGGCTATGCTGGATGGACACATTATGCCGCAAGTAAGGCAGCTCAATTAGGGTTTATGCGAACTGCGGCTCTTGAATTAGCACCCTATCATATTACGGTCAATGCCGTGTTACCAGGAAATATCGCTACAGAAGGCTTAGATGGTCTTGGTGACACCTATCTACAGAAGATGGCGAAGGCGATTCCATTTGGCAGCCTTGGTCGTGTGGAGGATATAGCGTATGCTGCATTGTTCCTTAGTAGTAAGGAGGCAGGCTTTATTACGGGTCAATCGATCATTATTGATGGTGGCCAAACATTACCTGAAGATGCAGAGGCATTTTAATAGAAGGAGGGATACGAAATGAATTTAGGCGCATTAGGAATGATTGAAACAAAGGGCTTAGTGGGCTCTATTGAAGCAGCTGATGCAATGGTCAAGGCTGCCAACGTGAATATTGTGGGTAAAGTCCATGTGGGTGGCGGTATTGTCACGGTGCTTGTTCGTGGGGATGTAGGGGCTGTGAAAGCCGCAACAGATGCAGGAGCAGCAGCTGCACAACGTGTTGGAGAGCTATTATCTGTACATGTGATTCCGCGACCACATGCAGAATTGGAAGCGATTTTAAAAATGCAATAATGAGTGAGGTGGCTATATGAATGAACAAGCAATAATAAAAATTGTTAATGATGTCATAGCCGAATTACTACCTAAAAAAGAAGCAGCTCCTACACCCAATGAAATTCCTATAGGTATCTCAGCAAGGCATATTCATTTACAACAAGAGCATGTCGAGCAGCTATTTGGCAAAGGTGCTACGCTGAGTGTAAAAAAAATGTTAGCTCAACCCGGTCAGTTTGCAGCACATGAAACGCTACAGGTGGTGGGACCAAAAGGAAGCATCCAAAATGTACGTGTATTAGGTCCAGCTCGCACCTTCACACAAATTGAAATTAGTCATACAGATGCAATTGCCCTAGGAATTCAACCACCTTTGCGTGAATCGGGAGAAATTGCTGGCTCAGCTAGCTGTATACTGGTAGGACCTAGAGGAAGTTTGATTTTACAAGAAGGGGTCATTATCGCACAAGCACATATTCATATGGCACCTGCTGATGCACAGCAGTTAGGGGTTCAGAACGGTCAATCCGTCTCCGTTAAGGTGGAAGGGCGACGTCCCATTACCTTTGAGCAAGTGAAAATTCGTGTGGCTGATCACTATCATTTAGAAATGCATATTGATACAGATGAAGCAAACGCAGGCTTCATCCAACAGGGTGAAACGGGTACAATTATAACAGGCAAGATGGCAGGAGAGCCTTACAATAACTTCGTCAGTCCTCCAATTAAAATTAACCACAAGATTATAACGGCAAATGATGTAAGCCGTTATCAAGGTGAGACAGTGATAGTCCCCAAAGAGGCAAGGTTGACGGCACTGGCGAAGGAGGCCGTGGAAAAATTAGAAATTGAACTTCAGTTTCACGAAAAAGGATGAGGATGCATGCGGATAGGAACAGTGGTCGGAAATATCTGGGCAACACGTAAAGAGGAAGGGCTACAGGGATTGAAATTACTCATTATCCAGCCAATAAAGCTGGATGGTCAACTGAGTGATGAACAAATTGTTGCGGCAGATCGTATAGGTGCAGGTGTTGGAGATAACGTCATTTTAACAATGGGCAGTGCTGCTGTACGAAGTTTTTCTACGTCCAGTATTTGTCCAATTGATGCCATTGTTGTTGGCATTATAGATGGCACAGATGAATCGTGAGGTGAGCAAAGTGACAGAAGCGATAGGAATGATTGAAACGTATGGCTTGATTGGCTCCATTGAAGCTGCAGACGCCATGCTAAAGGCAGCCTATGTCCAATTAGTGAAACAGGAGCTAGTAGACGGTGGTATCGTAACCATTATTGTCGAGGGAGATGTTGGTGCAGTACAGGCTGCGGTTGATGCTGGTAAAGCGGCAGCAACGCGAACGAGCAAGCTACTAAGCGCACATGTAATTCCACGAGCAGCCAATGAAGTATTCACAGCGATTATTGATGAAACACAGCCGATAAAAGTGACGGAGGCAGCAGCCAAAAAAACAAGCACTCGCCAGAAGCCTCAACAAACAAAACTTGTAGAGGATGAGCAGGCAGATAAGTAGTCGATGAATCTATGTCGTTAGGAGGGGGAGGCAAATGAGCTTTAGGCGACCCAAAATCGCCATCATTGGCGCTGGACATACAGGTGCAACCGTAGCGTTAATGGTCGCACAGAAACAGATCGGGGATATTGTGCTTATCGATTTACCAGACTTCGAAAATGCTGCGAAAGGGAAGGCATTAGATATTCTCCAAGCTGGACCAATAGAAAGATTTAACGTACAGGTGACGGCTACTTCAAAGTATCAGGAAATAGCTCATGCTGATATTGTGGTTATCACGGCAGGTATTGCAAGAAAGCCTGGCATGACACGGCAGGATTTAATTCATACAAATGCGGCAATCATCCGCACGGTAAGCGAACAAATCAAACGTTATGCGCCAACTAGCTATATTATCGTCTTAAGTAACCCTGTCGATGCCATGACCTATGTTTGTCTGGAAACAACGGGTTTTCCCAAAAATCGTGTCATGGGACAATCAGGTGTTTTAGATACAGCGCGCTTTAATACCTTTATCGCACAGGCTCTTCAGCTTGCTGTCGAGGATATATCAAGCTTCGTCTTGGGTGGACATGGCGATGAAATGGTGCCACTCGTTCGCTATACGTATGTCGGAGGAATACCATTAGAAAAATTAATGCCACAAGCACAGATTGAGCAATTAGTGGAGCGAACGCGAAAAGGTGGAGGCGAAATTGTCGCCCTACTTGGCAATGGCAGTGCTTATTATGCCCCAGCTGCCGCCATTGTCCAAATGATTGAAGCGATTGTGAAGGATCAACGGAAAGTAATGCCCATCATTACGTATTTACAGGGCGAATATCAAGTAGACAATGCCTGCATTGGTGTCCCTGTTGTTTTAGGGGGAGCTGGTATTGAAAGTGTAATTGAATTGCATTTAAACGAAGAGGAACAGCAAGCATTTAATCATTCGGTTCACCAAGTTTATCAAACATTAGCCTATATCAAATGATGCAAGCGCATGACACCATCTAATAGTGGCATGTATTAGATGGTACTGTACATAGTTGAGGCACCTTACGATGTTGTAAAGGTGCTTTTTGTTGTGCAAAATTTTCTTTTAATGGAAGATCGTTTTCTGTACAATTAAAAAAGTTACTACTGATGCACAAAGGAGGATACGATGAAACAAGCACTCATCATTATCGATATACAGGAGGCTTTCTTTCTAGATGGCCAGCAAAATCTTTGGAACAGTGAAGCTATTATCAAAAATATTAATGCCTCCATTACATGGGCACGGCGCAACGAAGTACCCGTTATTTTTATTCAGCATACAGACGCAGATGATGTGGATTTTGCATTAGGTCAACTAGGCTGGGAACTGTATCATGGATTACTTAGACAGGCGGAGGATCAAGTGATTCAAAAAACAACGTGGGACGCTTTCTATCAAACGGAGCTTGCAGCTTATTTACAAGCGCATCACATCGACCAATTGATTTTCGCGGGTGCTCAAACAGAGTTTTGTCTTGATACAACAATCCGTAGTGCTTTTAGTCATGGCTACCATCATAATATTTTAATAGAAGATGCACATAGCACCTTAGATAGTAATGTACTGTCAGCACCACAAATTATTCAACATCACGAATCCATTTGGCATAATCGTTTTGTGCGGATTCAGTCAATTGGAGGATTCCAACATGCTGATTGATCAGAAAGAGCTCCAGATAAAAGAGCTATCCTATACAATTCGCTGTGCCCGACGCGAAGATGCCCAAGCCTTATCAGATTTACGCTTGCAATTAGACGGTGAAACGGAAAACTTCGATCGTGAACAGGGCGAGGCATTGATTGATCGAGCAGGCTTTGAGCAGCTTATTCAACAGGATAGCGAAAGCTCAAAAAATTTATGTTTAGTAGCGGTTGTCGGTGATCGGATCGTTGGGTTCTCAAGATGTGAGGGCTCTCCACTCAAAAGGCTTGCCCATAAAGTAACCTTTGGTGTTGGAGTCAGTAAAGAGTTTTGGGGCTATGGCATAGGAAAAGCCTTGCTGCAAGAATCCATTGATTGGGCAGATGCCAATGGTATTCGCAAAATAGCACTAGAAGTGTTAGAAACCAATGAGAAAGCGATACAGCTCTATAAAAAAATGGGCTTTTTAGTGGAAGGCATTCTGAAAAATGATAAATGCCTTGCAGATGGCAGGTTCTATCACGCGATCATTATGGGAAGATGGCAGGAATAGCATCGCAGAAGGAATTTAAAACAGCATGACAAATTTTATGTATATCTTTTGTTTGATTGTCTGGGGTCTTAATTTTATTGCAGTCAAAATTCAAGGAACGCCAGTCAGTTTAGAATTATCTTTAACCTATCGTTTAGTCATGACAGCCCTTTTATTTTTCATCCTTGCTTGGTTCTTGAAGCCACAGGGTAAACCACAACAGGGCGACGTGCCTTTTATCATCGTTTTTGGCGTTTGTAATTTTGCATTCAGCTATTTAGCGCTGTATTATGCGACGATATGGAGCTCGGCTGCTATTGTCACATTAATTTTTTCATTAAAAGTCATACTAACACCCATCGCCCTACGGATATTTCTCAAGGAGCCATTGCATCGTCGTGTTTTAATTGGCGGTATTTTAGGCGTCATCGGCGTGGGGGTGCTGATTTATCCATCTTTACATAATATGGAGTTAAAAGGAGTGTTAATTGCCTTCGTAGGGACTATCCTAACAGCCATTGGGGATGCAAGCTCTGCCAGAAATGCCAAGCATCAAATCAACCCGATTTATGCAAATGCCATTGGTTTTGCAGTGGGCAGTGCAGTCATGTGTGCCATTGTTTGGCTACAGGGACAAACAGTCGTAATACCCAAATCCTTTACCTACTTATCAGCGCTCTTGTATTTAACGCTTATTGCATCCTTTTTCGCATGGTTATTTTACTTAAAACTAGTCGAACGAATTGGAGGGGCAAAAAGTGGCTATATGGTTGCATTATTCCCCGTGATTGGCGGTATTGCGTCTGTTGTCATCGGCGAATCAACACTCAGTATTTATTTAATCTTAGGCTGTCTTTTTAGCTGCATTGGAGCTGCGATTGCCTTAGGCTTTAAAATTAAGCCTATTTTACGATGAACGAAAACCCCTTTCCCTTCATAAACTAGAGAAGAACGCTTGAAAAGGGTGAGGGACAAAATGTCATTCGTTCCATTGAATGCAATGGGTATCAGGAGAGAAAAAGATGAAGATCACTGGGACATTGATCGCTGGGAAAATGATGGTGGCAGAAGCCTAGAGGCGTAAGGGAGACAGAAATTTGTCTCCCTTTAAATATTTTTGAAACCTTTTGATCAATTGCTCGTATGATAAGTAGACAAGTTTTCATTGTCAGCTATAAAAAAGGGAGAAATGATTTTTTTGAACCATTGAACAAAACGATTACTATTCATTATTTACGTGATTGTCATTGCGGATGCGTATTACACAACGCTCTATATTGAACCAAAAACACCGCCGCAACACCAAACCATCAAAGCAACAGCCATCACGGTAGACCAACTACGGTAGCAAGCCTCACAAAAGGAAGCGGACAACCCGTCGTTTGAAGCCTTTTTGCTTCAAGCAATTTCTTCAAAGCGTGGTCCAGGAATTGGTGATGCAAGAAATATTCGTAGAAGCACGAACTCCAAAGCGTGTCTATTTACATTATCAACAGCTACGTTGCTGACACCCTGTACATTTACAGGGTTTTTTTAATAGGAGGAGCAAAATATGAGTATGGCAACCTATATAGGCTTCAATTTTCCAGTTGAAATACAGGATGACTATACAGAAAATGAAGTTGACATAAATTATTTTTTCTCGGTAAAAGAGAATCGCCAAATTGTACAGGCAAAGCATTTTACAACACCCTATGTATATGAAATCGAAACAAAGGGAGAGCCCATTTGGCAAATGCATAACGAAAATAAAGTGTATTCCCCCCATAACTATGAAAAAGCCAAAAGAACTTTTCACCATGTATGTGACTTTCTAAAAAAATTCCTTCCCAAAGGAGATTATTGCGAAATCTACATTTGCTGGATAGGAGAAGAAGGAGAGGAACATGAGAAAAAACTGGCACTGCTGTTAGACCAACTGTCAGTAGATGAGGTAGAAATAGTTGAGAAATGTTTGATGATGGTGAGAAACTAATAAAGACTCCTATAAAATGTAAAGAAGATACTATTTAAAATAATAGTATCTTCTTTACATTTTTTTCTAGCATATAATATGCTAACTTTTATTGATTAAATTCTATAGCTAACGATTTATCAAGTTGTTCCCATTGTTTTACGATTGTGTTCCAATTTTGTTTAGGGAAACTATTAATTGTATAGTTAGACAAACTTAAAACTTTTCCGATCCTTATGATATATTCTGTATCTGCTTCATCCCATTCTTCTACCTCGAATAAATCGGTTTTAGGTAAAGGTTCTAAAAAAATAAATATACGCCGAAGCATCTCTTTTTCTCCATTATTTAATACGCTACTTGCAAAATTATTTGTGATGACAGAGTCAACGATAACAACTCTTATTTTCTCTATCTGATTGAATAAAACTTGAGGGTCTTGCCAATCGTTTTCTTTTTGTTTATTTATAGCTAAATTCAATTCATACAATTTTTGGTTAAGGTTATAAATAAAATATTCTTGTTTCCTTGCATTATTGCTTGCCCATGACGCTACAAAAAATATATTCAGGAGTATGTTAATGATTAACAATATAAATACGGCTTTATTTAACTTTGATTTTCTAATTGTTCTTTTTAACTCCTTTAAATTCCAATATTAAACTAATTATCTAAATGCTATCAATTGTTAGGATTTCTATCAATAATATGTTAACGTTTTTGCGAAGAGATAAGAGAAAGAGGTCAAATTAAGAAAAAATACTAAAACTAATATGTTATTATTTTAAAGAGTAAAATGCTAATAAATGGTGAAAAAGGGGAGTAGTATGCATACACAATTCGAATTTACGGTTTTTCCTCAATTGGAAACAGAACGTTTTATTTTACGAAAAGGGATAATGGATGATGGCCAAGATATTTTGAGACTTTATTCTAATGAAAATGTAGTGAAGTACCTGCCATTACCATTGTTTGCTTCAGTTGAAGATGCTATTGATGAAATCAATTGGTATGAGAAAATTTTTAAAGAACAAAAAGGCTTAAGATGGGTAATCGAGGAAATTCAGACCAACAAGGTGATTGGCACATGTGGCTATTTGAATTATGAAAAAGAGCATAATCGTATAGAAATTGGCTATGATTTAAACCCTGACTATTGGGGGAAGGGTGTGATGCAAGAGGCTTTAAGTTCGATCATCCACTTTGCCTTTACATCCATGGGAATCAATAAAATCGAAGCAAAAATAGAGCCAGAAAACACAGCATCTATCAAACTATTGGAAAAATTAAACTTTTCTCAAGAGGGTCTTTTGAGGCAACATGAATTTGAAAAAGGGAAGTATGTGGATCTCGCTATCTTTTCCCTATTGAAAAGTGAATATTAGGAGGTTAGGAAAGTCGCTCTCATCATGAGGGTGGCTTTTAATTTTGCTATTACTGCGAGATACATAGAGAATCAGCCATGTTAAACGTAACTTTTAAATGGAAAATATTATAAGAATTAACTAGTGTAAGGTATTATTATAATAAATGGCTAACCTTCTAAAGAGGAGTGAGAGAGATGAAGCTCGTAAATGTTGTATTGACAGGACTATTGATAAGTGGATTGTTAATAGGTTGTACCGAGGAAGGAGAAACGAAAGGGGAACAGGTAAAAACAGAAGAAACAACAATCAAACAAGTAGCAGCAGTAAACCCTTCGAAAATCTGGAATGATGTATCAACCCCTGAAGGCTTAAATAACTATGAGATTGAACCAACGTTGGAAGCTTGGATTGCCTATCATGCCCAAGATATTAACAAAACAACAGACGTAGACGAATACTATCTAAGGGCAGATCGTCTCACGAAGGAAATGCTATATTTTAGGGTTCAAGGGGAAGACCTTCAAAAGGATTTTGAAAATTTAAATGTACTGCAAATTTTGATGGGACATCTGGATTATGTAATATCGGTTGAGAAACAGCAAGGTCTTGATACAGCTGAGTCCTATGAAGAATTAACTAAGTGTTTTACGTATTTCACTGAATTACTTCACGATCTCAACGTAATCATCAATAACGATGGCAAGGGTGAAACATATGGGCTCACACACCAATTAGACGGGAGCAAGGTGGACGAACTCGAAAAACTTCTTTATACAGAAGCCAGAAAGGAGTAAAAGCTCAAAGTGAAATATTTATTAGCTATATTGAAGGGGGATATTTTTGAATAATAAACAACTAATTCCTACAAATGAAATTAAAGAAGAGTTTGAGGCTATTTTATTAGAACATGCTAGTATTGCGCATTGTGAGATTAATTTAAAAAACGGCACGATCAAAAATATACAACGATTAGACACCCGCTATGACGAATTTGCTTTGGATATTATGAATAATGAATTTTGTTTTAGTCTAAAAGAAAAAAATAACATAAACTTTTATAGAATTAATCTTGAAACATTTAATCAAATACATGCTATCACATTAAATTTAAATAATTATTTTTCTTCTGAAGAAATTAAGGATGAAAGCTATTATTCCAAGTTAATTTATCTTAATCCTCAATATTTATTGTATTTTATTACGAAAAGAGAAATTAACTATGGACATCCCTTTTATCAATGTATTTTTTTAGTAAACACTTCAACAGGAGAGATAAAACGATTAAATCCATTACTTCCAAACGGAGATAATTTACTTAGATTAGATACTTCCAAAAACATCTATCTAAGCAATCATAATCACTTATTACTATTAAAAACCGGGAGAATAAGACCCTTTGAGAAACAAGCAATGTATAATGGAGTAGATATTGAAAATCCTTATCATGACCACCTAGAATCGATTTACTTAATGGAGATTTCATCTTTAACTAACCAACAGAATTTTAATAATGCGACATTACTATCTTTATTAAATTATTCAGGTGCCTCTGAAAACTTACGATATGAGAACAATGTTCTTTCATACGTAGTATCTGATTTTACGAACAACACTAAAGAGTTAATAAAATATGATTTGCTAGACGGGGATGTTTCAAAATTTCAAGATGACCAATTAATACGAGATTATTTAAATTATGATTTTGAAATATTACCAAACTACTATCATTATATCTCTAAATTATCTAAGCAAGATAAAGCTGATACGTTTAGTCTAATTGACGATGAATTGTCGTTTAATGTAAAGCTGGATAAAATAAGCTGAGAGAATTTTAACTAGTTATAAGCATCTGTAATGGAGTATGGATTACATAGGAGGCAGAATAAACCACTCTCCGATGAAGTGACTGCATAGGATAGATACAATTATTTTCATTAGGAAGCTATTTGGCATGGATTCGAAATTCTATCGAGATTCATGTCTTTTAATTTTGCTTCCATCCATGCTAAAAATATTACTCATAAACAAAAAAAGATTGAAGCCCATTAGCCTCAATCTTTTTATGGTCGCTTTCATTATTTTACGTTCGGTAAAATAATTGGATGCTTAGAAACGTTGATATATCTAGTGTTGAGAAGGTTTTGGCTATAGATTAGCCCCACTTTTAGCCCCATTCCTTCAATACAAGCGTTTTAAGGAGATTTGTGAACTAATTAGTGTAGAAGATAGAAAGCTGTTTATACGCTATTTTGAGCAGTCTCAGAAGGTGGGTTATGAAACCTTAAGGAAAGCGGTGATAAACAATCTAACATTAATTGGTGAACGTTATAGGCGTGATGAAAAAATGAAAGAGGAACACACGCGACATTCTCTTAATACTTAAAAGATAATGAGGTGGTTTTATGAAAGAACTAAGATGCACAAAATGCGGAAAGCTATTATTAAAAGCTTCGCGTGAATATGAAGCTGGTGCTGTACATATCCAATGTGACTTAGAAGTACAATGCACACGATCAGGTTGCAAAGTGATTAATCGTTTTAAAGCTAAATAACTTTAGAAGCTCACGAAGCTCATTACATTCCAGCAATGGTGTGTGGTGGGTTTTTATTTTTGTCACACTTGATCGATAGCCCCCCTACCAAATAAATATTTTGGCCATTTTTCTGTAGACCGTATGAGCATACAAATGCGCACCTCGAATTGATTTTTTGAAAAAATTTTTAGTGTGACAAAAGGCAATAAGCAATATATGCCTGGGTTTATGCTACTTAGAGATACATAGGGTTTTGTCACAGCACACCATTGTGACAAAGTCCTGAAAGGAGGTGAGGATTATGAGAAAAATTGAACAGGCTTCTATATTTACAGAATCACGTGCAGCTGTTATTGAAACGTTTAAACGCGAAAAAGAGCTTTATGAAAAGCGACATGCACTAATTATTAAGATTAATAAAATATTGAAGAAATAACCCAACAATGAGCGTGTATGATTGTGTACACGCTCCAATTTCAAGGAGATGAAATAAGGATGATTGAATATAAAGCATTAGTCGATAAATTACCTAAAAGAGATCGAGAAGCATTTTTAAAGATTGAAGAAGAATATTATGCCTCTAGTAAATTAATGCAACACAAGAATGAGAATATGCGCCAACAGGCACAAAAGGAATATATGGAGAAAACACATGCCTTTACAACAGCACTGTCACTACTTAAAAATGGGATGTTTACGGCTGACGGTCCAAAAAGACCACAATTAAGTAAAGCAGAATTGTTATTGCAATCTAAAAGTAAAGACCTTTTAAATATGGTTCCTTCATTTGCTGAGTTATTAATGTTAGTGGATGATAAGCCAGCCTTAATAGAAAAAAAGAAGAAAGCAATTAAAGAGTTTCAGGGAGAAATTATACAATTGGAAGGAATTCAATTAAATAATAGCTATAGTTTACTTAATCCTAAAAGATTCTTTAACAAACTTTCTACAGAAGAATGTGCGAAGAAAATTGAAGAGTTACAACGTAAAATTTCCAATGAAGAAACTGAAATTAAGAATTTGCAAGCTGTTGAATCGATTGAACTGTATGATGTATCGAAAATTTCAACTGAAATGGAGTTAGTATTAAACATTTCAAAAAGTAAGCTCGATGAAATGGCTGAGAAAGTATTAACTGCTCAAAGGCAATATTCCGACCTTTTGAAACAATATGGCGAGATAAAGAGATCAGCAAGTCATTTTAGTAATGAAATTAAAAACACCATTGATAACGAGTACCAGAAGGTAGCAGCAGCTTCACAAAATCCATCTTATCCGAACCAACCAAGTAAAAGATTTACCATTCCTGTAACACTGGAATTTGATCCACGTATTAGAGAAGGCCATATTGAACGAATTACTGATTTTCACGGTCAAATCACAAATGAGGTTATGAAACGGCCATGACAAAACCTTTAGTTATTAGTGGATATGCACTTTGTTGGAATGAACGAGCATGTATCCATGATGACCAAGGGAGATTTTACGAGCAGTTCATATCAGGTGCCTTTGTAGACTCTATAAAAAAGCGGAATCAAACTGTTCGATATTCCCACTTGAGTTCCCTAGATTTTGCAAGTGCCGATACTGGGCAACTTACATTATGCGAAGATGAAAGAGGTTTGTCTTTTCGTATTGAATTAGAAAATAACCATGAAAATCGCCTACTTTATAACTTAATAAGGGATAGGCAAATATGTCACGTTTCAGTAGGATTTAAAAATGCTGAATTTGAAGAGACGAAAAGAGGAAGGCGAAATTTTAGGTTGGTTCAGCGTGCAGAATTAGTAGAAATAAGCATAGTAGAGAATCCGGCTTATAAAACATCCATTGTACAAGTTGGATGTAACAATAGTCGATTAGAGTTAATTTCTAAAATTGATAAGGCATTGAATAGATAAAACACTTACTTTGGTAGGTGTTTTTTATCAATGCTGCTATTAAAGATTTTTATAAATATAAAAACAAAAATTTTAAGATGTATATAATTTAAATTATAGGATTTTAATGAAATATTTGTAATTAATATAATGATATTATACCATGTTGTTATAATACTTTATGAGGTGATTATATGGAAAGTATATCAATAAAAAATTTAAGAAGTATAAAAGATACTGGAGATATAAAAATTAAACCATTAACGATTCTACTAGGTAAAAATAGTTCTGGAAAAAGTAGTTTTTTACGCTTTTTTCCTTTAATGAAACAAACTATTCTTTCTAAAAGAAGGGAAGCTTTACTTTGGTATAGTCCAGATTCTGTAGATTTTGGCAGTTTTGAAACAGCAATCAATCGAGTAGCAGATCCAAAGATTTTAGAGTTAGGATTTAAGTTTAAATTAGCAAATGAAGATTTCTACCAATTCTCGCAATATTTTAGAAGACGATCTATATTTTATGAAAATAATACTATTGATTCAGGTATTAATTTTGAATTGGCAGTAATAATAAAGGAAAATAACTTTAAAAATATACAATTTAATATTTCAGAGGACATTAAAATTGAATTAAGATTTTCACAAGGTAAAATGGGTATTTTTGTAAAACCATTTGACTATTCTTATCCGAAAATTGATGTAGAGACCTATCATGAAAGATCGGCCTTTTTACCTGAGATAGTCCTTGCTGGTAACGGTTCAATTGATGCTGATTATTTTATAAATGAAATATATAAGAAGTTATATAGAGATTATTTATTGAAAAAAGTTCCTTTTGAGGAGGATTTATTAGAGGGGGAGGATAAAGAAGAAAAATTACGAAGAGATTTTGAAAGACATTTCTCAGATTTTTTATCTTTATTTAAAGTAAGTGATTATAAAAAGATTATAGAAAATGAAAAAGATTTTTTAAATAATTTTATAACGTCCAAAATAAATTATTATAATGAGGAATATGCATATAAAACCGAAAAATTAAGTGATCAATTTAAATTATTTGTAAAATTTATATCTACAATAAACGATAAAGAAGACAGAAATGAATTGTACAGTTTAATGTTACTAAGTAATTTAACTAATATCTTAAATTTGATAAATAAAAAAATATCTCAATATTTTTTGAATGTACAATATTTAGCACCATTGAGAGCGAATGTTCAAAGATATTACAGAGAAAGTGGAATATCGATTGATGAAATTGATACACAAGGTGTAAATATGCCAATGATCTTAAAGGATTTAACAGATCAACAAAGAAAAAGATTTGAAAAATGGGTATGGGAAAATTTTGGTTTTATTATTGGAACTGAGAATATACAGGATCATTTATATATGTACATATCTTTCTCATCTGATAGAGAAGCTGAAAAAATTAACTTAGCAGATGTTGGATTTGGTTTTTCACAGATTCTCCCAATAATTTACACTTTATGGTCTAAAACTGAAAGAAGAATAAATCGTAGCCATAATTCTATCTATTCAAGGCCAATGAAAAAGGAAGTTCACATTTTAATTGAACAACCTGAACTGCACTTACATCCCGCAATGCAGGCTAAACTTGTAGATGCGTTTATTAATTCTATAAATTATTTAAAAAAAGCAAGGGTTAATATTAGCATTATTTTAGAAACTCACAGTGATATTATTGTGAATAGGGTTGGTAGAATGATTCTTGAAAAGAATTTTGATTCGAATAATTGTAATATCTTAATTTTTAGTGACGATGATATTAATCATTCAATCATTAAATCAATTTCCTATGATGAAAAAGGTATTATACATGAGTGGCCTATAGGTTTTTTCCAACCAGATGAAGACCTCTCTCAAATTAATGATGAATTTGATTGGGAGGAAGACGAATAGTGTTAATTATAATTACTGACGACATACTAAAAGATTTCTCAAAAGATCTATTACCAGCTGATCAAAATACTTTAATAGAGCAGATTATTTCTTCACATTTAATGGGTTTTCACTTTGTTTATGGTTCTGAAAAAGCTCTAAAATATCTTTCAGTATCCAAAAAGCTTTCACAAGGCACAAGAGCTATTTATAACTATATTTATAATAATAGGTCAACATTCGAGCCAAACATTATAAAATTACAAAAAAAAGTTATTATTTCAAATGAAGTTCAAACTATCTTATCTAAAACAGATGGTATATATATTAATTTGAGTTATCTATCTAGATTAAATATACTAGAAAAGTTTAAACTCATTTCCGAAGATATAGATGATTGTACATTCTATTTTAGTATTGCAGATAATCTCATAAAAAGAGATTCTAAATTGATAAAATTATCTTACGATCCTATAAATGGAGGAGGAGATAGAACAAAACGTAATTTCTTTGATAGAGCTATTTCTCACCAAAATATTTCTTATACAATTTTAGACAGTGATAAAAAATTTGATAAAGATGTGGAGGGCGAAACAAGTCGCAAAGTTATTCGTCTATATGAAAGGTTTAAAAATAAAATAATTAGCACTATTTACGTTCTAGACGTTCATGAAAAAGAAAATCTCATACCTTCGTCTATATATTCATGTTTTAATGGTGATAAAGGAGTATCGACTATACTTTCTGAAATATCCCGAATCCCTGAATTGATACATTATTTAAAATTCCTAGATTTAAAAGAGGGGTTACATAGTGTAAATTATAATCCATACTACGATAATTTAATTAAATATCTATTTGAAAATAGTTTTGTAGGTGAAAGCTTCAGTACTTTTGAAAATAC